>NZ_CP098812.1:315087-630175 GCF_036825535.1 Parasalinivibrio latis
AGTATCAGCGTCAGCTGGCGCGCGCTATCAAGCGTTCACGCTACCTGGCTCTGCTGCCTTACACTGACAAGCACCAGTAATCACCACTGAGTTAGAGAGGATTAATCCATGCAAGTAATTCTGCTTGATAAAATCGCTAACCTGGGTGGTCTTGGCGATCAGGTTGCAGTTAAATCTGGCTACGCTCGTAACTTCCTTATCCCACAGGGCAAGGCTGTTATGGCAACTAAAGCTAACGTTGAGTTTTTCGAAGCTCGCCGTGCAGAGCTGGAAGCTAAAGTAGCTGAAGCTCTGGAAGCTGCAAAAGTACGCGCTAACGCTGTTGAAGCTCTGGAAGGCGTAGAAATCGCTTCTAAAGCTGGTGACGAAGGCAAGCTGTTCGGTTCTATCGGTACTCGCGACATCGCCGATGCAATCACTGCTGCTGGCGTTGAAGTGAAGAAGAGCGAAGTTCGTCTGCCAGAAGGTGCTCTGCGCACTACTGGTGAGTTCGAAGTTAGCATCCAGCTTCACTCAGAAGTATTCGCTACTGCGAAAATCGTTGTTGTTGCTGAGTAATCTGCATCACAACCCAAAAGAACCAGCCTCCGGGCTGGTTTTTTTGTATCTGGAAAACGGAAAAGACGAACCTGGGAAGAGAAGGTCCTGGAAATCAGGATGCAAGCAAAATCTTCAGAACCCAGAACCCAGAACCCAGAACCTAGGATCTAGGATCTAAAACTTATACAGCAAATTCACCGTCATGACTGAATCCCGGTTTTTAAGCCCTGGAGGCACTTCAATACTGTAGTTCTGGGTATTGCTGATTTTTACCGCCAGGGTGTCAGTGATACTGGCAGTCAGGCTGGTATCTGCTTCAATGGTTGAATTACTCTTCCCGGCAATGCCGGTCAGGGTAAGGTCGAATGTCACGTTCTTGCGCGGGCGCCATTCTATGTTCATCTGGCCACGGACGATGATCTCGTCCACATCGTAAGGCAGGATTTTGTCGTCACTGTCTATTTCATCCAGGTTTGGCCGTTGCCTGCGGTAACCGGGGCCCAGTTCAAGGGTGAGCTGCAGGTGCCGTCTGCGTATTGCCTGGTAACCCAAACCTGTCGCAATAACCACATCGGAAAAATAAGGCCCGTACCTGTCATCTACGTAGCTGCCACTGGCAAGCACATAACGCTTTTCATCGTACTTGTAGTTGCTTTGGGCATTGAGCTGGAATTTCCGCTTGTCTTCCTTGCCGTCTTTTTCCGCCAGCAGGTATTTTGACTCGGCAGTATTTTTAATCCGGCCTTTTGTATAGCTGGCAGCCATACGCGTGTTAAACGCAGAGGAGTCGGAGTTACCGGAAAGGGACTGGTAGCCGAGTTCTATCTCGGTCAGCCAGGGTGATGGTTCGCTCTCCGAAGCCAGTGACAAGCCGGGAAAAAACAACGGAAACAGCAGAAAATAGCGGTACGACAAGCAGGGTCTCACTGGCGGTTATCTCGGATTCGCGGCATAGTTTACCTACAGCTGTTTGCTTTTACGTCATGATTTCGTTAACTGCAGCGAGAATCTAAGCATCTGCGTCACAGTAACGTTATAATGACCGGCTGAAACACACGTGACGCCAGAGAGAGTGAGGGCGAAAGAACACAATGGCAGAAAACCGAAACGTCAAAAAATCAGATAAACAACTCGACGCGATCAAGGTGCCGCCTCACTCGCTGGAAGCAGAGCAGTCGGTTATTGGCGGCCTTCTGCTTGATAATGAACGCTGGGATGCGGTGGCTGAAAAGGTGGTTGCGAATGACTTTTACAGCCGTCCCCACCGTATCATTTTTGAAGCTGCCAAGCGTGTGCTGGAAGGTGGGAACCCACTTGACCTGATTACCCTCTCAGAATTTCTCGAAAAAAATGATGAGCTCGAAGATGTAGGCGGCTTCGCTTACCTTGCAGAGCTTGCCAAAAATACCCCAAGTGCCGCCAACATTGCCGCTTATGCTGATATCGTCCAGGAGCGTGCGGTGGTGCGTAACCTTATCGGGGTTGCCAATGAAATTGCCGATGCCGGTTATGATCCCCAGGGCCGGAATTCGGACGACCTGCTGGATATGGCAGAAAGTAAAATCTTTGCCATTGCCGAAGACCGCGGCAGTGAGAACGAAGGCCCTCAGGCCATCGACAATGTGCTTAATAAAACCCTTGAGCGCATTGAGATCCTGTTCAAGTCTCCCCAGGACGGCGTAACTGGCGTGTCAACCGGGTACACCGACCTGAACAAGAAAACTGCCGGTATGCAGCCATCGGACCTGATTATTGTTGCGGCGCGTCCATCAATGGGTAAAACCACGTTCGCCATGAACTTGTGCGAAAACGCAATGATGGAGCAGGACAAGCCCGTTCTTGTATTCTCCCTTGAGATGCCCGCTGAACAGTTGATGATGCGTATCCTCGCATCCATGTCCAGGGTCGACCAGACCAAGATCCGTACCGGCCAGCTGGACGATGAGGATTGGGCGCGCATTTCTTCCTCCATGGGTATCCTGATGGAGAAGCGCAATATGTACATCGACGACAGCTCCGGCCTGACCCCGACCGACGTTCGTACACGTGCACGCCGCATTGCCCGTGACCATGGTGGTATCAGCATGATCATGGTGGACTACCTCCAGCTGATGCGCGTCCCAGGTATGCAGGATAACCGTACCCTGGAAATCGCAGAAATTTCCCGCTCCCTCAAGGCGCTGGCCAAAGAGCTGAATGTCCCTGTGGTTGCCCTGTCGCAGCTTAACCGTTCCCTGGAACAACGAGCTGACAAACGCCCGGTTAACTCGGACCTTCGTGAATCCGGTGCGATCGAGCAGGATGCCGACCTTATCATGTTTATCTACCGTGATGAGGTGTATCACCCTGACAGTGCACTTAAGGGGATTGCCGAAATCATCATCGGTAAGCAGCGTAACGGCCCAATCGGCTCGGTGCGCCTGACCTTCCAAGGCCAATTCTCCCGTTTTGACAATTATGCCGGCCCGGCTTACGACGACGAATAATCAGGGATACAAAGGATGAAAGCGGCGACTGCCCATATTGATATTGACGCCCTGCGCCATAATTTCAGCATACTTAAAAGCTATGCCCCTGACAGCAAAGCCCTGGCGGTGGTTAAAGCTAACGGATACGGGCATGGTCTGCTTGAAGTAGCTCGTACAGTAAATGATCTTTGTGACGGCTTTGCTGTTGCCCGGATAGAAGAGGCTCTGGCCTTGCGCTCCGGCGGCATCGTAAAGCGTGTCCTGCTATTGGAAGGCTTTTTCTCACCCTCTGACCTGCCTATCCTGGTTATCAACAATATTGAGACTGTGGTCCACACCCCGACCCAGCTTGAAGCACTGGAACAGGCTGAGCTGGAACGCCCGGTTTCTGTTTGGCTGAAAATTGATACCGGTATGCACCGTCTGGGCATACGCCCGGAAGAAGTGGCCGATTTTGTGGCTCGTCTGGAAGCGTGTGACAACGTCCAAAAGCCTGTCCGTTTCATTACCCACTTTGGCTGTGCCGATGAGCTGGACAGCGATGTAACAGCCAGGCAGATTGAAGCTTTCAACACTCTGACCGCACCGTATGAGGGAGAACACTCCCTTGCTGCATCCCCGGGTATCCTTTTGTGGCCTGACAGTCACCAGGACTGGATTCGACCGGGGGTCAGCATGTATGGCGTTTCACCGCTTGCAGAAAAAACCGGTGCCGATTTTAACCTCAAGCCGGTGATGACCCTGACTTCAAGCCTGATTGCCGTGCGCACTGTCAAGCAGGGTGAAGCGGTAGGCTATGGTGCCAACTGGGTCAGTGAGCGTGACACCAAGATAGGCGTCATTGCCATTGGTTACGGTGACGGTTACCCGCGTATGGCACCAAACGGCACCCCTGTTTATATCAATGGCCGCATCGTTCCGCTGTCCGGACGGGTGTCCATGGATATGCTGACGGTTGATCTGGGGCCGGATGCGGCTGATCAGGTGGGGGATGAAGCTGTACTGTGGGGAGAACCCCTGCCGTCAGAGATTGTGGCGCAGCACATTGGCACCATCGCCTATGAGTTGGTCACCAAGCTGACAGCCAGGGTCAATATGCATTACCGGTAGTGGCCGGTGAGATGTGCAATCTGCAAGGGCTCCCGTGGGAGCCCTTGCTGTATTTGCGTATTCCGGTTATTCGAAAATAGCAGTGTGCAGAGTGCGGACAATGTCCCTGGCTTCGCTTTCATCGGCCAGGAAACACAGGTTGTGGGCGCTGGCACCATAACAGATCATCTGCAGGTTAAATTCACTCAGCGAGCAGAAAATCCGGGAGCACGCACCACGGTTCTCATCCATTTTGTTGCCGATAAGGGCAATCAGGCTCAATCCCTGTTCTACTTTCACCCGGCACAACTCAGACAGTTCTTCTCTGGCTGCATCAGGCAAATCCGGTGCCCCGCCTCGGGTATTGGTCTGGTCCAGGGTCAGGGAAACACTGACTTCTGATGTGGTGATAAGGTCTACGGAAACCTTGTGCTTGGCCAGGATTCGGAACACTTCTGCCAGGAAGCCATAGGCATGGAACATGTTCAGGCTGGTCAGCGTTACCATGGTCTGGTTATTACGAAGGGCGACCGCACGGAATACCGGAGAAGTTTCTGCCTGCTGGCGGATCCAGGTGCCACCTTCTGTTGGTGTTCTGGATGAACCGACAAAAACCGGGATTTGCTTGCGCATGGCGGGGATCAGCGTTGCCGGGTGCAGGATCTTGGCACCGAAATTGGCCATTTCAGATGCTTCACTGAAGCTGATTTCCGGGATTGGGGATGCTTTGGGTGCAACACGGGGATCGGTACTGTAGATGCCCGGTACATCTGTCCAAATCTCAAGCGTACCAGCATCGACAGCTTCTGCCAGCAGGGCTGCGCTGTAGTCACTGCCACCTCGTCCAAGGGTGGTTGTCTCACCGTTCTCGTCGGAGCCGATAAAACCCTGGGTAACCACAATGTGGTTTTCACACAGTGGGCGCAGTTTTTCCTGGGCCAGCCCGTATATAGCCGGGACATCAGGGACAGCCTTGCCATATTGGCTGTCGGTGCGAAGGACGTTGCGGACATCAAAACGCACCGCGTTCATGCTGGCATCATTCATCAGATGGGTGAAAATATGAGTGGAAAGCAGTTCGCCGCAGGAAACCAGTTTATCGGTCAGGGCGTCAGTAGGCTGTTTTGCTGCAGACAGCGACAGGTTTGCCACTGTATCAAGCAATGCATTCACTTCATTGGCTACTGCCAGGTTTTCTGACAATGATGCCAGGATATCGAAGTGGATAGCCGTCAGTTTATCAAGAAGTTCCTGGCGTTTATCTCCATCTGAAACGCCATTGGCCAGTTCTACCAGTATATTGGTAACGCCTGAACAGGCGCTGATAACAACCAGACGGGTATTCGGGTTGGCCCCTACAACAGCTGCGGAATTTGTCATCGCAGCATAGTCAGCCACACTTGTGCCGCCAAACTTTGCGACAGTTATGCTTTTCACTTTATGTTCACCTCCCATTGGGAACGCATTTATACAAAAGGGTGATTTTTTGTACAGGCAGGGGGGAGGCTAGATATAAGGGTGAGGACAATTTGACGGTTGTCTCTACCAGAAGCACTCCACCTGTGCCGATACAGGTGACAGCCCGAAGGACTCAACCTTCAAGGCCGACAAGAAAACGTCCCAAAACGCATCTCGCCTCGGCGTTAAACCCCCTGATCGGCCTGCATTGGAGTTTGGGACTCCGCAAGTCGACTACCTGGCTAACGCACCTCTTCTGATTCGCTCTGATCATCATGATCGCGGCAGTTCAGTGCGTCTATTGAAATTATTCGTGAACACAATGTCAATGAAAAAGATGAAAAAACACTCAGTTATTAATCTCTTCTTAGTATTAATTGCTGTTAATTAACACTTTTTATGTAACATGTTTATTTCTGGGTCATATTAACAATTTGTCTAGGTGGCGTAGGAATCACTGTTTTCTGTGTTATAACAGTTGAACCGGCTGGGGAAATTACTACAAATTTGATAAGTCCGAGTGTGCCGGCCATGGGAACATGGAAGAAACAAATAGGAGAAGGATAATGATATTTACCAGTTTCAACCCGCCCCAACGTACCCTGATGGGGCCGGGCCCGTCTGATATTTACCCTCGGGTTTTGCAAGCTCAAAGTCGCCCGACAGTTGGCCACCTGGACCCCCTTTTCATCGGAATGATGGATGAGGTGAAACAACTCCTTCAGTATGCTTTCCAGACTGAGAATCCAGTAACTATGGCGGTTTCCGCCCCGGGAAGTGCCGGGATGGAAACCTGTTTTGTGAACCTGTTAGAGCCGGGTGAGAAGGTTATCGTCTGCCGAAATGGTGTATTCGGTGACCGGATGCGGGAAAACGTTGAGCGTTGTGGGGCCACCGCTGTGGTTGTGGATGACGAGTGGGGTAAGCCGGTTGACCCTGAGAAAGTTGAGCAGGCACTGAAAGCGAACCCTGATGCCTCTGTGCTTGCATTTGTCCATGCGGAAACGTCAACCGGGGCGCTCAGTGATGCCAAAACGTTGGCAGAACTCGCCCGTAAATACGGTTGCCTGACCATTGTCGATACCGTTACTTCCCTGGGTGGTGTGCCTTTGCTGGTGGATGAGTGGCAACTTGACGCAGTTTATTCGGGCAGCCAGAAGTGCCTTTCCTGTGTACCCGGCCTCTCCCCGGTAACGTTCTCGGAAAAGGCTGTGGAGCGTATTAAGAACCGCAAAAGTAAGGTTCAGAGCTGGTTTCTGGATCAAAGCCTTGTGCTGGGCTACTGGAGTGGTGAGGGTAAACGATCCTACCATCATACTGCGCCGGTAAACGCACTCTACGCCCTGCATGAATCCTTGGTTCTTCTGCACAATGAAGGTCTGGAAAATGCGTGGCAACGTCACCGCGATGCTCATGAGCAGCTAAAAGCCGGGCTTGAGAAGCTGGGTCTTTCTTTTGTGGTAGACGAACCTTACCGCCTGCCCCAGCTCAATGCAGTTTATATCCCTGATGGGGTTGATGATGCAGCTGTACGCACACGCCTTTTGAATGACTATAACCTGGAGATAGGCGCCGGCCTTGGTGCTCTTGCCGGGAAAGCCTGGCGCATTGGCCTGATGGGCTATGGTGCCCGTCGTGAGAATGTTTCACTGTGCCTGAGGGCACTGGAAGAAACCATTCGCTAACTCTACGCGAAAGGTTTAATTAAATTGAAAACCGCAGCAGGGCTGCGGTTTTTACGTTTATGCTTCAGGGGCGGTAACGGCAGGCAACGCCTTTGAAGCCGCGAACCGCTTCCCAGGGAAGATAAATTCGGCTTCCTCCCGAATCTGTTCTGCTCTGGCTTCATTGCCCAGGTGTCGCCATGCCAGTATCAGGTTCTGGTACAGTGCTGCGCGAGGCCATAATACCGCCTTGTTTTCCGCCCACTTGATATAGGATTCAATCAGGTCGGGGCGGTTTCGTTTAATGCCCAGCTCCAGCTGGGTTGTGTAGATGTCCCAGTCAAGCCGGTCCCGCCAGACCCAGGTATTGTTCACCTTGCTTAGGTAATCCGGGTTATTGGGTTTGGTGGTCTCGTATTTGGTCAGCATGGCACCAGAATAGAGCGTAGTGATGGAAACGTAGGCCACAGCCAAAGGCAGGGTAAGGGCAAACAACTTGAGGCCAAGTGTGTATTTAATTGCTCGACGTTCGTACTTTGCCGTGAGGTTGTCTACCCAGTAAATCAGGAGGATAAATACCAGCCAGTGGACCAGTGAATGGTAAAACGGGTATTCAAGCTGGCTGTGCAGGGTAATGGGCAAGAAGAGCGCGACCAAGGCAAGCTTAGTACCGGATCGGGCTTCCATTACGTTAAGCAGAACAACCGTTGCAGCCAGTAACAGGCCGGCAAGGGGAACAATGCCGCCTTCAACGGCCCAGTAAAGCAGTTCGTTGTGTGGGTGGTCCATGCTGGCCAGTGGTGGCTTATCGGTCAGTCCGGCATGGTATTGTTTTGCCGTCTCTACCATGTAGGTGGGCTCAAAGCGCCCATAACCCCAGCCGGCAAAGGGACGTTCGGTAAAGAGCTCCCAGGTTTGCGGAATGGTTGCACTGCGTGCGGTTTCGAGCGATGTTTTATGCTCAATCAGGTCGGTATTGACCGACTGAAGGAAATAGTTGCCGGCAGCCAGCCCGAGAAGCACCATCAGAAACCACAACCTGCGCGGCGCTTTCGGGGCAAATTTTCTGAGGTAAGGGAGAATCAGTACGACGCCAACAGCCGCGCCCAGCCAGCCGGTGCGAGAGGCAATTACAACCAGTAGGGGAATGGTCAGGGGCGGCGTCAAAAGCAGGATCACCTGTTGCCAGTTCCACTTACCCCGGTACATAGCGGTACGAGCTAGCAGGTAAGCGGACAACACCAGCCCGGTAGCCAGAAAACTCGCCATTACATTGGGCTGCTGGAATATCCCGTAAGGGCGGTTTACTTCTGTGTCGTAACCGATGGCATTGCCGGGCTCCAGCCACAGGAACTGTGTCCAGCCAAATACCGCTTCAATCCATACTGCCACCAGAACCAGCCATAACAGAAACTGTCTTTGCGGGTGGCTGAAAGCAAACTGCTGAAGGCAGACAAAAAACAGCAAACCAAGCCAGAGCCCTAATATTCGCTGTGCTGCCAGCAAAGGCTCGGCATCGGGATAGAAAAGTGGGATGGTCAGGAGGATACAGCTGATAAACAGGACTTGTGTCAGCCGGGTATAACGCAGGGTATGCTGGCGGCAGATTTCGGCAACGCCAAGTGCCAGCGCCAGCCCGAACGGAATCCAGGCCATGGCATTGAAGGAAAGCACCAGGCCGGCCCCGCCGGGGTTGTGCTGGAAATAGTGGGTAGCAGCCAGAAACAGCACGCAAAGTGCAGCGATAAATGGCTTGGTCAGGGGCTTTCGACGGATCTGCGTAAGCGGTGAAGAAAAAGTTAGCGCGTTAATCATGCCTTGCTGCCAGCAGGTTAAACCAATAGAAAGTATAAAAACGCCCCTGTTTTACAGAGGCGTTCTGTTCTGTCTTTTACCACAGTAACCGGGTAGTTGTCAGTGACGGGTCAGGCTGATTTCTTATGCGCCAGCATCGGTTTAAGAAAACGGGCGGTATGGGAAGCAGTGGATTCAGCCACATCTTCCGGCGTACCTTCGGCAATGATCTCGCCTCCACCGTTGCCCCCTTCCGGACCCAGATCCACAATCCAGTCTGCCGTCTTGATGACATCCAGGTTGTGCTCAATAACCACAATGGTATTGCCGTGGTTACGCAGGGTGTGCAATACGTTCAGCAGTTGCTGGATATCGTGGAAGTGCAGGCCAGTTGTCGGCTCGTCCAGAATATACAGCGTTTTGCCGGTATCCCGTTTGGAAAGCTCGCGAGCCAGTTTCACCCGCTGCGCCTCGCCACCGGACAGGGTTGTCGCCGCCTGGCCAAGACGGATGTAGGATAACCCAACATCCATCAGTGTCTGCAGTTTACGGGCAATTGCGGGAACTGAGTCGAAGAATTCGCGCGCATCTTCTACCGTCATTTCCAGCACTTCGTGGATGCTCTTGCCCTTGTATTTCACTTCCAGGGTTTCACGGTTATAGCGTTTGCCCTTACAGGTGTCACATGGCACGTAGACATCCGGCAGGAAGTGCATTTCTACCTTGATAACCCCATCCCCCTGGCAGGCTTCACAGCGTCCGCCCCGCACATTGAAACTGAAACGGCCGGGCTTGTATCCGCGTGAGCGGGCTTCCTGGGTACCGGAAAACAGTTCACGGATTGGGGTGAAAATACCGGTATAGGTTGCCGGGTTGGAGCGAGGTGTACGGCCGATAGGGCTCTGGTCGATATCAATGACTTTATCGAAATGCTCCAGCCCCTTGATAGCTTTATACGGTGCAGGTTCGCTGGTGGTCGCACCGTTCAGGGCTCGGTGTGCAATGCGGAAAAACGTATCATTGATAAGCGTGGATTTACCGGAACCGGATACGCCGGTGACACAGGTAAACAGGCCAACCGGGATCTCCAGGTTAACGTCTTTCAGGTTATTGCCGCTGGCGCCGGTCAACTTGACCACTTTCTTTTTGTCACGCGGAATACGCTTGGCCGGTACTTCAATGGCTTTTTTACCGCTCAGGTACTGGCCGGTAAGGGAAGCATCGTTTTTGATGATTTCCTGGAAGGTACCTTCTGCGACCACGCTGCCGCCGTGGACACCGGCTCCCGGACCAATATCGATAATATGGTCGGCTTCCCGGATGGCATCTTCATCATGCTCCACAACCAGAACGGTATTACCGAGGTCGCGCAGGTGCTTGAGGGTTGCCAGCAGGCGCTCGTTGTCACGCTGGTGGAGGCCGATAGAAGGCTCATCCAGTACGTACATTACACCGACAAGGCCAGCACCAATCTGGCTGGCAAGGCGGATACGCTGTGCCTCACCGCCGGAGAGGGTGTCGGCGCTGCGGGAAAGGTTGAGGTAATTCAGGCCCACATTGACCAGGAAGCTCAGGCGGTCATGGATCTCCTTCATCACTTTTTCAGCGATCTTGGCTTTCTGGCCGGTCATTTCAAGGCCGGCAAAGAAGTCGAGCGCGCCGGCGATGCTCATTTCACACACCTGCGGCAGGTTGGTCTTGCCGATAAAGACGTGACGGGCCTCCTCACGCAGGCGGGAGCCGCCGCAGTGCTGGCAGGTGCGGTTGGAGATGTACTTTGCCAGCTCTTCGCGCACTGCGTTGGATTCGGTTTCGCGGTAACGGCGTGACATATTGTTGATAATGCCTTCAAACGGGTGCTTGCGGACAGTCACGTCGCCGCGGTCATTGATGTATTTGAAGGCAATGGTTTCGCCACCTGAACCGTTCAGGATCAGCTCCCGGTGCTTTTTACTGAGCTCAATCCAAGGGGTTTCTACATCGAAACCGTAATGTTCCGCCAGGGAGTTCAGCATCTGGAAGTAGTAGAAGTTCCGGCGATCCCAGCCGCGGATAGCGCCGCCGGCCAGGCTGATTTCGTTATTCTGGACAATACGGTCAGGGTCAAAGAATTGCTGGACACCCAGACCATCACAATGCCCGCATGCACCGGCCGGGTTGTTGAAGGAAAACAGGCGCGGTTCGAGCTCCTGCATGCTGTAGCCACAGTGCGGGCAGGCGAAATTGGCGGAAAATACCAGATCATCAAAGACAGGTTCACCACCTACCGGCTTGTCCATGGCGCTGACAACAGCTGTACCACCGGTGAGTTCAATGGCAGTTTCAAAGGATTCAGCCAGCCTTTGCTGGAGATCCGGGCGGACCTTGAAACGGTCAACCACCACTTCAATAGTGTGCTTTTTATGAAGTTCCAGCGTCGGTGGATCGGAAAGATCGCAGACCTCGCCATCAATCCGGGCGCGGATAAAACCCTGCGCGGCAAGATTGTCGAGCAGCTTGACGTGCTCACCCTTACGCTCCTTGACGACAGGCGCCAGGATCATCAGCTTGGTGCCTTCCTCAATTTCCAGTACTTTGTCCACCATCTGGCTGATGGTCTGCGCTGCCAGCGGAACATTATGGGTCGGGCAGCGAGGCTCGCCTACGCGGGCATACAGCAGGCGAAGGTAGTCGTAGACTTCAGTGATGGTTCCCACTGTGGAGCGTGGGTTATGGGATGTGGATTTCTGCTCAATCGAAATGGCCGGTGACAAGCCTTCAATATGGTCGACATCCGGTTTTTCCATCAGGGAGAGGAACTGGCGGGCGTAAGCTGAAAGTGATTCCACATAACGCCGCTGCCCCTCGGCATAAAGGGTATCAAATGCCAGTGAGGACTTGCCTGAGCCGGAAAGGCCGGTGATGACAATCAGCTTGTCCCTGGGAATGGTGAGACTGATGTTTTTCAGGTTATGGGTGCGAGCACCGCGGACGTCAATGGTATCCATATCAACCTAACTTCGATGAGAAAACCAAGGCGATGAGTATCGCACAGAGAATGAGCGGGTTGAAGTGTTTTTACTGTTCAAATGTACAGTAAGAAAAAACAAAAAGGCCCGCGATGATTACGCGGGCCTTTGAAGAGCGGATTAACAGGCTGATTATTTGCCTTTTTTGTACATGTTTTCGTAACAGTAGTTGGTCGCTTCGATAAAGCCTTCAACGCTGCCGCAGTCGAAACGCTGGCCTTTAAATTTATACGCAAGTACGCAGCCGGTTTTCGCCTGGGTCAGCAGGGCGTCGGTGATTTGGATTTCCCCGTTTTTGCCCGGTTCGGTGTTTTCCAGGATGTCGAAAATATCCGGGGTCAGGATGTAGCGGCCAATGATAGCCAGGTTGCTTGGAGCTGTACCCGGTTCTGGTTTTTCAACCATGTCGTCAACACGGTAAAGGTCATCTTTGATGACTTCACCTGAAATTACGCCATATTTGTGGGTTTCGTCTTCAGGCACTTCCTGTACCGCGACGATTGAGCAGCGGAACTGGCGGTAAAGTGCTGCCATCTGGGAAAGCACACCCTGTTCTTCATTGATACACAGGTCATCAGCCAGAACAACGGCAAACGGTTGGTCACCGACCAGTTCGCGGCCGGTCAGGATGGCATGGCCAAGGCCTTTCATTTCACGCTGGCGGATGTAAGTGAAATGGGCACTGTCGATAATCTTGCGAACATCGGTCAGCAGTGCTTCCTTGCTGGTGCCGGAGATCTGGTGTTCCAGTTCGTAGTTCTTGTCGAAGTGATCCATCAGTGAGTGCTTCCCACGGCCGGTGACAATGCACATGCTGTCCATGCCTGCTTCCAGGGCCTCGTCAACACCGTATTCAATCAGGGGTTTGTTAACGACGGGCATCATCTCTTTTGGCATGGACTTGGTGGCTGGCAGGAAGCGGGTTCCATAACCTGCAGCAGGGAAGAGGCACTTTTTCAGCATAACTGATCCTTCATAAAAAAAGACGTTTTGGCAGTACTGTAAGACTGTCTGGATTTCCGGGATGCCAGCATTGTACTGCATTCAATATGTGATGTTGATCTCTGTTGGTCGATTCATCAATTAGATAGCGATATTATTAAGAAAATACGACTTACGTCTGTTTTTTGGCTTACCCATGAAAAAAACGGTCGGATATTGCATAGATTAAATAAGGATATGCCAGCGATGTTCGTGTTTTTGCAAACCGGCTGGTCGCGCATTTTCTTCACCGTGATACAATGCGCGTTTAACCGTATTAAGATTAGTTTGAGGGCGCCAGACAGCGCCTGTCAGTAACAGGTTCGGGAGTGAGATATGGCCAGCCGTGGTATAAACAAAGTAATTCTCGTTGGTAACCTGGGTGGAGACCCGGAAGTACGCTACATGCCTAACGGCGGTGCTGTTGCCAACCTGAATATCGCCACCTCAGAAACTTGGCGTGACAAGAACACCGGTGAAAACCGCGAGCAGACCGAGTGGCACCGTGTTGTGCTGTACCGTCGTCTGGCTGAAGTTGCCGGCGAGTACCTTAAAAAAGGTGCCAAGGTTTACATTGAAGGCAAACTGCAGACCCGTAAATGGCAGGATCAGCAAGGTGTTGAGCGTTACACCACTGAAATCGTGGGTAACGAAATGCAAATGCTGGACTCGCGCCCTGGTATGGGTGGCGGCATGGGTGGTCAGGCTGCCCAGCAAGGTGGTTGGGGACAGCCTCAGCAACCTCAGCAGCAATACCAGCCTCAACAGCAGCAACAGAGCTACAACCAACAGCCAGCGCAGCAGGCTCCCCAGCAGTCATCATCACAACCACCGCAGTACAATGACCTGCCAGATTTCGATGACGACATTCCGTTCTGATAACCTGAACAGAATTGATAAAGAGCCCTGATTTTTCAGGGCTTTTCTGTATTTTTGTGGCTGGCTGTGTCGAATCAGTTCCCTTGGGTCGAAGCGGTTCCCCTGGCTTTTGACTTGATGAACTCAATAAACAACTGCGTTTTGGTATGGTTGTAGTTGAGCTTGGGGTAGTAAGCGTAAGCCGTTGCTTTCGGCAATTTAAGGCTTGGCAGTACCGGAATGAGAAGTCCTTGGTCGAGCTCTTTACGGATGGTGGTTTCCCCGATTAAGAGCAGCCCCATTCCAGAGACAGCTGCGCTGACCAACGCTTCAGGGTTACGTGAACTGAAATTACCGGAAAGGCGCAGCCTCAGGCCATCCTCAAACACCCGCTCCTGCTGGTGGCCGCTATCTGCAAACAGCAGGCAGTTGTGCTGGGTGAGCTGTTCAGGCTCTGTAATGGGGGTATAACGGGCAAGGTACATCGGGGAGGCATAAAAACCCAGTTGGAAGTCATACAGCCGGGTAGCAATGTAACTGCTGGAGTTAAAATCCACCAGCTCCCGGGTCACCATAATATCCAAGTTTAAGTCCGGCAACTGGCCAGGGGTCAGCGTGTGGAGCTCTACCTGTATCTTGGGGTATTCTTCCAGAAATTCAGAAAGGTAGTGGACAATTAAGCGACTGCCTACTGCTAAAGGCGCACCTATACGCAAAACCCCGCTGATCTCCCCGTAAGTTGACGTGGTTTCGGCTAGTAACTGGTTCCAGTCTTCCAGAATATGTTTGCTGCGCTGGTAAAAGAGCTGACCCGCATCGGTGACGGTCAGGCTGCGGGTGGTTCGTTTGAGGAGCTGTACACCGAGCTGGTTTTCAAGCCAGGCAAGGCGTTTTGACAGCGCGGAACTGGATGTCTGCAATTTGGTTGCCGCCTGGGCAAGGGAGCCCATATCCACGACTGTGACATAACTTTTCGCACAGGTAATCCAGTCCATTTATCTTCCTTTGTAATGCGTTAAAGCTAGCATTCCGTTAAAGTAACGGTACTCACGCGTTATTGGATGTGATTAAAGCAGGGCATAAACTGGCGGCACCTGAAACCGGTAAAGTATTTCAATACGGTACGGTGTTCGAAGCAGTGGAACCCCGGTTAACCACGAGCAAATTCTATGAGAAAAGCTTCAGGGATGAAACTGACCAACCGGTTGGTCGCGTTTGTTACCCTTATTGTCATCTGTGCTGTTTTTGTTCTTTTCATCGGCGGAGCTATCAGCTTTCAGAAACTGGGGCAGGACTTTCTGTCTCAGTACCTTTCCGGTATGTCAGAGGTTATTGACCAGGAACTGGCTAACCCCGAAAACAGCGAATATTTTTCCAAGTGGCTGCCGCAGTTACTCAAAGCCAGTGATGTTGTAGAACTTAAAATCTACAGCGATTCCGGCGTGCTTTATCACTACAATGAGCTTCAGCTTACTACTTATGCGGTTGAGATTCAGGAGTTTACCTACCCTCTGAAGCATAACCCCGGATTCAGTGTCACCTTGTCCGTTATACCGCCATACTCTGAATTTGCCTACTCACTGGGGCCTATGGCGTCAATCAGCCTGGCTATTTCCATCATTGTTTTGTCACTTATCTGGGGTGGGCGTTGGTTAAGGCAACAGCTCCAGGGGGCTGAAATGCTGGAAGACCGTGGCCGGATGATCCTTGCCGGGCGCAGTGAAGAGGTCGCTGTGGGCCGGGACGAGGAGTTTCCTTCAACCGCCAGTGTAGCGCTGGATAACCTCATTGCAGAGCTGAATGATGCCCGGCAGGAAAGAAGCCGGTTTGATACTTTTATCCGGACCAATACATTCCTTGACCAGCTTACCGGTGTCGCAAACCGGGTTATGTTTGACAGTCGCCTGAAGTCCCTGGTGCAGGAGCAGGACTGCCGGGGGGCAGTGATTCTTGTCCGCTTTTCGGATTTTGATGACCTTGTGCAGGATCAGGGAAAAGAAGTGGCTGACGAGTTGATCCAGTCAATATCGTCAATTCTTTCCAATATGGTCCAGAGATACCCTGAAGCGGTGCTGGCCCGTTACTTCGACAATGAATTTGCCATTATGCTGGTACACCAGCCGACCAGGGAGGTTAACCAATTTACGGATCACCTGGTTAAAACGCTTGAGAGGCTGTCTCCACCCAGTCCGATGGATACGGACAATTGGTGCCATGCCGGGGTTGCCCTATTTGTATCCGGGGATCGCCGTGGCCGGATAATGGATGAGGCTGACATGGCTCTTCGCAGTGCAAAGCTCCAGGGGGGAAACAGTTGGTCTGTCTATAAACGGGCATTGGAGGAAGAAGAGGCACGAGGCAGTGTTCGCTGGAGAACGCTATTTGATCATGTCTTCAATAACGGTGGCCCGGAATTCTATCACCAGAAGGTTGTCGATGGTCAGGGTAATAAGCTTCACGATGAAATGCTGGCCAGAATCAGGGATGAAAATGGGCTTGTCATAAAGGCATCAAGGTTTATCTCCGGCCTGAATGCCGTTGGCTATGGCGAAAGGCTGGATGAGTGCGTTGTAATTAAAGCAATTGAATATGCTAATCACACACATTCAGAGTGTGTATCTTTAAATGTGAACGTGAATAGTGTGACCAAGCGTGAATTTTACACTTGGCTGAGAGATAAATTATTGCAAACACCCCGTGAAACACGAGAAAGATTAATATTTGAATTCCATGAAGGGTCGTTGGTTTCTCATCTGGATGCAATGAGAAACGTGTCGAGGATGTTAAAAGGCTTTGGCTGTAAAATTATTGCAGACAAAGCAGGGAGAACGGTTGTCAGCACTCACTACATAAAAGATATTCAACCGGATTTTATTAAATTGCACCGAAGTCTTGTTCGGGATATTCACCAGCGTGCAGAAAACCAGTTGTTTGTGCGAAGCATGCTGGGAGCCTGTGAATCAACAGGTGTCAGGATTGTTGCTGTTGGGGTAGAGAAAAAGCCTGAATGGGATGTGTTAATGAATCTGGGTGTTTATGGGTGTCAGGGTAGGTATATCTCCCCTGAATTATCTGCTGCATCAATGAAACGTCCGTTATTAACAAAAGTGAAATTAGGAAGGAAACGTTTCCGCGATCAATACACCAAATAAAAGGTGTCATTTCGTCGATTGATAGGCAAAATTAATTTTGGCTGCGTGTTAGTATGCGTTAAATAAATAGTCGGATGTTTGTTGGTAGCTATTTAGGGATCAAATTTCTTATATGTCGATAACTGCAGGGTGGTTGCGCTTATTTAAAACCGGAAGTGCCAGCCAACAAGTTGTACTGTTGCTTTCCGCCAGGGAAATCTCCGTAGCCTGGAAAGGTGAAAAGGAAATTATTACTGACATGGCCGTTTGTTCTGGTGTAGAAGCCTGGGCAGAGACGGTGGCATTGCTGTTGAGCCGGAATAAGCTGGCAAACACATCTGTAATGGCGGTATTTAAGCACGGACTTTATCAAAGCCTGCAAATAGACCATCCTCATCTCCCGGATGATGAGCTTTCCAGTGCACTCCCGTTTTTGTTAAAAGACCTTATTTCCGAATCCCCCAATGAAATTGTTGCTGATGGGTTCACATCCCCGATAAATGGGCAACGTCTCCAGGTTTATGCCATCAGTAAAAAACACCTGCTGACTGCGGCTGTAGGGTGTGAACAGGCGGGGGCTGAGCTGGCCAGTGCTTCTGTTGAAGAGCTGGTGTGGGGAGCGTTTACAGAAGGGACTGACGTTTTGTTGCAGCGGTATGAGGGGGCTGCACTTCACCTGACCGCTTTCAAAGACAAAACCCCATGTTTTCACAGACAGATCCGCGGCATTGAGTCCATGCTGACCGGGCCGGAGTCATCGTCACTCCAATTGGATGGCCTGGCACTGGAGCTGCAACGTTCGCTGGATTTTCTCAGCGCACAAATGCGGACGTCTTCGGTTAACCAACTGATTGTCGCCTGCGAAGGAGAAGATGGCCATGAGCTGAGTTCTGCCCTGTCAGAACGGCTTAGTGTGTCAGTTTCCCCGGCTGAATTGGCGGGTACGGCTAACCAACTGCTTGCGTGGGCTGCAATGCAGCCAGCACCAGTGGCCGTTAATCTTTTCCCTGAATCCCTCAGGCCCAAGCAGGAACTGCTGACGCTGAACCGTCTGTTGGTTGCCAATCTTATAGTGACGGTGATGCTGGTGGGATTGTGGGGATATGAACACATCCGGGCAACCCAACAGCAGGCTGAACTGGATAGCGTCAACCGGCAGCTGTCATCCCTGGTTTCACAGGTAGATATGGTGAAAAAGGCCGTCAAGGAGCGAAAACCGTCCCAGGCCAAAGTTGATCAGGTAAAAGCCCTGGAAACACAAATTGAATCTAAAAAAATGGTTCTCAGTGCGGTTGAGGAGCATGACACGGGTAACCCGCAAGGATACGCAGGGTTCTTGGACCAGCTGGCCCAGGCTGCCAGCAAGGATGTGTCACTGTCACGGATTAATATATCTGGTAGGCGTACCAATCTGAGTGGCCAGGCACGGGACGTAGACTCCGTGCCGGGATGGGTAAAACGCTTTACCTCTTTTGACGAGCTTCGCCAGCAACGTTTCAGCGGACTTTCTCTTTCCCGTGATGATAAAAACCGTCTGCTGTTTGAACTCTCCTCTGAAGAGCAGAAGAAGGAGAGCAGCAAAGAATGAAATATCTGGACTCCGCGTCAGAGCGATTTGAGCAACTGACCCCCCGAGAAAAATGGCTGATGTGCGTCACATCGCTATTTGGGGTGATCTTTGTGATCTATTTCCTGGCTGTTGAACCATTGCAGCAAAAATTCTCCGGTCAAAAAATCGAGCTGGAGAGTGCCAAAAACAGTATTCGAACCCAGGAGCAGCAGCTGGCGTTGTACAAGGGGGCCCTGGCAGACAGTCCGGACAAGAAAATTGATGAGCAGATAACCCGGCTTAAAGCGGATGACGAAAAGTTGAGCCAGGTGCTGCAACAGAAAGTTGCGGGTCTGGTTGCCCCTTCTGAAATGGCTGCATTGCTGGAAGATGTTTTACATCGCTCAAAAGGACTGGAACTTGTCAGCCTGAAAAGCCTCCCGGCTGAGAAGCTGGCGGTTTCAGACGTCGCCAGCTATTACCTGCACCCCGTCGAGCTTTCGCTTAGGGGGCGTTATTTCGACCTGGTTGCCTATCTTCGCGACCTTGAAGGCATGCCGGTGCAGTACTACTGGAGCAGCCTGGATTATCAGGTAGACAAATACCCGTTGGCTGATGTCCGGCTTCGTGTTTACACCCTGGGTATCAGCCCGGACTTTATTGGTGGTTAACGTGAAATGGGTTGAAGAGATAAAGAGCAAGCTGGTTGTCGTTTTTGCACTGAGTGTGCTGGCGATACCGGTTTGCAGCTATGCCGGCAGCGTGGCGGTGGATCCGACGGCCCCCCTTGGCTGGCAAAAGCCAGTGTCCAAGGCGCGGCAGGTCAGGCAGCCGCTCCCGGCTCTGCAAAGTATTATCTGCACCGTGAGCTGTGATGCGGTTATCGGTGGAAAAAGTGTCGCCGCCGGCGATGTGGTTGACGGGTACCGGGTGGGAAAAATCAGTGATTCCTCAGTGCTGCTATACAGGGATGGCAAGCAGTGGCAACTCAGCCTTTTCAGGGATCAGGTAAAGCAGTATTGATGACAGGAAGAATTTGAGTGATGCGTAATTTTTGGGCTTTGAGTCTGGGATTGATATTTCTTGCCGGTTGCTCGGCGAATATGGGCCACCGTGAGCCAAAGGAAGTGAAAGGTGCTCTGAATGAAGTGGCAAACCAGCAAAACCGCCAGCCTCTTGAAAACTTGCCTGTTGATGTCACCAATGACCTGATGCCTTCATTCGGCGAACAGCAATTTGTGCCGGTTGCCGCAAAGGAAAACCGCTTTCGGGTAAATGCGAAAGACGTCGGCGCACAGGCATTTTTTGGCAGCCTGATTAAGGGTACGCCTTACAACCTGGTTATCCACCCGGATGTGTCCGGCAAGATTTCCCTGTCATTAAAGGACGTCACACTGGATGAAGTGTTGAGTGTTGCCTCGGACATTTACGGCTATGAAATTACGCGAAACGGCAATGTTATCCAGGTTTTCCCTGCAACGCTTCGTACAGAAACCATTCCTGTCGATTACCTGCAGCTCCAGCGCAAAGGGTCATCGCTGACCACGATTTCAACCGGCTCTATTTCTTCCGGCAGTGATGATAGTGGCAGTGACAGTGATGACAGCGGAGACTCTAGCTCCGGCAGTGGTGGCGGCAATACGACGACCGGCGGGGCATCTATCCAGACCAGTTCAGAAAGTAACTTCTGGGGCCAGCTGGAAAAAGCGCTGGCAGCCATGATTGGCTCCGGCCAGGGAAGAAGTGTGGTGGTTTCCCCACAGGCCAGCCTGGTTACTGTGCGGGCCTACCCAAATGAACTGCGTGAGGTGCGTACCTTCCTTGGTGTTTCACAAAAGCGCCTGCGCCGCCAGGTGATCATGGAAGCCAAGATCCTTGAAGTGACACTGAGCGACAGCTACCAGCAGGGTATTGAGTGGAGCAATATCACCAAGTCCCTTGGCGGCACAGTACTGAGCCTTGCTCGTCCCGGAGCGTCGATTCCTACTGATTCTGTTGGTGCACAGCTTGGTGGGCAAACCAGCCTGACAATTTCAGATGGCAACTTCAATGCAGTGCTCAATTTCCTTGAGACCCAGGGAGATGTAAACGTGCTGTCCAGCCCGCGCGTGACAGCAGCAAATAACCAGAAGGCCATCATCAAGGTGGGCGGCGACGAGTATTACGTTACGAATGTCTCCAGCAGTGACGCAAGCGGTGACAATGCCCAGTCCACCCCTGAGATTGAACTGACGCCTTTCTTCTCCGGTATCTCTCTGGACGTTACCCCGCAGATTGACAACGAAGGCGGGGTGTTGCTCCACGTGCACCCGACAGTGGTGGATGTGACAAATGAAACCAAGGAGATCAACCTTGGTTCTAAATTCGGTACTTTCCAGTTGCCGCTGGCCAAAAGCACCATCCGGGAGTCTGATTCCATTGTGCATGCCAAAAGCGGGGATGTGGTGGTGATTGGTGGCCTGATGAAATCAGCGGTCACCGACCAGGTTTCCAAAGTTCCTTTGCTGGGGGATGTGCCCGGACTTGGCCACCTGTTCCGTAACGTCTACAAGCTCCACACGAAAACTGAGTTGGTGATATTGCTAAAACCAACAGTGGTAAGCGATCAGACCTGGCTGGAGGAGATCGAACGCTCCCGCCGCCTGATCACCGAGTGGTTCCCGGAAGAGTAGATCATGTACGAGCGTTATTTTGGCTACAGCCGCCAGCCCTTTTCCCTGACACCGGATACCGGGCTGTTCCACGCCCAGCCATCCCATGTTGAGGGGATCCAGACCGTACTGAGCGCACTGGCTATGGGCGAAGGTTTTGTATTGGTCACCGGGGAGGTTGGTACAGGGAAAACTCTGCTCTGCCGGATGTTGATGCAGGAACTGCCGGACAGCATGGATCTGGCCTACCTCCCGACACCGGCGATGGATGGGCGAGAGCTCCGAATGGCACTCGCTAAAGAGCTGGGTATTGATACAACCCAGGATCCGGGGCTGCTGACTGATGCGATCCAGCGGGAGTTGATTCACCGCAAAAAGGAAGGCAAGTCAGTGGTTGTCCTCCTCGATGAGGCACAGGCATTGCCCGATGACGCACTGGAAGCAATCCGCTTGCTTGGCAACCTGGAAACGGAACAGGAAAAGCTCCTGCACCTGGTGCTTATCGGACAGCCTGAGTTAGAGCAAAGGCTCGCGATGCACCACCTGAGGCAGCTTCGGCAGCGCATTACGTTCAGTGTCCGGTTACGGCCTCTTGATAAAGCTGAAGCGGTTGCCTATATCGCTCACCGCAGTGAGTGTGCCGGTGCGGCCAACGTTTTCCCTCTGGCGGCCAGCAAACTGATTTGGCAGGCCAGCGGTGGCATTCCCAGGCTCATCAACCAGATCTGCCACAAAGCGCTGATTGCAGCCTACAGTGCACAGCGCCGTGATGTAGACCGTAAAGCGGCATTGGTTGCTATCCGAAGTACCCTGGGGGCACGCCAGCCAAAAGTGTTTTACCCATTTGTATGGGGGTGGAATGAGCCATGAGTGAACTGAACCGAATGCTGAAAGACCTGGCTCCGGAGTCTGGGAAACAAGCGGGAAGCCTAAAGGCGGCTGAGATTAAACCGCTGCCATCCAACCGGCGGCCGGCAGTTCTCTTTGCTTTGGTAGCGCTTCTAACCCTGCTGGCCGGGGGGTATCTGGCTCTGGATGGAAATAATGTGCCTAAGGCAAATACAGCACCGGTTGCACCACCGGTCAACGAGCCCGTTTTTGATGAAGATGCCGAGTTAGCTGCGAAAAATGAGCCGGTTGTTGAACGCGCTGAACCTCAAGTAGCTGCCCCGGTTGTGGTCAGCCCAACCCACAAGCGTACCGAGACTGAATCGGTGCAACTGACGGCAATCCAGGCGCCCATTAAGGACTCAGGAAACTTAGAACCAGAGCCAACCGGGGAAACAAAACCGGTTGTTTCTGAGGCGGAAAAGGCAGCAGGGGAAGAAGGGATTCAGCCCCTTCCCGAACAGAATGCTGCTAAACCCCCAGTGTTGCCTGCGGAAAGTAAGCCAGTTCCTGCCCCGGTAACACAGCAAAAAAGTGAACCGTTAAAGGTGGTTCGGCCGCCGGAAACTGCGATGCCTGAGGCCACTGAAAAACCGGAAACAGTTATCAGCGACAGTGAAGGACTGACCATCAAAACGGTTTCCCTCAGCCATGAGCAACTGGCGGAGGTTGAACTTGAAAAGGCAACGAAGTACCGCTCGGAAGGTGACAGTCGCAGGGCGATAAAGCATCTTGAAACTGCACTGAAGTACCAGCCGGACAGGCGTGATATCAGGCAGGGGCTTGCTTCGCTTTACTATGGTCGCGGGGATGTAAGAACCGCCCTGAACGTCCTCCAGGAAGGGCTTTCACGTGATGACCCGGACGGCCTGGTCCGGCTCACGCTTGCCAAGCTTCTGGTCAGTGAGTCCCAGACCCGTGCTGCATTGCAGACACTGAAGACGGTTCCTGTTGCCGCATCAACAGAATTCATGGCAGTCCGGGGTGCCCTGGCCCAACAACTGAAAGAGTCAGACATTGCCCTCAACAGCTACGAGATGCTGGTAAAAGCAGAGCCATATGATGGCCGTTGGTGGATGGGGCTTGGCATTGCACTGGAACGCCTTGAAAAGGGAGACAAGGCAAAAGATGCCTACCAGCAGGCACTGTCACTGGGCCGGATTTCAGGTAAGTCACAACAGTTTATTCAGCAGCGTCTGGCTGCTTTACAGAGAAGTGCAGGTTAACGGCTATGCAGGTCAAACTCAGAAAGCGCCTTGGGGATTTGCTGGTTGATGAGAGCATCATCACCCAGGACCAGCTTGATCAGGCTTTGCAGAACCAGCAGGGGCGGGGGCGTAAGCTTGGCGCCACGCTTATTGACATGGGCTTCCTCAGTGAAAACCAACTGCTCAGGTTCCTGTCCCAGCAACTGGATGTCCCCCTGATCGACCTGTCGCGGATGACGGTGGAACAGGAAGCTGTCTCCCTGCTGCCAGAAGTGCATGCCCGTCGCCTTCGCGCCATGATTATCAGCCAACGCGACCAGACCCTGCGTGTGGCGATGAGTGACCCGGCCGACCTTGCTGCCCAAGAGTCATTGTTCAGCCTGCTTGGCAATTACAACGTCGAGCTGATGATTGCCCCTGAGCACCAGCTGATTAATGCCTTTGACCGATATTACAGACGTACCCAGGAAATTGTCTCGTTTGCAGAGCAACTCGAAGCCGAGCATTCAACGGCATCTGAATATTCGTTTGGCCTCGATGATGAAGGCAGCGAAGAAGTCACCGTTGTTAAACTGATTAATACCCTGTTTGAGGATGCGATCCAGGTCGGTGCGTCGGATATCCACATTGAACCGGATTCCAACTGCCTTCGTATCCGCCAGCGAATCGATGGCATCCTGCACGAAACGCTGCTTAACGAGAGCAGTGTCGCCTCTGCACTGGTATTGCGCCTTAAGCTGATGTCCGGACTGGATATTTCCGAAAAGCGCCTGCCTCAGGATGGCCGCTTTAACATCCGGGTGAGAGGGCATTCCGTTGATGTGCGTGTATCAACCATGCCAGTGCAATATGGCGAATCTGTGGTAATGCGCTTGCTGGATCAGTCAGCGGGTATCCTCAGCCTCGAAGAAGTGGGTATGCCTGCCGACCTGCTGGAGCGTTTCCGCCGCCAACTGAAACGTCCACATGGGATGATCCTGGTTACCGGGCCAACCGGTTCCGGTAAAACCACAACACTTTATGGTGCGCTGAATGAACTTAACTCGGCGTCGAAAAAGATTATTACTGCTGAGGACCCGGTGGAATACCGGCTCCCGCGAATCAACCAGGTACAGGTAAACAGCAAGATCAACCTGACGTTCTCTTCGATTCTGCGGACTTTTCTGCGTCAGGATCCGGATATCATCCTGATTGGTGAGATGCGTGATGAGGAGACAGTGGAAATTGGGCTTCGTGCTTCATTGACCGGTCACCTTGTGCTTTCCACCCTCCACACCAATGATGCGATTGACAGCGCATTGCGCCTCCTTGACATGAATGCGCCCGGCTACCTGGTTGCCAGTTCTGTGAGGGCGGTGATGGCCCAGCGGCTTGTCCGCCGGGTTTGCAAGGACTGCGGTGAGCCGGCAGTGCTTGATGATGCCCAGCAAAGCTGGCTGCACAGCCGATTCCCTGGTTTAGGTTCGGTGCCTTTTTCCCGTGGGCGTGGTTGCCAGACCTGCAACTTTACCGGTTACCGCGGAAGGATCGGTGTGTTTGAGTTGCTGGAACTGGATCAGGAAATGATCGATGCCCTGAGAGGTAACGATGCTGTCGGTTTCAGTCAGGTTGCCCGTCGGGCAGACGGTTACAAACCGCTCATCAACAGTGCGATGGAGTTGGCCCAGCAGGGGCTGACCAGCCTGGATGAGGTGATACTGCTTGGTGAAGGGGACTCCCATTCCCCGTCATCGGTAGTCACTCCGGGGGCGGGAAATGCAGAGCTTTAATTACCGGGGGCGGAACTCAGCCGGAAAAGCGGTAAGTGGCTCGCTTGAAGCAAAGAGCGAGGCTGCTGCTGCTGATACCCTGATGAAACAGGGCATCATTCCCCTGGAACTGCGCAAAGGCAGTGCTCGCTCTGGCAGCACGTCTCTGAACCTTGGTGATCTTTTCCAGCGTTCGGTTCCTCTGGATTTGCTGGTGATTTTCTGTCGTCAGCTCTACAGCCTGACCAAAGCTGGTGTCCCTCTTCTACGGTCAATCAAGGGTCTGACACAAAGCTCCAACCATCCGCTGCTTAAAGGGGCATTGGAAGATATTGCCTCAGAGTTGGCAAATGGCCGTGCACTTTCCATGGCAATGCGTGAACACCCCAAGGTATTTTCCGACCTTTTTATCTCCCTGATTGCTGTCGGTGAGAACACTGGCCGCCTTGAGCAGTCTCTGGAACAACTGGCGGCTTATTATGAGCAGGAGATAGAAACGCGCAGGCGGATCAAAACGGCAATGCGGTACCCGACCTTTGTACTGAGCGCCATTGGTATTGCCACTGTAGTGCTTAACATCAAGGTTATTCCCCAGTTTGCCTCCATGTTCAGCCGGTTCGGAGTAGACCTTCCACTGCCAACCCGCATCCTGATCACTTCATCCAATTTCTTTGTGAACTACTGGCATTTATTGCTGGGTGTTTCCTTGCTGGGCTGGGTGCTTTTCCGCAACTGGCGGAAAACCGATAAAGGGCGTGAAACCTGGGATCGCTGGCGTCTGCGTTTCCCGATAGTCGGGGCGGTGGTGAACAGGGCCCAACTATCCAGGTTTTCCCGCACCTTTGCCTTGATGCTTCAGGCGGGTGTGCCGCTTAACCGGGCTTTGCAGCTTTCAGCAGAAGCCCTGGGCAACCGTTACCTGGAGAACAGGCTGGTAGAAATGCGTCAGGGAATTGAAGGAGGAGCGAGCATAGGTTCGTCCGCATCGCAAACCGGGATTTTTACCCCATTGGTGATGCAAATGATTTCAGTGGGTGAGGAAACCGGACAAATTGACCAGCTTTTGCTGGAAGTATCTGATTTTTATGACCGTGAAGTGGATTACGATCTAAAAACCATGACGGCGAGGATTGAGCCGATCCTGTTGGCTGTTGTTGCTGCAATGGTACTTTTGCTGGCTTTGGGTATTTTCCTGCCCATGTGGGGCATGTTGGATGCAGTACGTGGCGCGTGAGCTGCTTCATCGCAGGGTTTTGGTATCCGGAATATTCCTGGCGCTGGTTGCGGTTTTGGTTGCGGTGTTGTTGGAAAAATCAGAGCAGGTTGCAGAAGAAGCCAGCAAGGTCAGTGGGGAGGTTTACCGGACGACCATGTACCGGTCTGCAGCCAGCTTGCGGGAGCTTTGGGAGCTGAATGGAAGGCCTGCCCAATTGGATATCGATGGTATTCCAGTGAGCTTCTCCCCTAATGGCGTCCCGGTAGTCAGAACAAATGGCGTGTTGGATTGCGGTCTGATTTGGACCCTATTCACCACCCAAGATAACAGGGATGTTTCACCAGTTATGGATTTCGATGGATACATACAGAAAAGTAATTTAACCGCATGTTTTTATAAGATTTCAAGGAAAAATTTGCTGGTATTGCGCTATGAAAGTGGGAGAATAATGATCAACGAAATTTTGACGTTAAATATGCCGCAAAAATGACGCAAAGGGTGAAAAATGAAGTATTCAAAAGGATTTTCATTGATTGAGCTGGTTATCGTCATTGTTGTCATCGGTGTATTGGCCGCTGCAGCCTTGCCGCGCTTTATTCAGGTAACAGATGAAGCCAAGGTAGCAGCTTTGGAAGGGATGGCTGGTGGGTTTGCCACTGCTGTGCTGTCAGCAAGGGCGCAATGGGAGGCAACCGGCCGCCCCAGAAATTCCGCAGGCATCAACCAGGTTAACTATGACGGGACGGTTTTTACCCTGACGTCGGCAGAATCTGATGGCAGTGAGCGTGACGGGTATCCGTTTGCACTGGAAAACGGCATTGCAGATGTTGACCTGGTTACTGCGAAAGAGTGCCAGGAGATGCTGGATAACTTGCTTCAGAACCCGCCCCGGTCGACCCGTAACGCGTCAAATTTGGCATCCGGTAACTACCGGTACTTTGTTTCCAAAGACAGTGAGGGGGGAACACCTCGATGTCTTTACTACCAGCTGGCATCCCAAACAGCTGGGGAAAACTCCGGAAGTAGCAACGCTACCAATGGGCATTATTTCTCTTACCGGCCGGCAATTGGCCGCATTGAAGTTCATTTAAATTAGGAGTGTTTTATGAGAAAGCAAGGCGGTTTTACGCTGATAGAGCTGGTGGTAGTCATCGTGATTCTTGGCATTCTTGCAGTGACCGCTGCCCCGAAGTTCCTTAACTTCCAGGATGATGCTAAGAAAGCGTCGCTTCAGGGGCTGAAAGGTGCCATTGATGGCGCTGCAAGTATTGTGTACGGTAAAGCAGCTGTTGACAGTGTTACAGATGGAAATGTTGACGGAATCGTTGTTGTAAATGGCTATCCAGCTGCGACTTCTGCTGGGATTGGTGCGGCAGTTATTGGATTAAATGAAGACTGGACCGAAGTGTCCTCAAATACTACAGCAGGATCTAAATCTGTCACGTACTCATTCAAGGGAACTGCAGCGAATACATCTACCTGTATTGTTACATATTTAGAAGCAACAGGGTCAAATGCTGCGTCAGCTGCTAAAACCACTATTAAGTTTGGAACTGGTTGCGAATAAAAAATAGCTTGTTTGATGCCGTTTAAGGAAGCAATGTTTAGTAAGCGTGCCGGCTTTACTCTCGTAGAGCTGGTGGTTGTTGTGCTGCTTCTGGGTATCCTTTCAGTGGTCGCCATTCCCCGGTTAAGTGGGTTTGGCGACTTTGATCTATATGGGACCCGGGATGCGCTGGTCGCCGAGTTGCGCCATGCCCAAATCCTTGGCCTTAACAACCCTGACCGCTGCTACCGGGTAAACGTTCAATCCGGCAGTTACCGAATCCAGCAATTTGATGCACGCAGTGGGCGTATCTGTTCCGGTGCGATGAACTGGCAGGACGAGGCGTCCGTTTTACCAAGCGGGACAGCAGTCAAATATGGTGGCAGTTCTACGTTTAATGTCGATTTTTCTCCCCTTGGGCAGACCAATTTAACCTGCAACCTTCTTTCTGATTGTATTACTGTTGTTGGAAACCAAACCCTCCCGGTTATGGTTGAATCTGAGGGGTATATTTATGCCCTGTGACATCATGTCGAGAAAGTCACAAGGATTCACGCTTATCGAATTGGTTGCCGGTATCGTGGTGTTTGGGTTTGCCATCCTGTTGATGACTACACTGCTGTTTCCTCAGGCAAAACGTGCTGGCAGCGCCCTGCATGAAGTGCGAGCAGCAGAATTGGCCCACTCCCTTTTAAATGAAATAAACAGCAAGAAGTTTGATGAGAATACACCGACCGGAGGCGTTCCGGCCTGTGGCTCGTCTTCACCGGGGGCATTGGCCTGCTCCGATACAATGGGGCCTGACTCCGAAGGGCGGGGTGATTATGATGACGTTGATGATTTCAACGGGCTGAATGAAAACTCTGACATGAACTCATCCGGGGAGAAATACCAGGATTATTATGAAAACTACAGACTGAGTGTCTCAGTTGCCTATGCCAACCCTCCAGCGAAAGCACAGAAAATAGTATCGGTTACCGTGACGACACCAGGTGGGACTGAGCTGAAATTCAACTCCGTCAGGAGTAACTTCTGATGCATGGTTTTCTCCGGTCAGCCCAAAGGGGATTTACCCTGATCGAAATGGTCACTGTCGTGGTGATTATGGGGATCGTGATCTTCTCTGTGGGGAGCATTATTCGAGCTGGGGGAGATATCTACGCGGATACGGTGAAAACTGAAAATATCCTCGGTGAAGGGCGTTTTGTACTGGCACGAATGACGCGGGAGGTCCGGGATGCTGTCCCAAACAGTGTCCGGGTGAAAACCGGCAGTAATTGGCAATGCCTGGAGTTTTTGCCGATTTTGTCCAAGGGGCGTTACCTTTCTCTGCCAATTTATCCTGCAGCAACAAGCATTGGCGGTACCGTTATTATGCCGTCCGGTTCGCTTTCACAGGGAGAAATTATGTGGGTGAACCCTGTCTCGGTTTCTACTGTATATTCAGTGAACGGAAGCAATGGTGTTAACCGCGCAGTAATAGATACATCAACAGCGGGATCGGATGCCAACACCTTTGATATCACGTTTTCCGGAGGCCCCCTTCGATTTTCTAGTGAATCGCCCCGGCAACGGTTTTATGTGGCAAAAACACCGGTGAGCTATTGCTATGAAGAAACAAAAGGAGAGGTTCGCCGGTACGCCAGTTATGCACTTTCCGAAAACCAACTTGAACCAACCCAGATGGGCGCAAGTGCCCTGATGGCTCAGTTACTGGTTAATGATGTCAGCGCAAGCAGCATATTTACTGTGGTATCAGCCGGAACAGCCGGCAACGCCCTGATAACCATGAAGCCGGAGTTCAGTATTTCCGGTCAGAACTTTACATTCCACCATCAAGTCAGTATCGCCAATGTGCCGTAAAAGAAGAATGAATGGTTCCAAACACCAGCAACAAGGGTCGATGCTCATGACATCGATTTTTGTGCTGGTCGGGATGTTGGTGCTGGGGGCTGCGTTAGTACAAATATTGGGGCGAACGTCTCGCAGTACGGCGATTGAAGTCTGGAGCATCCGGGCTCACAGCGCTGCTGGCAGCGCAGCCGAGAGGGCGCTTTCTGAGTTGTACCCACTGTCCGGAACCGGTACAGGGTGTTCCGGGGTGTCTGCTTCCTGGAACATTGGCGCTGACACGGGACTGGAAGGGTTTAGCGGTTGCTCGGTGGAATTAGGATGTGGTGCTGTGAGCTCAGCCGGGCAAACCATGTATACCATAACAAGCTCAGCTGTTTGCAAAAGTGACAACTGCTCCGGCACAACCTCTGACAGCTCGGGTTGCATGAGAGTAAAACGGACGCTTAGGGTGACTGCATTGGAGTAAAACCGGCTACGTAGCAATCTCACATGTTATGTCAATAAATACCCAACCTCCTTCCAGGTACCAAACTTGCACTTATAGTTTCCTCATTCTCTTCCGTTATCCGTTTCTTGTCGGCACTTAACCCTCTTATTTTTCGCTGGTTACTGCCCCCGGTATTCTCAAATCCCGCAAACGTTATTTTCTTCTTACAAATTTGATCCAAATACGCTTCCCATTGTTTTGCTCTGGTCATAATAGGTGATAAATTGCGTACAATTTGTTTCTTATTGATTTCATCATCTTATTCTCTGTGGAAGGTGATATGCAGGACATGACCAGGGGACGAATTCCTCCTCGCTTGTAGCGGCGCTCCTTGATACTGCAACCCCTCTCCCCGGAGACAGATGCACTCATTGGGCCTTCTTGTTTCATGGACTTTTCAGCCTCTACCCTCTGTCGGTCAAAGACGATTCGATGTGTCGTTGATGCACAAACTGGAGTTTACCGCTCATGAAAAAGCGTTTCGGGGTTGTTTTTGTGTTGATGAGCATTTTCCTGGGCGGTTACTCATTTGCAAACGACCTTCCACTCTGCGTTGATGTATTTCCACCGGGTGATGAAGACAACGTGCCTGATGGCGTAGAAATGAAACCGCCTAAAGATATTGAAGATGAATTAGACAGCATCTCGAACTCTTTTTGTCCTGAATCAAAAGTCTATCCTCCCGGAGACTATGTTTTTGGTAACTGTACCTTAGCCGGCCTAGAAAATATTTCTGGAAGTGGTGTAACCACTCGCTTTTTTTTCAAGGAATTGCGGATTTCTGGAAATGTAAATTTAAACTCTGGCCCAAATGATAAGCCTGAAAATATGTTCATTTATGTTAAGGGTCCATTGGAGTTTACCGGGAACCTTAATTTTAAAGGTGTGGTTTATGCTGCGGGTAAGACAACTGTCAGCGGTAATTCAACTATCAATGGTGCCTTTGCAGTAGAAAATAATAGTGATTTGATCACGTCTGGTAATTCGAAATGGGTTTATGATGAAGATGCTGTAAACAATGCAGATCTGAGTGGAATGTGTAATTCCAAGCCTCAGCCTCAGAAGCTTGATCACTTTCGTATCAAATATACTCAAACTCCACTTACTTGTTCTCCTCTAAAAATCAATGTATTTGCCTGTAAAAATAGCGAGTGCACCGACAGGTTTACCGATGAAGAAGTCACAGCGACGTTAAACGCTGAAAATATAACGGGCGGGTGGTCGAAAAACCCGGTCACGCTAAAAGATGGAACTGCCAAGGCTTACTTAAAACAGTTTAAGTCCGGTATACCAATTGTTCTTGATGTTGTGGGCTCTTCTCACGCCACCAATCCAGAAAGCAAAACTCTCTGCAGCCGCGGAGGACCTTATTCTGAGGACTATTGTACTCTGCGATTTAACGATGCTGGCTTCATTTTCGATATACCCGATAAACTGGCAGGAAAACCGGCATCAGATATCAAAATTTCCGCAGTGGTTAACTCCTCACCGGGACGGGCGGAGGGGCAGTGTATTCCTTATTTAAGCCAGCCGCGAAATGTCGGTTTCAAATTCTCTTATCAGATACCAGATTCCAAGCAGATCATTGGCGCGCCCAAGCCGGTAGTAAATAATGTGGTGCTGGATTCAGACTATAAAAACGTCCGGATAAATTTCAATGAGCAAGGCATCGGGTACCTTGATGTCAATTATCCCGATGCGGGTAAAATAAGGATAGATGCCAAACATGCTGGTACCGATAATTACGAGGGACTCGAAATCAGTGGCTTTGACACTTTCGTCAGCTTCCCTGCCGGACTATGTGTTGAGCCGGAGCAAATCTGTACAAAAGGCAACGCAAGATGCCCTGTGTTTAAGAAGACTGGACAGCCTTTTGATATCACCGTTAAGGGTGTGGCTTGGCAGCAGAATCCACCTTCTTCAGGTGACTTCTGTGATTACTCAACAGCCACTCCAAATTACGCCCATGAAGGTCTGGCGATTACATCAAACCTCAAGACACCAGCATCAGGTGTAAACGCAATTGTGGAAGGATGTCGTCAAGTTAACGGCGGCACGGTCTGCGATCAACCCGCAACGTTTACAGGCTGGCAGAAAGGGAATGACAACACCCGCCAGTTCAATGTGTCTGAAGTGGGAGTGTTTACCTTTACCGCTGAGCCACCGGATGAATACCTGGGCTCCCCGGGGGTTGTTATTGATGGAAAAATGCAGCCTGTTCAGCCCGCGACCAGCAAGCCGGTCGGGCGATTTATACCGGATCATTTTGTACTGAATAATGGAGACATAACGCCGGGCTGTCATGTGTTCAGTTATATGGCGGAGCCTTTTTCTATATCCGGTGATCTGGTTGCCCAAAACCACAAAGGGGCAACAACACAAAACTACCGAGGAAACTTCGCAAAAGCCTCGGCAGGTGTCGTCGCCGAAAACGATAATGATGGGCGAAATCTTTCTGTCCGGTTGGACAGCCATCTGGGTACTCAATCGACAACCAGCCAGTCTATCGAAACCAATTGGCGGGCAGGCGTTGCCGCAATCGAAGATCAAATCGTATTTTCCCGAGGGACCGTGCTGGATGGTCCATATGACAATATGGATATCGGCATCAGCCTTAGTGATCCCGATGGAAGTGAGTTAACCGGTAAGAACATGCATCCGGGGCAGGCTGGAGAGTGCGGAGCAAATTGCACTGCGGTTGAGCTTGGCACGCAGATGATGAGGTATGGCAGAGGCCATGTCGAATATGCGGTGGGGCCATTAAACGAAACGGTAAAAAGTAATGTGGAAGCCAGATACTGGAATGGCAGTGACTGGGTTCGCAACGATCTGGACAACTGTTCTGTACTCGGCAATGTCAGCCTTACTGCCTCCGGTACCCATATTGTGCCTTCCCCGGTTCCTGCTGGTGTAAGCCGCAGTTGGCCTGACAGCCATTTCAACGACGGACGGACTACACTTCACTGGCTTTCGAACCAGGGCTTTGAGGGGGAGGTGACGGCTTCTGTTCCGATGCCTGCCTGGCTGAAATATTATTGGAACTGGGACGGCAGTTCACCCAACGCAAATGTGGATCCTCGGGCCAGTGTCTATTTCGGTATATTTCGGGGCCATGATCGTGTGGTTTTCTGGCGAGAGGTGAACTGATTCCCGTAAAAGGGTCCAAATAACCAGTTAGTTTTGACAAAAACCTTGCCATGCCTCCTGTTTGACAGAACGCTGTCTTGTCGGGAAGCGTGGCTGTTGATAAAGTTAGCGCAACAAAAAATACTCCCAAGTGCTTGCAGGACTCACCAACCACTATGTTTAAGAAACTTCGTGGCATGTTTTCCAACGATCTCTCTATCGATCTTGGAACCGCCAACACCCTGATTTACGTGAAAGGACAGGGTATTGTCCTTGATGAACCTTCCGTTGTTGCTATTCGCCAGGATCGTGCCGGCTCGCCAAAAAGTGTTGCGGCAGTAGGTCACGACGCCAAGCAGATGCTGGGTCGTACCCCGGGCAATATCGCAGCTATCCGCCCTATGAAAGACGGCGTGATCGCGGATTTCTATGTGACTGAGAAAATGCTGCAGCACTTTATCAAGTCAGTCCATAACAACAATGTACTGCGTCCCAGCCCTCGCGTGCTGGTTGCTGTGCCTTGTGGTTCTACCCAGGTAGAACGCCGTGCAATCCGTGAATCTGCACTGGGTGCGGGAGCCCGCGAAGTGTACCTGATTGATGAGCCTATGGCGGCAGCAATCGGTGCAGGCCTGCCGGTATCTGAAGCGACCGGTTCTATGGTGGTCGATATCGGTGGCGGTACAACAGAAGTGGCTGTTATCTCTCTGAATGGCGTCGTTTATTCGTCTTCAGTGCGTATTGGTGGTGACCGTTTCGATGAAGCTATTATCAACTATGTCCGCCGTAACTACGGCAGCCTGATTGGTGAAGCGACTGCTGAGCGTATCAAGCATGAAATCGGTTCTGCGTACCCTGGTGACCAGGTGCTGGAAATTGAAGTGCGTGGCCGTAACCTGGCAGAAGGTGTACCTCGCAGCTTTACCCTGAACTCCAACGAGATTCTGGAAGCCCTGCAAGAGCCCCTGAGCGGCATCGTATCTGCGGTAATGGTTGCACTTGAGCAGTGTCCGCCAGAGCTGGCTTCAGATATCTCCGAGCGCGGTATGGTGCTGACCGGTGGTGGTGCGCTGCTTCGTGACCTTGACCGCCTGCTGATGGAAGAAACCGGCATTCCGGTCGTGGTTGCTGAAGACCCGCTGACCTGTGTGGCGCGTGGTGGCGGTAAAGCACTTGAAATGATTGATATGCATGGCGGTGATCTTTTCAGTGAAGACTGACAGCTTCGGCTGTGTGTCTCTATAGGTTAATACACTGAATGAAACCGATATTTGGCAGGGGACCATCCCTGCAACTCCGCCTTTTCTTGGCGATTCTCCTGTCAGCCAGCCTTATGCTGGCTGACAGCCGTTTAGGCGCGTTTACCAGCGTGCGCTACCTTTTGAACTCGTTTGTTGCACCTCTCCAGTTTGCTGCAAACATGCCCCGTGATGTATTGGACAATACGTTTGTCCAACTGACTTCCCGTGAGCGCCTTATCAGCGAAAACGACGCCCTGAAAAACGAAGTCCTGCACCTGAAAAGTGACCTGCTGCTGAAAGATCAGTATGAGCAGGAGAACCAGCGTCTGCGTCAGTTGCTTGGGTCGCCGTTTGTCCGGGATGAGCGCAAGATGATCGCTGAAGTGATGGCTGTCGATTCGTCCCCTTACCAGCGGCAGATTATGATCGACAAAGGCCGGACCAACGGGGTCTACGAAGGCCAGCCGGTGATCAACGAAAAAGGCATTGTCGGCCAGGTAGCCTATGTCGGGGCGCATAACAGCCGGGTTGTCCTGCTGACAGACCCGAACCATGCTATTCCCGTTCAGGTAATGCGTAACGACATTCGTGTTATTGCATCTGGTACCGGTGAGGTTGATACCCTTCGACTGGATAATATTCCAAGCAGCACGGATATTGATGTGGGAGACAAACTGGTGTCTTCCGGCCTGGGTGGTGTGTTCCCTGAGGGATACCCGGTTGGAACCATTACATCCTTTGCCTATGACAACCAGCGCCCGTTTGCCGATGTGATCGCCAAGCCCGCAGTGAGTTTTGACAGGCTACGCTATGTGCTGCTTGTCTGGCCAACCGGTGTTGAGCGTAATGGTGTCAGCGTCCCTGAGGATGCCAAGCCCGCAGTAACCCCCAACGATGTAGACAGCAAGGTGAATGCAAAACCGCAACCTGAAGTGACAAAACCGGAGGCTGGCAATGGCGACTAAATCAAGTGCGCTGCGCGGCCATCTGGTTATCTGGACGTCGTTTATCGTCGCACTTATCCTGCAAACAACCCCCTGGCCGGGAGCGCTTGAACCGTTCCGCCCCAATTGGGTGTTGTTGGTGGCGACTTACTGGGTAATGGCGCTGCCACACCGTGTAAATGTCGGCTCGGCAATGATCCTTGGCCTGTTGTGGGATCTGATGCTGGGGTCAACGCTGGGTGTACGTGCTCTTACCATGTCTATCCTGATTTACCTGGTTGCCATTAACTTCCAGTTGCTGAGGAACCTTTCCTTGTGGCAACAGGCAATGTTGGTGGCCTGCCTCGGCGTACTGGGCAAGTTGATAGAGTTCTGGGCTGAATATGTGATCTCCAATATCACCTTCCTTCCTGAGCTCCTGTGGTCGGCATTGTTAAACTTCCTGTTATGGCCGTGGCTGTTCCTGCTGCTTCGCAGAATTCGCCGCCAGTTTGCGATAAGGTAAATAACTATGTCTCTTACACCGGTCTACTTAGCTTCCGGGTCGCCAAGGCGACGTGAACTACTGTCCCAGCTTGGTGTGGACTTTGATGTCCTGAAAGTGGATGTTGAAGAAGTACGTCAGCCCGGTGAACAGGCACAGGCCTATGTGCGCCGCCTTTCCAGGGACAAAGCGATGGCCGGTGTGGCTGTTGCTCCGGAAAACAAGCCGGTTATCGGCTCCGATACTATCGTGGTATGTGATGGGAATGTGCTGGAAAAACCCCAGGACCTTGCTCATGCGGAACAGATGCTTTCCATGCTGTCCGGGCGCTCGCACCAGGTGATGACAGCGGTAACCCTGGCCGACAACGAAAAACAAAAAACGGAGTTAGTGGTTACTGACGTCTGGTTTCGGGATATCGAACCGGAAGAGATCCGAGAGTATTGGCAATCCGGTGAGCCCTGCGATAAGGCAGGAAGCTATGCTATTCAGGGGATTGGCGGAAAGTTTGTCCGGCGGATCGAGGGCAGCTACCACGCTGTGGTTGGCCTGCCACTGTGCGAAACAGAAGCGCTGATAAAAGAATTCTGAAAAAATTAGCCGAGGGAAACCATGGGTGCAGAGTTACTGATTAACGTCACCCCTACTGAAACGCGCGTTGCCATGATTGAAGGCGGAAGCCTTCAGGAAATCCATGTGGAGAGAGAGGCAAAGCGCGGCATCGTCGGGAATATCTACAAAGGGAAAGTAAGCCGTGTCCTGCCGGGCATGCAGGCCGCGTTTGTTGATATCGGCCTGGAAAAAGCAGCTTTCCTTCATGCGTCTGACATTGTTCCGCATACCGAATGCGTTGCTGAAAGTGAAAAGCAGCAATTCAAGGTCCGTGACATATCCGAGCTGGTTCGCCAGGGGCAGGATCTGGTGGTGCAGGTGGTTAAAGATCCGCTGGGTACCAAAGGTGCCCGCCTGACAACCGATATCACGCTTCCTTCGCGTTATCTGGTGTTTATGCCGGGGGCAAGCCATGTCGGCGTTTCCCAGCGAATCGAAAGCGAGGAAGAGCGAGAGCGCCTGAAAAACACGGTCACCGAATACTGTGATGAACTGGGTGGCTTTATTATCCGTACCGCCGCGGAAGGTGCCAGCGATGTTGAAATGCGTCAGGATGCCGAATTCCTCAAGCGCCTGTGGCGCAAGGTAATCGAGCGTCGTGACCGCTACTCTTCCAAAACCATGTTATATGGGGAGCTGGGCCTGGCTCCACGAATCCTGCGTGATTTTGTCGGTACTGAGATTGAGCTGATTAAGGTTGACTCACGCCTGACCTTTGAAAAGCTGCAGGAGTTTACCTCTGAGTTTGTCCCTGAGCTGACGGACAAACTGGAGTACTACAGCGGCAATATGCCAATCTTCGATCTCTACGATGTGGAGAATGAAATCCAGCGTTCCATGGATCGCAAGGTTGAGCTTAAATCCGGCGGTTACCTGATTATCGACCAGACCGAAGCCATGACCACCATCGATATCAATACTGGTGCGTTTGTTGGCCGTCGCAATCTGGAAGAGACTATCTTCAACACCAATGTTGAAGCGACCCAGGCCATTGCCCGCCAACTCCGGCTGCGTAACCTTGGCGGTATCATTATCATCGACTTTATTGATATGGGGTCTGATGAGCACCGCAGGAGAGTTCTGCACCTTCTGGAGCAGGCGCTGGAGAAAGACCGGGTAAAAACCAACATCAATGGCTTTACCCAGCTCGGACTTGTGGAGATGACCCGCAAACGTACCCGTGAAAGCCTGGAACATATCCTGTGTGGACAGTGTCCAACCTGTAAAGGGCGCGGTACGGTCAAGACGGTTGAAACCGTCTGTTACGAGATCCTGCGTGAAATCACCCGGGTCAACCGCGCTTATGATGCCGACAAGTTTGTTGTGTACGCCTCACCGACTGTGGTCGATGCCCTGCAAGGCGAAGAGTCCCATGCTGTCGCAGAACTGGAAGTCTTTATTGGCAAACAGGTTGTCATCAATCAGGAGCCCCTGTATACCCAGGAACAGTTTGACGTGGTAATGATGTAGGCACGCCGTTGTATAAACGAATCTCAGTCCATGTAGTCAGGGCTATTTTATGGCTATGTATCAGTTTACTGGTAATTGTTGCCCTGGCTTTGACCGGGCTGAGAATTTTACTGCCTGATCTGGACAGCTACCACAGCCAGATTGAAACCTACCTGAGCCGTGAAACCGGGTTTAACCTGGATTTCACTGCTATCAAGGGCCGCTGGCGAAACAGTGGCCCTGTTATCACCCTGCAAAACCTGGTGGTCAGGGACCCGGCTGAGAATGATGCCCCGGTAGCAAGAGTTGAATCTTCACGGGTTGAACTGGACCTCCTGAAAAGTATCCTCCAGATGGAGCCAGTCCTGGAAGACCTATCCATCTCCGGGCTATACGTCGACACGACCCAGTTCTTACCGGCTCCGGATTCTGAAAAGCCTCCGGCAGCAAGCCAGCCTCAACTGAAACCAGCCATGGCTGCCACCAGGCTTGAAAACCTGTTTCTCTCCACCCTCAGCCATTTTTCACTGGAAAATTCCACAGTCAGGATGCTGGCCCCATCCGGAGAAGTGCGCACCATTGATATCCGCGAGCTGAAGTGGAAAAACAGGGGAGCCCGGCACCAGGCCCAGGGTGTATTGAGTCTTCGTGGCACCAGCTTTAACGCACTGAAAGTACAAGCGGATTTTCTCTCCGTTCGAGGGCTCAAAGATGCTGACGGGCGTATTTATATCGATGCAGAGGATATCTCTGTCCGTCCGTGGCTTGAAAAGAACCTCACTACCCGGCATGACATTGAAAAGGGCCGCGCATCATTCAAGGCTTGGTTGAAACTTAAAGCCGGGAAGCTAGCTTTCGCGCAGTTAAATGCCAGTGACAGTTTCCTTCAGTGGCGTCTAAAGGGTAAGGAGCAGCAGGTTTCCATAAAAGGCGGAACATTGTTGCTTACCCCTGTTGCTGAGGGCAGTTGGCGCCTTGATACGGAAGCCTTGGCCCTGGAAACCAATGGAGAGGCCTGGCCGACCATTGCTGTTCATGCCCAATGGCAGCCCAAGCGCTGGAAACTAAATATCAGCGAACTGTCTATTCCCAGTCTTCGCCCCCTTGTCAGCCTGCTTGATGCTGAAGGTAAGGTTGAGCATGTCGTAAAGGCGCTCAACCCTCAGGGCCTTATTAAGGATATCCGTGTTTCCGGGGCAGGAGAGACTCTTCCAGCCTATTCATTCCGTCTGGAAAATGGTGGTTTCAATCACTGGAGTTACCTGCCAGAGGCCCACAAACTCAACGCAGATATTGCCGGGCAGGGATTAAAAGGCCACGCAACATTTACCATGCAGGATGATGAACTTCCGTATGGGGAATTTTTCCAGGCGCCGTTGCCGGTGAAAAAAGGCGAAGTCAGCGCTTACTGGCTGGGTGATGACAAGGGATGGCACCTGTGGGCGGACAAGGTGCATGTGGTTTCTCCGGATCTTGCTGTGGATGGCGCGTTCCGCCTTGATATGCCCCAAGGGCAATCGCCGCTTCTGGCTATTTACGGCGATATCGATATCGCACGTGCCGGGCAGACCTGGCGTTACCTGCCAACGCTGGCGTTGGGGCAGGAGCTGACAGACTACCTTTCTGCTGCCATCCAGGGCGGAAATGCCCAGGGTGCCAAACTGCTGTGGTACGGTGAGCTGGCAGATTTTCCTTACAACGAAAACAACGGTGTATTCCAGGCATGGGTGCCGCTTCGGAGAACCAAGTTCAGTTTTGACACCGCCTGGCCTCCACTGACCAATACTGATATTGACCTGCTGTTTGATGGTGAGGCGATGCACATCAATGCCAGCCGGGTCGATCTTATGGATATATCCAATGGCGTGGTAAGCGGGCAGATTGACCGCCTGACTAGTAATGGAAACCTTCTGCTGGATGTAAAAGTGAGTGCTGATGGGGAGGCTGTGCGTGACTATATGCTGGCAACCCCGCTGGTGGACTCTGTCGGTGCTGCCCTTACCCATGTGCAGGTCCAAAATCAGGTCTCGTCCCACTTCAAACTGACCATTCCGCTTAGCGGGGCCGATGTTGATGCGCGTGGTACTGTGCAGTTCAAGGGCAATACCATCAATGTTGAGGCACCGAGCGTTACGTTGACGAACGTCGGGGGAACCCTGGATTTTCGGAACGATATACTCAGTGCCGGAGACCTGAGCGGAGTGCTTTGGAACCAAGCGGTAAACTTTGGGTTCACCGGTGAGAGTGAAACCAGCGGTTACCTGGTTGACCTCAACATGGACGGTAACTGGGATGCCAACAAGCTAAAGGCTGCCATTGGTTTGCCCAATGCAGGGGAGGTCGAGGGCCGGGCACCGTGGCAACTTGATGTCGGGTTGTCATTAAAAGATGTCGGGTTCCATTACCAGGCCAGGCTGGATACTTCGCTGGATGCCATTTCATCCTCACTGCCAGCACCGCTTGGCAAGCCGGCCGGGGTAAAAGCTCAGGGCGTGGTAGAAGTCCGTGGGGACGGTGAGCGGTTGGTGGGTGAGGCGCACCTGCTCGATACTACCTACCAGGTGGATGTGTCGCTGTCTCCGGATATCCCGGTTATTGAAGCAAGCCGGTTGCAGTTAGGTGGTGAGGAGCCGCCAACCACGGTACTGACCGGGCATTCGGTGACCATTGAGAAAGAGGCATTTAATGCTGACGATTGGCTGTCATTTTTACAGAAGCATCAGGCACACAAAGAGTCAGTGAAATTTGATACCTCCAAGATGCCTGTTTTGCCTGAGCCCACCAGGGTGAATGTGAAGTCTGACACGGTGAAACTCGCCGGGTTGGATTGGCACAATGTTTCCCTCGCTGCCAGAGAGAAAAAAGATGGCTGGCATGTGCTTGTCGGCAGTGAGGAGATTAACGGAGAAGCACTCTGGCACCCGGGCTCCCTGCTTACAGTAAGCCTCGAAAGCCTCTACCTCAACATCCCGGAAGAGGAAGATAAACCTGCCCAGGATGGAGATAAGCCTTCTGCATACAGTGCCCGCCTAAGCCCTGAAAACCGGGCATTGTTTGATGCGATACCGGCAACAGACCTCCACATCTCCGATATGTGGCTGCAGGGGTACAGACTGGGTCGGGTCGCTGCCCGATTGCAAAAAGACAGGGATACCCTTGATCTGGAAGATCTGACCGTTGGGAGCGGAGATACCCGGGCCCAGATGAAAGGCTATTGGAAAGTGTTGCCGGGCGAAACCTCTAAAACCGTATTAAACTTTGATATTAAAGGGAAGAATAGCAGCGACCTGATGGGCCGCTTTGGAGTGACTGGCGGTATCCAGGAAGCTGCATTTTCGACCCGTGGTTCATTGCGTTACGATGGTGTGCCCTGGCAACCGGTGCTGGCAACCCTTAATGGCAGCCTCGCATCTGAGCTCAATAAAGGTTACGTAAGTGGAGTAGGCGGTGCTGGTAAGCTTCTCGGCCTTTTCAGCCTCAGCTCCATTGTCCGTAAAATGCAGCTTGATTTTTCAGGTGTGTTTGAAGATGGCCTGGCATTTGATGAAATAGTCGCTAAAGGTCGGATAGAAAACGGTATCTTCATCAGCGAAGATATCCATATGGATTCCCTTGCGGGCAAGATGACTATCAAAGGTGAAGCTGATCTGGCAGACAACCAGGTAAACGCCGCCGTCGTATTTGTCCCTGACCTGATGTCGGGTATTCCGGTTTTAACCGCGTTTGCGGTCACCCCGCAAACGGCATTGTATGTGTTGGCAATCACTACGGTGATCTCTCCGGTTGTTGATGCCTTCACACAAATTCATTATCAGGTAACTGGCCCAATTGATGCGCCTGAGGTAAAGGAAGTTTCGAGGCGTAAAGCAGAAGTCACCTTGTCGGAACAGGATGCCAAGCGCCTGCGCCGGGAGGGCAAAAACAAGGAGTAGTGCGCTATGACAAAAATGGGAGTTGTACAGCTTAATTCCGGTGCGGATCCGGTCCAGAATTTTGTGGATCTGTCTGCCCGGGTACGAACCCTCCATCAACAAGGTGCACGCCTGGTGCTGACACCGGAAAACAGCCTGGTGTTTGGCAGCAAGGAAGACTACCTCCAGCACGCTGAAGTGCTTGGACACGGACCGTGGCAACAGAAATTTTCCGAGCTCGCGTATGAGCTCGGAATCTGGCTGGTGATCGGATCCTTCCCTATTCGCAATGACAACACGGGATCGTTGTTTTCCACCTGCCTGGTTTACGACGCTGCCGGTCATCTTCGTGGCTCCTACGACAAACTCCATATGTTTGATGTTGATATCGCGGACCAGCATAAAAGCTACCGTGAGTCAGATACATTTCGTGGCGGCGAACGTATCTCGGTGGTGGATTCCCCGTTCGGCACATTGGGTCTGTCCATCTGCTACGATGTCCGCTTCCCGCCACTTTACAATGCCCTTGCCGATGAAGGTTCACAGGTTATTGTGGTGCCAGCAGCCTTTACCAAGGTAACCGGCCAGGCACACTGGGAGGTCTTGCTCAGAGCACGTGCCATTGAGACCCAGTGCTGGATCCTTGCCGCCGCCCAGACAGGCAGCCACACCCACAACCGGGAGACCTGGGGCCATTCGATGATCATTGACCCTTGGGGCCAGGTGGTGTGCCGTTTGGGAGAGCAACCCGGCGGTCTGGTTGCCAATGTTGATCTCGGTGTCGAAGATGCAATCCGCGATAAGATGCCGGTTTCACGTCATGCGAGGCTGACGACAACGCTCAAAGTCGTATAATGGCTGCAGAATCTCCAGCAACCAGAGCGCGGTGAATGAATTTAGAACTAGTAGAACAGAGTATGCTGCTCCAAAACGGAGTCAGCAGGGATAAGCTCGAGCAGACCCTGGCCCACCTGGCTGACCGTCAAATCGACTACGGAGATATTTTCTTCCAGTCATGCTGGCATGAAACCCTGGTGCTGGAAGACAGCATTATCAAAGACGGTTCATTCAACATCGACCGAGGTGTTGGTGTCCGTGCGGTCAGTGGTGAAAAAACCGGGTTTGCCTACTCGGATCAAATCAACGGTGATGCACTGTGGCAAAGCGCCACCGCCGCACGCGGTATTGCCCCTAAAGGCGGAAACGGCAAAGTCAGTGCTTTCCGGTCAGCCAGTTATCCGGAAATCTATGCGCCATGCGATCCGCTGAGCTCATTGAGCAAAGAAGAAAAAATCGCACTCCTGAAAGAAATTGATGCTTATATCCGTGCCAAAGAGCCTTTGGTAAAAGAAGTTTCAGTCAGCATTACCGGCCTTTATGAACAGGTACTGGTTGCTGCAACTGACGGCACCTTCGCAGCGGATGTACGCCCGCTGGTCCGACTGTCAGTAAGTGTGCTGGCCGAACAGGATGGCCGCCGTGAACGAGGAAGCGCCGGTGGTGGTGGCCGTTACGGTTATGAGCAGTTCCTTGTTGAGCAGGACGGCAAAACGGTAGCCCTGCATTTTGCCGATGAAGCGGTGCGCCAGGCGCTGGTTAACCTTCGCGCCGAGGCAGCCCCTGCCGGTACCATGCCAGTTGTACTGGGTGCTGGCTGGCCGGGTGTCTTGCTGCACGAAGCACTGGGCCATGGCCTAGAAGGTGACTTTAACCGTAAGGAATCATCAGTGTTCACCGGGCAGGTTGGACAACAGGTAACGTCACCGCTGTGTACCATCGTGGATGACGGTACGCTGGCTGGTCGCCGGGGCTCCATGAATATTGATGATGAAGGTGTACCGGGCCAGTACAATGTACTGATTGAAAACGGTGTGCTGAAAGGTTACATGCAGGACAAACTGAATGCCCGCCTGATGGGTGTAGAGCCAACCGGTAACGGCCGACGTGAGTCATATGCCCACTTGCCGATGCCGCGTATGACCAATACCTACATGCTGCCGGGTGAGCATACACCGGAACAAATTATTGCCACCGTTGAGAAGGGCATTTACGCGCCTAACTTTGGCGGCGGCCAGGTGGATATCACCTCCGGTAAATTTGTCTTTTCTGCATCAGAAGCCTACCTGATTGAAGATGGCAAAGTGACAACCCCCATTAAGGGAGCAACCCTGATTGGCAGCGGTATTGAAGCGATGCAGCAGGTTTCCATGGTCGGTAATGATCTGCAAATCGACCGAGGTGTCGGCGTGTGTGGCAAGGCCGGGCAGAGTGTGCCGGTGGGTGTTGGCCAGCCAACCTTGAAAATCGATGCCATCACCGTGGGTGGAACCCAGTAAACTCAGGGTGTAAATACAGAAAAACCGGGGAATTCCCCGGTTTTTCATATAAGTAAGACGTAAATCAGTCTTCGCTTTCCATCTCAGCTTTCAGGATCTGGAAAATTTCACGGTAAGCTTTTGGTGGCTTGTTACCGGCTTTTTCTTTTGCTGCCTGGCGGGCAAGGGTGCGCAGGCGCTGGCGGTCAGCATTAGGGTAAAGGTTCATGGCATCATTGATAGCCTTGTCACCTTCTTCAACAATGCGATCACGCAGAACTTCCAGCTTCTGCAAGGCAATGGTTGCCTGGGCATGCTTGTTGCGCAGTTTGTCCAGTGCGGCCTGGATAGGCTCCGGATCGCGGTTGCGCATCAGTTTGCCGATAAACTGCAACTGGCGGCGGCGCGCCTCGTTTTTAAAACGCTGGGCGTCTTTAATCGCAGTGCGCAGGTCGTCGTCGAGAGGAAATTTCTCCAATACAGCCGGTTTCAGTTCAACCAGCTCTTCGCCCAACTCTTGCAGGGCGGTCATATCGCGTTTCATCTCGGATTTGGTGACCCAGATGATTTCCTCTTCTTCTTCCCAAGGCTCACGCTTGTTCTTACGGCTCATAGTGGCGCTCTCAGCTTCTGGTTTTGCAATGGCGCTGATTCTAGCATAAACCCTGAGCGTTTCATGTGCTGTTGTATATCATCCCAATCGGATTCATTCCCTGATTATCCTGACTGGTTGAAATCATTCATTTCTCCTGCGTCACCTCAGCCCAATGAATCAATCCAATGGGTATCACAGACCATTACGATGAAAGGAATTGCATGGCTACATTTAGCCGGTGCGATGTTATCCTTAATGCAGACTTAGGCTTAGAGACTTAACAGTAAGTGACGGTATGGATCTCAAACAGCGTGTAGCCGTGCAGCAGCAAGAGCTGGAAGCGGCAGTTAGCCGGGCTTTGGAACTGGCAGCCAAGAAAGCAGATGCCGCAGAAGTGGCAATTACCAAATCTACCGGCCTCAGTGTTTCCACCCGCATGGGTGAGGTAGAAAATGTAGAATTTAACAGTGATGGTGCCCTGGGTATTACGGTGTACCGGGGGCAGCGCAAAGGCAGTGCATCGACCACGGACCTGAGTGAGAAAGCCATCACCCAGACTGTTGAAGCTGCCTTGGATATTGCCCGCTATACCTCTGAGGATCCTTTTGCTGGTCCTGCACCCAAAGAGCTGATGGCGTTTGAGTACCCGGACTTGGATCTTTTCCACCCGGATGAACCAGACCCGGATTATGCGGCGGAGCAGGCGATTGCTGCGGAAAAAGCGGCACTGGAATATGACAGCCGGATCCGTAACAGTGATGGCGCAGGTTATGACAGCCATTACGGAGTGCGAGTTTACGGTAACAGCCACGGTATGCTGGGCAGCTATGCATCAAGCCGACACAGCATCAGCTGCAGCGTGATTGCGGAAACAGATGCCGGGATGGAGCGTGACTACAGCTATACCCTGGGCCGTGACAAAGCCGATATGTGGACACCGGAAAAGGTGGGCTCCGAGGCTGCACGCCGGACGCTGAGCCGCATGGATCCGCAAAGGCTGGATACCCGCGAAGCCCCGGTGTTATTCCTCGCTGATGTGGCAACCGGCCTGTTCGGTCACCTGGTGATGGGTATCAGTGGTGGCAACCTCTACCGCAAATCCTCATTCCTGCTCGATAAACTCGGTGAACGCATCCTGCCGGAATGGCTCAATATCAGTGAGCATCCGCACCTTAAAAAAGGGCTGGCCAGTACGCCTTTTGACAGCGAAGGTGTCATTACCCGCGATATGCAGATTATTGAAAATGGCGTATTGCAGACCTATCTGCTGCCTTCCTATGCGGCACGCAAGCTGAATATGACCCCAACCGGCCATGCTGGCGGAATCCACAACTGGCAGGTACAAAATACCGGTCAGGACTTTGATACCCTGCTTTCCCAGATGGATCGCGGCCTGATCGTCACTGAACTGATGGGCCAGGGTGTGAATACCGTAACGGGTGACTACTCTCGTGGTGCGGCTGGTTTCTGGGTTGAGAACGGCAAAATCCAGTTCCCGGTTAGTGAAATTACCATCGCCGGCAACCTTGCTGATATGTACCAGCAGATAGTTGCCGTCGGCACGGATACTGAGCTTCGCAGCCAAATCCAGACCGGTTCGGTACTGATTGAAAAAATGAAGATTGCCGGTCAGTAACAGGGCGGGTTCGACAAGAAAAAAAGCGGATGACGAATCATCCGCTTTTTTTGTATCTGGTTTTCTTCCCCAAACGCCACACTTAGTTGATAAGCAGGGTGGCAAGGCCAAGGAAGACTGACAGGCCGACCACGTCGGTGACGGTAGTCAGAGCCATACCACCGGCAAGTGCGGGGTCAATCTTGAGTTTTTTCAGGATAATTGGGATAGATACCCCGGCAATGCCCGCTACAATCAGGTTGGTCAGCATGGCAGCCGCGATAATGCCGCCCAGCATCCAGTTTCCTTTCCAGACAACAACCACACCACCGATAATCAGTGCCCACAGCAGGCCGTTCAGCACACCGACTGCGGCTTCTTTGGCAAGCAACCAGCGGGTGTTGGAGTCACCGATGTGACCCACTGCCAGACCGCGGATAACCAGGGCAACAGTCTGGTTCCCGGCTACACCGCCCATTGAAGGTACGATGGTCATCAAAACCGCGATGGCTGCCATTTTGTCCAGCGTACCCTCAAACATGTTTGACACAGAAGCGGCGGCGAGGGCGGCAAGGACATTGGCACCGAGCCAGATGCTGCGTCGGCGTGCAGATTTAACTACAGGTGCGAAGGTGTCTTCCTCATCATCCATACCCGCCATACTCATCATTGAGTGCTCGGCATCTTCACGGATGATGTCCACCACGTCATCGATGGTGATACGGCCGACAAGGCGGTTGCTTTCGTCAACAACAGGGGCTGATACCCAGTCGCGGCGCTCAAACAGGTTGGCAACTTCACTTTCATCCATGGCAACCGGGATTGGCTCATCCGCCTCTTCCATCACTTCAGCCACTTCAGTGTCCGGCTGGGAAGTGAGGAGGATAGTCAGTGGCAGGTAGCCGATCAGCACGCCATTTTCATCAATAACATACAGGGAGTCGGTGGCTTCCGGCAGTTCTGCTTTCATACGCAGGTAGCGCAACACCACGTCGATAGTGACGTCTTCCCGGATAGTGATGAAGTCGGTATTCATAATACCGCCGGCTGTTTCCTCCGGGTATGAAAGCGCCTGCTCTACCCGGGTCCGGTCGGCTTCATCCATCTGCTGGAGAACATCCTGGGAGACATTTTCCGGCAGGTTACGCAGCAGGTACACCACATCATCGGTGTCCATACCTTCTGTGGCGGCAGCAACCTCTTCGGCATCCATTTGCGCCATGATGCCGTCTTTGACGTCTTCCGAGAGGTCTTCAAGGATCTCACCATGAAGTTCAGGATCGGTCAGTTGCCAAAGAACCTGGCGGCCTTTGGGCGGGGAAGCTTCGAGGAGGTGTGCGATGTCTTCCGGTTCCATATCCTGCAGAATGCGACGGACACGGACGAACATCCCGTTTTCGAGGGCTTTGCTGACTTCCTGTAGCGTTTGATGGGTTAGATCCTGGTCGATATTTTCTGCCATGCGACCTGGCCTCTTAATAGTCATGCGCAATGGCATGAATTTTAACGTAAACGGCAGCGTCTGTCGCAGCGCATTTGCTTAACCTCAATTTTTAATCGTGGAGGTCTTAGCTGCGGAGCGTTTAATGGAAGGGATAAAATCAGTTTTCTTCGTCAAATCCCGCTTCAATCAGGGCTGAAACAGCATCCAATGCCTCATTCGCATCGATACCGTCTGCACTGACAGTGATCTCCTGCCCTTGGGCTGACTCGAGCATCAGGAGGCCCATAACACCATCAGCCGTGGCAGATTTTTCATCGTTACTGATGGTGATGACTGATTTGAAACTCTGCGCCAGCTCGACCAATTTCATCGCTGCCCGCGCATGCAGCCCAAGACGGTTACGGATAAAAATCTTCTTGGATGCCAGACTCACAGCCCTAACTCCAAAGTGCGGTGGCGAATCTGGACCTGGTGACCCTTGGCCCGGAAATAGTCATGAAGCAACTGGGCGATATATACCGAACGGTGTTGTCCGCCGGTACAGCCAATGGCGATGGTCAGGTAAGCGCGGTTATTGGTTTCCAGTGAAGGGAGCCAATATTCAAAGAAATGGGTCAGCTGGCTGATCAGTTGGCCGACTTCCGGCTGTGACGCCAAGAAGACTTTCACCGGTTCATCCAGGCCGGTTTGAGGCCTAAGCGTCGGATCCCAGTGGGGATTGGGTAAAAAACGGACGTCATAGACATAGTCTGCATCTGTCGGCAAGCCATGCTTGAAGCCGAAAGATTCAAACACCATGACCAGCTCGCGGCTTTTTCTCCCTAACACACGGGCCCGGACTGTTTCACTGAGGTCGTGCACAGAAAGGATGGATGTATCCAGCACCAGATCTGCATTTTCCTTAATGGGGGAAAGCAAGAGGGCTTCCTGTTGCACTGCCTGTTCAAGGCTCATTTGGTTACGGGAAAGGGGATGCAGGCGACGGGTTTCGCTGAAACGGCGAATGAGCTCTTTGTTGTCCGCGTCGAGATAGATGATGTCGGTATCAATCTCCTTGGGCAAGCGGGACAGGGTCAGGGAAATTTCCTGAGGATCAGCCGGCATGTTGCGGATATCTATACTGACGGCGATTTTCTGGGTTTCCGTGCGCTGGCCGGCTATGAATGCGGGCAGCAAATCGACCGGCAGGTTATCTACGCAGTAATAACCCAAATCCTCAAGGACGCGCAGGGCAACAGATTTGCCGGAGCCTGAGCGGCCGCTGATTATTTTTAACATCATTATGTTGTATTCCCTGACTCGGGGTTCAGTGCTCTTTTAAGCGTAACCGTTATATAAGTGTAACGGGCTATGGCAAGAGCAATTTGAATTTATTGAGTCATAATTTCAAACAGTTCCTGATCAGAACCTGCATTTCTAAGCTTCTTGAGCACCTGTTTGTCACTGAGCTTTTCTGCCATCAGTGAAAGGGTTTTCAGGTGTTCCTTGCATTGCTCATCAGGGACTAACAGGGCAAACAGCAGATCAACCGGCTGGTTGTCGATGGCGTCGAACTGGATAGGTTCAGCGCACTGGATCAGCACAGCGACGGCTTTATCAATTTGGCTGCTTCTCCCGTGGGGAATAGCGATACCGTTCCCGATACCTGTACTGCCGACTTTTTCCCGGCTCAACAGGCTCTCAAACAGCTTCTTAGGAGATTGATCAAGCGTTTGGGCTGCAACCTCGCTAATGATTTCAAGGGCGCGTTTTTTACTTGAGCACTGGACTGCACTCTTGGTGCAGTCCGGCTTCAATACGTCTGAAAGTTGCATGATTAGTGATGGTTAAGTTTGTCTTTGTGTTTGTTTAGCTGCCTTGCCAGTTTATCAACCAGTTTATCAATGGCGGCATACATGTCTTCGGAGTCAGCGCGTGCGTGCACCTCTCCGGCGTTTACATGCAGGGTGGCTTCTGCAATGTGATTGAGTTTCTCGACGTTGAGGACGATCTGGACATTGTTGATGTGATCAAAGAAGCGACGTAGCTTTTCGACCTTGGCGGTGACATATTCCCGAAGTGAATCGGTGATTTCCACATGATGTCCGCTCAGGTTAATTTGCATAAACACCTTCCTCCTGTTGTTGCGCCGTTAGATGAGACGCTTTCGCTGGTTGGATGGAGCAATGCCCAAAGACTCACGGTACTTCGCGATTGTCCGTCTGGCTACCTGAATTCCTTGTTCTGCCAACATGGCCGCAATCTTGCTGTCACTCAGCGGCTTTTTCGGGTTTTCTGCGGCGACAAGTTTCTTCACCAGGGCGCGAATAGCGGTCGAAGAACACTCTCCTCCATTGTCCGTGCTGACGTGGCTGGAGAAGAAATATTTCAACTCAAAGATGCCACGCGGGGTGTGCATATACTTCTGGGTCGTGACACGGGAGATCGTCGATTCATGCATGTCGACATCCATTGCCACGTCATTGAGAACCATGGGTTTCATGGCCTCTTCACCATACTCAAAGAAATCCCGTTGATGCTCTACAATACAACGAGCCACTTTGAGCAGCGTATCATTGCGGCTTTCCAGGCTTTTAATCAGCCACTTGGCTTCCTGGAGATGGCTGCGGATAAACTGGCTGTCTGACGGGTTGCGTGCACTTCGGGAAAGTGAGGCGTATTGCTCATTCACTTTCAACCTTGGGACGCTGTCCGGGTTAATGGAAACCAGCCACTTGCCCCGGTCTTTGAACACCAGCACATCCGGCACCACATACTCGGCCTCGTTGGTCACAATAAGGTTGCCTGGGCGAGGCTCCAAGCCATGGATCAATTTCATAACCGCCGTAAGCTCTCCTTCTTTGAGCTTAGTATTTTTCATCAGCTGGCGGTAGTCGCGGTTCGCGAGGAGATCCATGTGTTCTTTGAGGATAGAGCGTGCTTCGGTTAACCAGGGAGTGTCTTGTGAATAGGCAGCGAGTTGGATTAGCAGGCATTCCTTAAGATTTCGGGAGGCAACGCCGAGAGGGTCAAACTGCTGTACCCGTTTAAGTACTGCTTCTACCTCGTCGAGTTCAACTTCCTCATTCCCTAGGCTTTCCAGGATATCCTCTGCTGAGCAGGTCAGGTAGCCTTTGTCGTCAACCGCATCGATAATGGCGGTAGCGATAGCGAGGTCTGTTTCAGTGAATGGGGTCAGTTGTACCTGCCACATCAGGTAGTCATACAGGGTCTCTGTGGTTTCACCCTGGTAAACCGGCAGGTCATCATCGATTACGATACCCGTGCTGCCGGTGTTGGCGCTGTAGACGTCGTCCCAGCTTGCGTCTACGGGGAGGTCATCGGGCATTTCATTGCTGCTCAGTGCGTCGGAAGTTTCCCGGGCGTCGGCACTGAGGGGTTCAAAGTCGTCGTTTCCTTCCTGCTCTGAGGGACTGTCTGCAAGGGATTTTTCGCTGTCGCTTTCCTGTTCGCGATCGGCTTCATCTTCAAAGGATTCATCCTGATCAAGTAACGGATTGGACTCCAGTGCAGCTTGAATTTCCTGTTGCAAATCGAGCGTAGAAAGCTGCAGCAAGCGAATGGCTTGCTGAAGCTGTGGGGTCATTGCAAGTTGTTGTCCCAGCTTTAACTGAAGCGAGGGTTTCATTATGTAGTTGTACCTTGCATGCCACTTTTCCAGTGGCCCTTGTTATCATTTTGTCTGAACTGAGCGTTCGGGAAGCTACATCACAAAACAAAGCGCTTCTGTAACTATAGCTTGAACTGGTCACCCAGGTAGACGCGTTTCACGTGCTCATCATTCAGTATCTCATCCGGTGAACCATGAGCAATCATTTTTCCTTGGCTGACGATGTAAGCATGCTCACATACGTCCAGAGTTTCGCGGACATTGTGGTCCGTAATCAATACTCCCAGGCCTCTGTCACGCAGGTGCTCAATAATCTTTTTGATATCGATCACAGAGATAGGGTCAACACCCGCAAAGGGTTCATCCAACAAGATGAACTTAGGGTTGGCAGCCAGTGCCCGGGCAATTTCCACCCGGCGGCGTTCACCACCAGATAATGCCATACCCTTGCTGTTACGTATGTGCTGAATATTAAACTCTTCGAGCAAGTCTTCTGCTTTGTCCTGTCGCTGCTCACGCGTGAGATCGCTGCGGGTTTGCAAAACGGCCATCAGGTTGTCATAAACCGACAGGCGGCGGAAGATGGAAGCCTCCTGAGGCAGATAACCGATACCCATGCGGGCGCGGTTGTGCATCGGCTGAATACTGATGTCGTTGTCATCTATGGTAATGCTGCCTTCATCTCGGGCAACCAGGCCGACGATCATATAGAAAGATGTCGTTTTACCGGCGCCGTTTGGCCCCAGCAGGCCAACAATCTCGCCTGACTTTACGCGCAGGCTGACGTCTGACACTACCTTGCGTCCCTTGTAGCTTTTAGCCAGGTTTTTAGCGGTTAGAACGGCCATAGAACTCTGTTACTTGTTGGTCTGGTTAGGCTGCAAAATCGTCGTTACACGATCTTTCTTATTAGCGCTTTTGGCGCTCAGTTTCTGCGTTTTGATGTTGTATGTGATCAACTGGCCTTCCACGCGGTTACCTGACTGGAGTAGAACGGCTTTGCGATCCATTTCCAGAAATTGTTTGCCCACGTCGTAGCGCAGCGACTCGGCTTCACCATCAATTTTTTTGCCGTCATCCAGTACCTGGGAAAACGTTGCCGGTTTACCCGTTGCAATCATGACTTCCTGGCCTTCTTTGCCTTTCGGGCGAACGACAACCAGCTTGTCAGCATTGATCTTGATTGAACCCTGAGTCAAGCGGACATCCCCTGCAAAAACAACAGTGTTATCGTTCAGGTCCAGGTTCTGGGTGTCAGAATCGATATAAATTGGCTGCTGTTGGTCCGTGCTCAGAGCGTGACTGAGAGGAGACACCGCCAGAGCAACGGTGGCAACAAGGAATGCGATCAGCGATTTATTCTTCAGGAACTTCATATCTGCCTTTTACTTGATCAAAGAGTTCTACGGTATGGTTGCCATAGTTGCCTTTCATGCGTTGACCGCGAATCAAGGCCATTTTGCCCACTAGGGTGGTTTCATCATCAGACCAGAAGTCATGGGACTTCAGTTCTAACGTGGCAGACTCGGTAGAAATGCTGTCAACCGTGCTTTGGGGTAACAGGTTAAAGATTCTCACCTTCCCTGTCATCTCCAGAACCTGTTTGCCTCGCAAAATCGCGGCATTGGATACGATTCGCCATTCAGGTTCCCCATTATCCCCGTAGATCATTACAACGGGTTTGGTGAAGTGGGTTTCGTCAATTTTGGCGAAGTATTCCAGAAAACTGGAAGTAACATCGTAGCTGATTTTACCATCAGGGCTGAACACTGCACTTTTGATGCCTTCAGCACTGAACAGGGCTTTTTCACCATCAGGTGCAACCTGTACATCTGCGGACTGGTAATAGTTTTGCAGCAGGTACCAACCGGCATAACCGGTAACAACCAGCAGCAATATTATCCCCAGGCGTTGAAACGTCATATGCTCAGGCCTTTGTGTGTATCCAGCTCTCCACGTGCTTCCAAAATCAGGTCGCATACTTCACGTACAGCGCCGTAGCCACCCGGAGTATGGGTTACATAGTCTGCACGACGGGCAAGGAGCGGGTGCCCGTCATTGACACAGACAGACAGGCCAATGTGTTGCATGACTGCCCAGTCAATCAAATCATCACCGATATACGCTGTCTGTGCTGCTTCAATATTGAGTTTGCCAGCCAGGTCACGGTAAGCCGTCTCTTTGTCATCTTGTCCCTGGTAAATGTGTTTTACCCCAAGGGCTTTCATTCGCTGCTCGACAATATGTGAGCGTCGCCCTGTGATAACGGCAATTTCCACACCGGCATTCATCAATGCCTTCGCACCATAGCCGTCGCGGGTGTGGAAAGCTTTAAGTTCCTCCCCATCATTGCCCATATAGATACGGCCATCAGAGAAGACGCCATCCACATCGCAGATGAGCAGTTTGATTTCTGCAGCACGGGAATAAATATCCGGTGCTACTGAACCATAAAGAGTTTCTATTTTATCTGTGGTCATTACATTACCCCGGCTTTAAGCAGGTCGTGCATGTTCAGGGCACCAACCAGACGGTCACCCTCTTTTACCAACAGTCCATTGATTTTACGGTCTTCCATCATCTTCAGGCCTTCCGCTGCCAGCATGTCTGCCTGGGCAGTGACGGGGCTGGCTGACATGACTTCCCCAATAGTGGTTTGGTGGATGTCGATACGCTGGTCGAGCAGGCGGCGCAGGTCGCCGTCAGTGAAAATTCCGGCCAGTGTGCCGTCCTGGTCGACGACAGCTGTCATGCCAAGCCCTTTTTCCGTCACTTCCATCAGTGCATCACGCACAGTGGCTTCTTTGGCAATCAAAGGAAGTGCATCACCGGTGTGCATAACATCAGAAAGACGCATCAATAGTTTACGTCCCAGTGCGCCACCGGGGTGGGACAGGGCAAAATCATCTGCAGTAAACCCCCGAGCCTGCAACAGCGCCACTGCAAGCGCATCTCCCATCACCAGGGTTGCGGTAGTGCTGGAGGTAGGGGCCAGACCCAGTGGACAGGCTTCGTGGGGAACTTTTATACACAGATGAAACTGTGCAAGACGGCCCATGGTTGATGCCGGGTTACCCGTCATGGCAATGAAGTCGATACCGAGACGCTTGATGACAGGTAACAGGGTCAGGATTTCCCCTGCTTCTCCGGAGTTGGAGATGCCAAGAACCACGTCTTCTTTGGAGATCATGCCGAGGTCACCATGGCTTGCTTCGCCAGGGTGGACAAAAAAAGCGGGAGTGCCGGTACTTGCCAGCGTGGCGGCAATTTTATTGCCGATGTGGCCGGATTTCCCCATCCCCATAACAACGACTTTGCCTTTGCAGTGGAAAATCCGCTGGCATGCAGCAAGAAAGCCGTCGTCAATATACTGATTGAGCTGGCTGATTGCCTGCTGCTCTGTAGCAATGACATCAAGTGCGGCAGAACGGAAATCAAAATCAGACATGGAACTTCCCTTAGGCTGAAACGTTTAGGAACAAGTAACCTTGGTAGGCAAAGAAACAGCCAAGCAACACTAAGCCTTCAACACGGTTGATGCGGCGGTTTTTGCCCAGACAGAACACCAGCAGGAGAACAGAGACAGCCAGCATTACATAGTAGTCACGGTGCATGGCGAGCGGGCTGATATCTGATGGGTTAAGAAGGCCCGGCAGGCCCATCACTGCAAGGATGTTGAAAACGTTGGAGCCGATTATGTTGCCCACCGCCATATCATCCTCGCCCTTGAGGACGCCGGCAACAGAGGCTGCCAGCTCGGGCAGGCTTGTTCCTACTGCGATGATTGTCAGCCCAATCACCAAATCACTCATTCCGAAATGCTTGGCAATGGTAACAGCTGAACCCACGACCATATCAGCAGACCACAACAGTACCAGAAGGCCCACGACAACCCAGAAAGCGGCTTTGCCATTGGCGACGCCCTGCGGAATTTCAGCATCATGTTCTTCGATAAGGGGCTCTTCACCGGGCTTGGCATCGCGGCTTATTTTCAGCATGGCCAACAGGAATATAACGAAAAGGCCCATCAGCAGGACACCTTCCAGGAAGCCAAGGTGGTTATCCCAAAGCAAGAAGCCTGCAATCAGCGTAACACCAAGCATCAGCGGCAGTTCACGTCGCAGAACTTCAGAGCTGATGCTGAGAGGCTGGATAATGGCAGTCAGGCCGAGAATCAGGGCAATGTTAGAAATATTGGAGCCGATAACGTTACCGACGGCCGTGTCCGTTTTCCCTGCGAGGGCTGCTGTTGCAGAGACCATCATTTCAGGGGCAGAAGAACCCATCGCCAGGATGGTCATGCCGATTACCAGCGGTGATATTCCATAGTTGCGGGCAATTGCGGCTGCACCGAAAACCAGCCGGTCTGCGCTCCAGACGAGCAAGGCCAAGCCGATTACCAGCAGTGCGGAGGCTTCTAACATTGTATTTCCTGTTACAAAGATTGCGTAGATATTTGGGGGGCAATTCTGACGGTAATTGGGCCAAAAGTGAAGGAAAAGCCGCGACAATGCCGCGGCTTTGAGAGGTCAGAGGGGAAGATTAGCGAGTCAGTTTCCAGGTCTTGTAACCGCCGGTCAGGTTACGCACCTTGTATCCCATTTGGGCAAGGATCCGCTGTGCAACATGCCCACGAAGCCCGACTTGGCAAACGATGAGGATCTCTTTGTCTTTTGGCAGTTCATCAGCCCGGTCACGAAGTTCGTCAACCGGGATTGAAACACTGCCTTCCACAAACCCAAGCTTCTCTCTTTCCCCTGGAGTTCGTACGTCCACAATAATCTGGCCGGGACCCGCCAGGTCAACCTCTTCCGGGTAGCAGATATCTGTGTCACCCCGGAGCCAGTTGGCGGCTACAAAGCCTGCCAGGTTAACCACATCCTTGGCTGAGCCATAAGGCGGTGCGTAGGTAAGCTCCAGATGCTCCAGGTCAAACACGGTCAGGTTTCCGCGCTGGGCGGTGGCAATCACATCAATACGCTTGTCCACACCGTCTTTACCCACTGCCTGTGCTCCGAGGATTTTGCCTTTGGTATCAAACAACAGCTTCATGGATACCGGCGTCGCTCCAGGGAAATAGCCGGCATGGTTATTAGGGTGAACGTATACCTTGCGGTAATCCTGGCCCAATTGCTTCAGGCGTTTCTCGTTAAGCCCGGTGCTGGCAATGGTCTGGTCGAAAACACGGCACACTGCTGTACCCTGGGTATGGCGGTAGGTTTTTTCGTCGCCCAGCATGTTGTCTGCGGCAATGCGCCCCTGGCGGTTTGCGGGCCCTGCCAGTGGGATCAGGCTTGGCTGTCCAGTGACGAAACAGGTTTCTTCCACCGCATCACCAACCGCATAAATATCCGGGTCACTGGTTTGCATTCGTTCATTAACCGCTATACCTCCCAATGAACCAATTTGGAGGCCTGCATCAACGGCGAGGCGGGTTTCCGGTTTCACGCCTATGGCGCTGATAACCAAATCCGTACTGAGCGTATCACCGGTGCTCAACTGCAGCAGCAACCCACCTTCTGTTTGCTCAATGCCGTTGACTGCGGTGTTGAGACGCAAATCCACGCCATTTTCCCTCAAAGCCAGGTGAAGGGGTTCTGCCATTTCGGGATCGACGGGGGTCATCACCTGAGGCGCCATTTCGACCAACGTAGTGTTGATGCCACGGTGACGGAAAGCTTCAGCCATCTCCAGGCCGATAAAGCCACCTCCGATCACTGTGGTATGGCGGGCATTCCCTGCACTGGCAAGGATACGATCCATATCGGGGATATTACGCAGTTGGAAAACGCCCGGCAGGGTAAAACCTGGTACAGGAGGAACGACTGGCGCAGCACCGGGGCTGAGGAGCAATTTGTCGTAAGTAAGTTCATACTCACTGTTATCGGCGAGCCGTTTAATGCGCAGGCTTTTTGATTGGCGGTCGATTTGAACGACTTCCTCCATCACCCGGACATCGACATTAAACCTACGCTTAAAACTTTCCGGGGTCTGCAGCACCAGGTTGGCGCGGGATGGGATTTCTCCCGAGATATGGTAGGGAAGGCCACAGTTTGCAAACGAAACGAATTCGCCTCGCTCCAACATGATGATTTCTGATGACTCGCTCATGCGACGGGCCCGGGCTGCAGCAGATGCACCACCAGCAACACCGCCTATTATGACTATACGTGACATAGCTCACCTCGCGATAAAGTTTAATCTAATTTAGATTAAGCTAATTTAAATTGCAAGCGTAATAATTGACCGTATTTTTACCGACCTGACAGTGAGTTTCTTGTATTGCGAAAGGGCAAACTCTATCATCATGGGTTTGGTAACAGTGTGAAAACAATACCGTATCACCCGTTGGAGAACGTATTTACTTGGGTATGACTGAACAAAACCTGGTTGAGATCCACGAAATGAGCTTTGCCCGGGGTGATCGGAAGATCTTTGACCGAGTCAGCCTGACTGTACCCAAAGGCAAAGTCACGGCGATAATGGGCCCATCCGGCATCGGGAAAACAACATTGCTGAGGCTGATTGGTGGCCAAATAGAACCGGACGAGGGAGAAGTCCTTTTTGCCGGTGAAAATATCCCGTCACTGTCTCGCACTCGCCTGTACCAGCTTCGAAAGCGTATGAGCATGCTTTTCCAGTCCGGTGCGCTGTTTACCGACATGAACGTGTTCGACAACATTGCGTTCCCTATTCGTGAGCACACCAAGCTTCCTGAATCTATCATCCGTACCATGGTGCTGCTGAAGCTTGAGGCTGTGGGGTTACGGGGGGCATCACAACTGATGCCGAGTGAGCTTTCCGGTGGTATGGCCCGGCGGGCGGCACTGGCGCGAGCTATCGCCCTTGACCCTGAACTTATCATGTATGACGAGCCTTTCGTTGGTCAGGACCCGGTCACCATGGGGATACTGGTTGAGTTGATCCGTAACCTTAGCCAGGCCCTCGGGCTGACATCTGTTGTGGTCTCCCATGACGTACCGGAAGTGATGAGCATTGCAGACCATGTTTACCTGCTTGCTGAAGGTAAGGTTATCGCCAGTGGCTCGCCGGATGAGCTTCGCGAGAACACCGACCCGAGAGTCAAACAGTTCCTTACCGGTCTGGCTGATGGCCCGGCACCATTCCGTTATCCGTCCATGGACATCCGTCAGGAGCTGTTCTCATGATGACTGATTTTATTTCCCGCATCGGCAGCAACAGCCTGGATATGGTACGCACCATGGGAAAGGCGACGCTGATGCTATTCGGGGCCCTGGTCGGAAAACCCCAGCCACGAAAAATGTTCCCATTGTTAGTGACCCAGCTTTACTCGGTTGGTGTGCGCTCACTGGCGATTATTGTGGTATCCGGCCTGTTTATTGGCATGGTGCTGAGTCTTCAAGGTTACCTGGTTCTGTCTGATTTCGGTGCAGAGACAAGCCTTGGCCAGATGGTGGCACTTTCGTTGCTGCGTGAGCTGGGGCCAGTTGTAACCGCCCTGCTGTTTGCCGGTCGGGCAGGGTCTGCGCTGACGGCAGAGATTGGTCTTATGAAGGCCACCGAACAGCTTTCCAGTATGGAGATGATGGCGGTTGACCCACTTCGCCGGGTTGTTGCACCGCGTTTCTGGGCCGGGGTAATTTCCATGCCGCTGCTGGCGATTATCTTTATGGTCGTCGGTATTTGGGGTGGCCAGCTTGTAGGTGTGGACTGGAAAGGTATTGATTACGGCAGTTACTGGTCCGTTATGCAGTCTTCCATTGAGCTTGGTTACGATATTGGCAACTCCATGGTGAAGAGCATTGTGTTTGCCTTTACCGTGACCTGGATTGCCCTGTTTAACGGTTATAACTGTATCCCAACATCGGAAGGGATCAGCCGCGCAACAACCAATACTGTGGTCCATTCATCGCTTGCTGTGTTGGGTCTGGATTTTGTTCTTACTGCACTTATGTTTGGAAATTAACCATGCAGAAAACAAGGAAAATTGAATTTTGGGTTGGGGCATTTGTCCTGTCTGCGATTGCCGCGTTGCTGGTGTTGGTATTTAAGGTCGCGGACGTAAAAAGTATAGGAAACGGTGAAACCTACCGTCTCTATGCCCAGTTCGATAATATTGGCGGACTGAAAGTCAGGTCTCCGGTGAAAGTCGGGGGCGTTGTTGTCGGGCAGGTATCGGACATCTCCCTGACATCCCCGGATTACATCCCGGAAGTGACCCTGCAAATTAACAGTAAGTTCGGGCATTTCCCGGAAACCAGTTCAGCCGCTATTCTGACTGCCGGTCTGCTTGGAGAGCAGTATATTGGCATCCGTCCCGGCTTTATGGATGAAGATATTGATGAGCTCAAGGATGGCGACATGATTGAAGATACCCGCTCAGCGATGGTACTGGAAGATATGATCGGCCAGTTCCTTTACAGCGTCGGCGATAAAGAGTGAGGACGATATGATGAAATTGCTTAGACATCTTGTTCTTGCATCATGCCTGTTGGTTACCGGCTTGGCTCATGCTGCAAATGGGATGGCGGTTGATCGCTCAAATCCCTATGAGTTGATGAACGAAGTGGCGAAAATCACATTCAGCCGAATTAAAAGCGAGCAGACTGAACTGCAAGCCAATCCGGAACAGTTGCGTGTGGTTGTTGAGGAAGAGTTGCTTCCCTACGTAAACGTAAAATATGCCGCGTACAAAGTGCTCGGGCGCAACCTGCGCGGTTCAACGGAAAACGAACGTGAGGTTTTCCTGAAAGCTTTCCAGGATTACCTGGTAGCCTCTTATGCGCAGGTGATGACACAGTACACAGATCAGAAGCTGGAAATTGAAAAGCCGAAAGCTATCGATCCGAAGCGAAAAGTAGTTGCTGTTGGCGTGGATATACTGGATGCTACGCGCCCAACAATTCACCTGGAATTCAAGCTGCGTAAAAACAGCAAGACCGGTGAATGGTATGCGTTTGACATGGTAGCAGAAGGCGTCAGCCTGTTGGACACCAAGCAGAGTGAGTGGAGCGGCGAACTGGCGAAAAACGGTATCGTCCCGGTGGCCAAGCAGTTGGAAAAGCTTGCCCGGCAGCCTTTAAAAACAGAGGCGCCAAAGTGAGTAGCTCACCTGTTCAGCCAGTAATCTGCGAAACCGTTGATGAAGCACACTATCGTCTGACTGGCGTACTGGATCGCGATACGGTCCCTGCGTTTTGGTCAGACAAGGCCAATTGGCTGCCGAAAGGCACCACGTATACAGTTGCTCTGTCTGGGCTGGAACGTATTGATTCTGCCGGCATGGCAATGTTGCTTCATCTCAGACGCTATGCTTCTGAACAAAACCATCAGTTGATTTGGGCCGAAGTGCCTGATCAACTGAATACTTTGCTTAAACTCAGCAATGTGGACACGCTCTTTTACCAAGGATGACCAGAACAACGAGGGGGTTCTGTGGAAGTAAATGAAATCAAAGCCTTGCTTGAGCAGGCGCTCGAACTGGACGAAGTACATGTGAAAGGCGACGGCAGTCACTTTGAAGTGATTGTGGTTGGTGCACTTTTCGACGGTATGAGCCGGGTTAAGAAACAACAGGCGATTTATGGTCCTCTGATGGAACACATCCAGAGCAATGCCATTCATGCGCTGTCAATAAAGGCATATACGCCGGAAGAGTGGGCTAGAGATAAGAAGCTTATCCAGCCGCTCTAAGAGGAACACAATGCACAAATTTCGAATTCAGGGCAACGGGCCACTTCGCGGTGAAGTGGAAATTTCCGGAGCCAAAAATGCGGCTTTGCCGATCCTGTTTGCTTCGCTGCTTGCTGAAGAACCTGTAGAAGTTGCCAACGTCCCTAAATTGCGGGACATCGACACGACCATGGAGCTTTTGGAGCGCCTGGGTGCCAAAGTTGAACGCAATGGTTCCGTCCATGTAGATGCCAGCTCTGTAAACGAGTTTTGCGCACCTTATGATCTGGTGAAAACCATGCGTGCCTCTATTTGGGCTTTGGGTCCTCTGGTTGCCCGTTTTGGCCAGGGACAGGTTTCCCTTCCGGGTGGCTGTGCGATTGGTGCCCGCCCTGTGGACCTGCACATTCATGGCCTAGAGCAACTTGGTGCAACCATTGTTCTTGAAGAGGGTTATGTCAAAGCTTCTGTTGATGGACGCCTGAAAGGGGCCCATATCGTGATGGACAAAGTCAGCGTAGGTGCGACTGTTACCATCATGAGCGCAGCGACACTGGCTGAAGGCACAACTGTGATTGAGAACGCTGCCCGTGAGCCGGAAATTGTGGATACCGCTGATTTCCTGAATGCCCTTGGTGCGAAGATCTCCGGAGCAGGCAGCGACAAAATCACCATCGAAGGTGTAGAACGTCTGGGCGGCGGCTACCACAGTGTGGTTGCAGACCGCATTGAAACCGGCACCTTCCTGGTGGCTGCAGCGGTTTCCGGCGGAGATATCACCTGCCGTAACACCAAACCTGAATTGCTTGAGGCAGTCCTCGCCAAGCTGGAAGAAGCGGGTGCGAAAGTTGAAACCGGTGAAGACTGGATTCGAGTTGATATGACCGGCCGTGAGCTTAAAGCTGTAAATGTACGTACAGCGCCGCACCCTGGCTTCCCTACTGACATGCAGGCACAGTTTACCCTGCTGAACCTGGTGGCAAAGGGAACGGGTATCATCACAGAAACCATTTTTGAAAACCGTTTTATGCACGTGCCTGAACTTCAGCGCATGGGCGCACACGCAGAGATTGAGGGTAACACGGTTATCTGTCAGGACTGTGATGGTTTCAGCGGTGCACAGGTGATGGCAACTGACCTGCGCGCATCAGCCAGTCTGGTTATCGCCGGCTGTATCGCCAATGGCGAAACTATCGTTGATCGTATTTACCACATTGACCGTGGTTATGACCGCATCGAAGACAAACTGAGCAAACTGGGTGCAGATATCACCCGCTTCAAAGATTGATTGCCGGTTTGATGCAAAAACGCCACCGTAACAGGTGGCGTTTTTGATCGTATGTTAAAAAGGTCAGCCCCGGTTTTGCTCAGGCTCTTCACCAATGGTCAGCGGTATGCTCAAAGGTTGGCCGTTGCGGATCACCTTAACCTGTATCTCTTTACCCGGACGCAGGTCAGCAACAATATCAAATGCATTCCGTACACCGTTTACCGGTTTGTTGTCTAAGGCAATCAGGACATCGTTGACCCTGAGTCCGGCTTTGTGCGCTGGACCGTTGGGATCCATACCCATCACCACAATACCCTGAACATGCTGGACATCCAGAAGGCGCGCCATGACAGGGTTGATATCCCGGCCGTCGATGCCGATATATCCGCGTATTACCCGGCCATCAGCGATAATCTTGTTCATCATCCTAAGCGCAACCTTATAAGGAATTGCAAAGGAAATACCGTAGGTTTCCAGTGAAGTCGCCTGTTGGAAAGAAGCGGTGTTAATGCCAACCAGCACCCCCAGGGTATTTACCAGTGCACCTCCGGAGTTACCCTGGTTAATGGCCGCATCCGTTTGCAGGAAATCGCCGGGGCCATTAATGCTGATACCGCTGCGCCCGGTTGCTGAAATGATCCCGAAGGTGGTGGTTTGCCCCAGGTTATATGGGTTGCCAATAGCCATCACTACATCACCCACTTCTGGCGTATATTCCTGGTTCTGTGGGATCACCGGCAGGTTATCGGCTTCAATTTTTAACACCGCAATGTCGGAGCGGCGATCCGAGCCAACGAGCTGGGCAGTAAAAATCCGCCCGTCCTGAAGTGCTACGATCACCTGGTCTGCCCGGGAGATTACATGGAAATTGGTAAGGATATAGCCTTTGCTGCTCATTATTACGCCCGATCCCAGTCCTTCAGGGCTGAGCTGGAGTCGGTCTTCACCGCTGTAGCGACGGGTATAAATATTTACTACCGCAGGGGATGCACGGCGAACCGCTTCGTTGTAGGAGAGAGGCTGCTCCTGGGTCAGTGCACTGAGGGAAATGGAAGGGTCTGACATACTGAAGCGCAGCCCGGGGAAAATAGCCAACAGCAATACAGCTGTTAAAAGTCCCAATAAAACCGAACGCCCCACAAATGCAAACATGCTTTCCTCTCACTTTGACGGACTGACATCCGTGTTGAGGTACAAGAATAGCATTGAAAATGCGTCAGAAATAGCGACAGCGGTGGGCAGGTAGCAGTGAAACAAAGCAATTAAGAAGAAGGGCTGGATGAGTCCGGCCCTTCTGATAGTGAGATTTAGCGGATAACCAGATATTGCGATGTATTGTCCCTGACAATATTCAGCGCAAGTACATTCGGTTTTTTCTCCAGCAGTTTGCGAAGGTCACCGAGGTTGGAAACCCTGAAGCGGTTCAGGCCGACAATGACATCGCCTTCCTGCAGGCCGTACTGGGATGCCTTGGAGTTTTCTTCTACCCGGCTGACCCTTACACCTTTGCCATTAGGGTTGTTTTCAAGCTCAGCGCCAGCCAGTGCTTCGTGCAGCATGTCGGCTTTAGCTTTGGCGAGGCTTGCTTCTTCCAGTACAACGCTTATGTCTTTTTTGTCACCGTCGCGCATGATGCCCAGTGTCACTTCCTTCCCGGCACCAATGGTGGCGATCTTCGCGCGTAATTCACCGAAAGAGCGGATTGGCTTATCATTGACCGAAACGATAATGTCACCGGCCTTGAGCCCCCCCTTATCTGCTGCAGAGTCAGGAACCACCTGGCTCACGAATGCGCCATGGTTGGTTTCATAGCCAAAGGCTTCAGCCAGCTCAGCAGTCAACTCTCCGCCTTTAACCCCCAACATGCCGCGTTTTACCTGACCGTATTCAATAATCTGCTCAGTCAGGTTCTTTGCCATGTTGGATGGAATAGCAAACCCGATACCCACATTGCCACCGCTGGGGCCAAGGATAGCGGTATTGATGCCGATAAGTTCACCGTTAAGGTTTACCAGTGCGCCGCCGGAGTTACCACTGTTGATTGCGGCGTCGGTCTGGATAAAGTTCTCAAAATTTTCCAGGTTGAGGCCGGTTCGGCCAAGTGCCGAGATAATACCGGAGGTGACGGTCTGGCCAAGGCCGAACGGGTTGCCGATAGCAACAGTGAAGTCACCCACGCGCAACTTGTCTGAGTCGGCAATCTTTATTTCGGTCAGGTTTTTGGCATCGGTCAGTTTGAGAAGCGCCACATCAGACATCGCGTCGCTGCCAATCAGCTCGGCATCATATTCACGGCCGTCATGGAGCTGGACACGAATCTTGTCAGCGCCATTGATGACGTGGTGGTTGGTAATCACGTAACCTTTGCCAGCATCAATGATGACGCCTGATCCCAGCCCGCGGAACGGACGTTCCTGCAGTTGTTCGGTAGGGAAGTCGGGGCCGAAGAAGAATCGGAAAGAGTCAGGCAGACGCTGCTTGGAAACTTGTTTGCCTTCGACAGAAATACTTACAACTGCCGGGGACACCTTCTCCAGCATCGGGGCAAGGCTTGGCAAAGTCTGACCGTTAACAGTATTTGGGATGGCAGCAGTTGCCGCTGGTGGGTTGGCGATGGCCGCACTAACACCAAGAGCGATGATACTCAGCGTGAGCAGTGACTTTTTCATCATATTTATTGACTCCAGAGGACCATAACAATGAACCGATTGTGTTGTATCCCTTTCGATGAGCCGTCATCAGAGGATACAGGGATTGTTATGTTTAAGATTGGGTCAGAATGAAAAAGTTCAACGGTTAAAAAGTAACAAAAAACGGCGCATGTGCGCCGTTATGTGCTTATTTGATGTTCAGGTGTCAGCTGGCTTTACGCTCAGCAGACTCTCCTTTTAATAAACCGGTTGCACCTTCAGAGTAATCTCGGGGTGGCTCTTGAGGAGCCTCGGCAACGATAAGCTCTGGAACGGGTTTTGTGAACGGATTGTCCTGCTCAGGCAGATCTGGCATAAGGTCAGAAGAGGTTTTCGCCATATGCTGGTGCAGCTTGGCGTAATCTTTAGAGATACTTTCCAACAGCTTGGCACTCTGGGCAAAATGGTCGACAAGATCCTGCCGGTATTGCTCCAGTTCATATTTGGTTTTATCCAGCTCTTTTTGAAGAGCTTTGGCGTTGTCAGCGTTTTTTCTGGTAATGCGGGCCAGGAGGAAGCCGACAACGATGCCGACTGCTACGAGCACGAGGCCGTTAATCCACGCCATACTTACTCCTTGTAAAAAACAGAACTAATCTTGGCAATTACTCACTACTATACATGGCATTAGATGCCCATGGTACTATTGAATACGAGACGCGCGGGCATTGTAGTGCAAACGTGTCAGATGAAAAGTCAGCAATTCGAATAATAAAGAAGGCCATGGAATGACGCCCTTATCCCGCTATCAAAAGGATTTAACCCGCCCGGAATTTCTCCGGGACAGCGCCCAGGAAAACGCTGTTCGCCACCTTGATGATTTATACCACCGTTTGGTAGAGAGAGCCTCCAAACCCAGGCTACAACCCAAGCGCAGCATCTGGCCCTGGAAGAAAGCAGAACCGGTACAAGTAGAGCCGGAAAAAGGCTTATATCTGTGGGGAGGGGTCGGAAGGGGGAAAACCTACCTGATGGACACTTTCTTTGAATGCCTGCCGTTTGAGCGCAAGACCCGGATGCACTTTCACCGGTTTATGCACCGGGTACACCATGAGCTTGGGACACTGGAAAAAGAACCAGATCCACTTAAGACGGTTGCTGACCGTTTTGCCGCTGAAACAGATGTGCTCTGTTTTGATGAGTTTTTTGTTTCTGATATTACTGACGCCATGATACTGGGCACCCTGATGCAGGAACTATTTGCCCGGGGTATCACCCTGGTGGCAACCTCCAACATTATCCCGGATGAGCTTTACCGCAACGGCTTGCAGCGTGCCCGTTTCATGCCCGCCATTGCGTTACTGAATCAACACTGTGAAGTATTGAATGTGGATGCCGGGGTGGATTACCGGCTGCGTACCCTTGAACAGGCCGAGATATACCATCACCCCCTCGACGAGCAGGCGGAAAAAAACCTTATCCGTTACTTTGACCAACTTGCAGATGAACCCAAATCTGAAAACAAAGTCATTGAGATCAACAACCGCCCAATGACAACACGACATGAGGCGGACGGCGTGGTGCATTTCAGTTTCAGGGAACTGTGCGATTCCCCACGCAGCCAGAATGACTATATGGAGTTGGCGCGGCTTTATCACACCATACTGTTATCTGACGTCCCGAAGATGGGAGAGGGGACTGATGATGCGGCCCGGCGTTTTATTGCAATGGTCGATGAATTCTATGAGCGCCATGTAAAGTTGATTATTTCAGCCGAGGTGGCCATGGATGGGCTTTACACAGATGGCAGGCTGACATTTGAGTTCCGCCGTTGCTGCTCGCGGCTGATCGAAATGCAAAGCCACGACTACCTGGCCCTGGAGCATCTTCCCTAAAAGACAAAGGGCACAAAATCATCACTTGATGGGGAACCTTTGGCCAACGGGATATATTCGCCAGAAACTAACGTCCAGAAATGCGGAAATGGTCAAAAAAATGGTGACTTTTTCCGCACCTTTCCCTATAATCCGCCGACCCACCGTTACTGTAAACGGCTAACGCCGGAGAGTGCCACCACTCGAAGGGGTGATGGATGGGGCTCTTGAACAGTGGGAGCAAATGCTCCTTGAGTGAAATTGATTAAATGGGTAAACACTTAGCATGAAAACTTTCGTTGCTAAACCAGAAACCGTAAAACGCGACTGGTACGTTGTTGACGCTGAAGGTAAAACTCTGGGTCGTCTGGCTACTGAAATCGCTTCTCGCCTGCGCGGTAAGCATAAAGCAGAATACACTCCTCACGTTGACACCGGTGATTACATCGTTGTTATCAACGCTGAGAAAGTTGCCGTGACCGGTAAGAAAGCGTCTGACAAGATGTACTACCACCACTCTGGTTACATCGGCGGCATCAAGTCAATCAACTTTGAAAAGCTGATTGCCAAGAAGCCTGAGATGGTAATCGAGCTTGCCGTTAAAGGTATGCTGCCACGTGGTCCTCTGGGTCGTGCCATGTTCCGTAAGCTGAAAGTTTACGCGGGCACTGAGCACAAGCACACTGCGCAACAGCCGCAGGTACTGGACATCTAATTGGGGGACAGAGTAATGGCAGAACAATACTACGGCACTGGTCGTCGCAAAAGCTCCGCAGCTCGAGTATTCATCAAGCCGGGCAACGGTAACATCGTAATCAACAAGCGTTCACTGGAAACTTATTTCGGTCGTGAAACTGCTCGCATGGTTGTTCGTCAGCCACTGGAGCTGGTTGAAATGACTGAGAAGCTGGACCTGTACATCACTGTTACCGGTGGTGGTATCTCTGGTCAAGCGGGCGCTATCCGTCACGGTATCACCCGTGCACTGATGGAATACGATGAAACACTGCGTCCTGCACTGCGTGCAGCTGGCTTTGTTACTCGTGATGCTCGTCGTGTTGAGCGTAAGAAAGTTGGTCTGCGCAAAGCACGTCGTCGTCCACAGTTCTCTAAGCGTTAATTTATCGCTTACAGTTCTATTGGACAGAAAAACCCGGCTTTTTGGCCGGGTTTTTTTATATCTGTATTTTTCAGGGCTCTGGCAGCAGAGACATTGGTCACACCCACCACAAACATTGTGGCTTTTTATCTCGCCATAGATCACAAATCTTCCAATCTTTCCTAACCATCTTTCGTAACACTGTTTTGTCTATCTCTATGAATTTAATGAATTAAATAACGCTTTTTGCATGTTACAAAAAGGTAGCCTTATCTTGTCAAAAAGTAGGGTTTTCTTTATCATTTGAGCACCGTGATAACAGTTTATAAAAAAGCAGCTAAGCTGTTGTTACTTTTCTTGATGAGTTAGCCGTACGCTCCATGGACGCAAAGGAAATAACAATAATCCCTGCGGGAGCAAAAGGGAGACAATTGGATGAGCAATGCGCCAGTGAATGCCGGCAGACGCCGCTTTCTCACTGCCACGACAGCCGTAGTGGGTGGTGTGGGAGCCGTAGCCGTGGCGGTTCCATTTATTAAATCTTGGAACCCCAGCGCCAAGGCCAAAGCAGCCGGTGCGCCGGTCGAAGTGGATATTAGCAAGCTGGAAGTGGGACAAATGGTTCGCGTCGAGTGGCGGGGTAAACCTGTCTGGGTCGTGCGCCGCAGTCAAACGATTCTTGACCAGCTTGGAAGCCTTGATGGTCAGTTACGTGACCCTGCTTCAGATGAACCTCAACAACCTGAATACGCCAAAAATACCTATCGTTCAGTGAACCCTGAGTATCTGGTGGCCGTAGGTGTTTGTACCCACCTGGGTTGCTCACCGACTTATCTGCCGGATACTTTCGGTGAGCAGGTAAGCGGAGTGAATGCCGGATTCTTCTGCCCATGTCATGGTTCTAAATTTGATATGGCCGGCCGCGTGTTCCAAGGGGTGCCTGCACCTCTGAACCTGGTGATTCCGCCACATAAATTCCTGGATGACAACCGCATCCTGGTTGGTGTAGATGATGAGGGGGCAGCGTAATGGAAAACCTGCTTAATTGGGTCGAAAAACGTCTACCCATGATGAATGCTTATAAAAAGCATTTGTCTGAATACCCAATGCCGAAGAGCTTCAACTTTTGGTACCTATTCGGTTCTTTGGCAATGTTGGTTCTGGTTAACCAGATTCTCACCGGTATCTGGCTTACGATGAGCTACAACCCTTCTGCTGAAGGGGCGTTTGCTTCAATCGAATACATTATGCGTGACGTGGAGTACGGCTGGTTGCTGCGATATATGCACTCCACCGGTGCGTCAGCATTTTTTGTTGTGGTCTATCTCCACATGTACCGTGGCCTTATCTACGGCTCTTACCAAAAGCCGCGTGAACTTCTGTGGCTGTTCGGTATGCTGATCTTCCTGGTCTTGATGGCAGAAGCCTTTATGGGTTACCTGCTGCCATGGGGGCAGATGTCATACTGGGGTGCACAGGTAATCATCTCGCTCTTCGGTGCTATTCCGTATATCGGTGATGACCTGACCCTTTGGATTCGTGGTGACTATGTGATTTCCGGTGCGACGCTGAACCGTTTCTTCGCATTGCATGTCATTGCCTTGCCACTGGTTCTGGTTCTTCTCGTCGTGCTGCACATCCTGGCACTGCACGAAGTGGGATCGAACAACCCGGATGGAATCGAAACCAAGCTGCCGAAAGGCACTAAAGGTGAGGGATACCAGACCCAGTTTAAATTCCACAGCTACTACAGCAAAAAGTACGACATCATTGATTCGATCCCGTTCCACCCTTACGGCACGGTGAAGGATCTTATCGGTATCGGTGGTTTCGGTATCCTGTTTGCGTATGTGATTTTCTTCAACCCTGAGATGGGCGGCTATTTCCTTGAGCCACCTAACTTCGAAGCGGCTAACCCGCTGAAGACTCCTGAGCACATTGCTCCTGTTTGGTACTTCACACCTTTCTACGCCATTCTTCGTGCCATTCCGCACAAGCTGATGGGTGTTGTGGCCATGGGGCTGTCAATCGTGTTGTTGTTCCTGTTGCCATGGCTTGATCGCTGTAAGGTACGTTCGTACCGCTACCGCAGCAAGTTCCACACAATCAACATTGCACAGTTCATTGTGGCCTTTGTAGTACTGGGCGTGTTGGGTGCGTTGCCTGCAACCCCGACCTACACGCTTCTGGCTCAGATCTTCAGCTTCTGTTACTTCATGTTCTTTGTCCTGCTGTTCTTCTACAGCAAAAATGAAGTGACCAAACCGCTACCAGAGAGGGTGAACTACAAATGAAGAAATGGATTGTAATGTTGTTTGCCCTGCTGCCATCGCTGGTGATGGCGGCTGGTGCAAATGTACCGCTGGATGCAGCGAATAATGACCTTTCTGATAAGGCTTCTCTGCAGCGTGGCGCAAAGTTGTTCATGAACTACTGCTTTGCCTGTCACTCAACCCAGTACCAGCGTTACCAGCGTGTAGCGGACGATCTGGAGATCCCAGAAGATCTGATGATGGAGCATCTGGTGTTTGATCAGAATGCCAAAATTGGTGATCTGATGGAAAATGCCATTCCTGACGCAACGGCTGGTGAGTATTTCGGTGCCGCAGCCCCTGATTTGACGCTGGTGGCGCGAGTCCGCGGTACAGATTGGATTTACACTTACCTTCGTTCTTTCTATGTGGATCCGTCCCGTCCATTCGGCGTGAACAACGTTGTTTTCCCTTTGGTCGGTATGCCACACGTGCTGGAAGAGCTTCAGGGAACACCTCGCAAGATCTTCGAAACTGTTCAGGTTGACGGTAAAGAAGTTCAGGAATTCATCGAACTTCGTTCGGACGGAAACGGCGAATTGAGTGAAGATGAGTACGATGACGCCGTACGTGATTTGGTCAACTTCCTTGAGTATTCTGCGGAGCCTATAAAGCTGGAACGTCAGCAAATGGGTTGGTGGGTGATTGGATTCATGGTTATTTTCCTAATCCTCTCATATCTGCTCAAGAAAGAGTATTGGCGAGATGTCCACTGATCGGTTAATCTAGATGGCCAACGAATCCGCAATGGGAGCCGTGTGCTCCCGTTGCTTTTTTGTGTTATTGAAACGTCCTGGAGGGGTAAATGGCTGTTGCTGCCAACAAACGCTCGGTGATGACACTTTATTCTGATGCGACTGATATGTACAGCCATCAGGTGCGCATCGTGCTTGCTGAAAAAGGTGTAAGTGTCGAAATCGAACTGGTGGATCAGGACAACATGCCTGAAGACCTTCGTGCACTGAACCCGTACGGATCAGTTCCTACACTGGTTGATCGTGAGCTGGTACTGTACAACGCAAATATCATCATGGAATACCTTGATGAGCGTTTCCCTCATCCACCACTGATGCCTGTTTACCCTGTTGCCCGTGGCAACAGCCGTCTGTTCATGTACCGTATTGAACGTAACTGGTATTCCCTGGTTGAGACAATCGTATCTGGTGGCCCTGAAGAAGCAGACAGAGCACGCAAACAACTGCGTGAAGAACTGATGTCAATGGCGCCGGTATTTGCTGAATACCCATACTTCATGAGCGAAGAATTCAGTCTGGTTGACTGCTACCTTGCTCCATTGTTGTGGCGTCTTCCAATCCTGGGTATCGACCTGACCGGTCCTGGTGCCAAGGAAGTGAAGAACTACATGGCCCGTGTGTTCGAGCGTGATTCGTTCCTTGCATCGCTGACTGAAGCAGAGCGCGAAATGCGCCTTACCCGCAAGTAATATGGCGATGGACAGTATGACACCACGCCGCCCGTACCTCCTGCGCGCTTATTATGAGTGGCTGCTGGAAAATGATCTGACCCCACATCTGGTGGTTGAGGCAGATTTGCCGGGTGTTCGTGTACCGCGTGAGTTTGTTCAGGACGGCCAGATCGTACTGAACGTTGCACCCCGCGCGGTGGGTAACCTGGAACTGGGCAGTGAAGATGTTCGCTTCAATGCACGTTTCAGCGGTCGTCCTTTTGCTGTTGAAGTACCTGTTTACGCCGTACTTGCAATCTATGCCCGTGAAAACGGTGCTGGCACTATGTTTGAGCCAGAGGCTGCCTACATGCCTCATGGCGAAGAGATGTTTGACGGCCTGGAAAATGAAGGTCTGGGCGTTGTTGAGGAGCTTGAGGATCAGGATTCTTTTGAAGAGCCTGTTTTTGAAGCCGCGGATGGTGATGATGAAACACCGCCGCGTCCACCTCGTGGACGCCCTTCCCTGCGGGTCGTGAAGTAGTTCAGGCTACGCCACGCAGAACAATAAAAAACGCAGCCGACTGGCTGCGTTTTTTTGTTTAAATGATTGTTTATTGAACCGGTGGTTCATCAACAATTTTAAAGGTTTCGACTGTATCGGTACTTTCTGCCGGGGCGGTTTCCGGCCCTTGAGATGATGTGGCGTCAGTTACTGGGCTGGGTGTCGAAACCGGCTTGGTACCGTCGATGTATTCGAATGCCTTAATGACCTGTTTAACGCCCGAGATATTGCGGGCAATGTCTGCTGCTATATCAGCCTGGGATTGGGTAACAAAGCCAAGCAAGAAAACCTCGCGGTCTTCAGTAAGCACTTTTACGTAAACATCAGTCAGTTTCTTGTTGGCAATCAGGGCTGATTTTACCTTGGTGGTTATCCAGGTATCGTCAGCGACTTCACCCAGAGTCAAAGGTGGGCGGATCCGAATTTGGTCGTAGACTTCATCCACTGCCTGAAGACGCCTTACTTTGTCGACCAGTTCACTGCGAAGACGTGGTGTCTCTGCCTGTCCGACTAGCAGAACTTTTCCATCATAGGATACTGCGTTGACCCGCACGCCGGTTTTAAACGGCTCCTTGTTGGCAATGCCAGCCACTTCGACACCAATGGCTGTGTCATCCCAGGTCTCCCCAACGGAACGAGGGTCAGTCTGGTAGACCGCTGAACAGGAAACCAGCGACAGTGCCATCAGACCAATGAGCCAAGATTTCATAAACGACTTCCTCCTTCTCAATGGCCTGATGCCCAGGCCCAATATTTGTCAGTATTCCTCGTGACGAGGGAACAGAACGTTATCAATTAAATCGCACAGGGCATGGAGAACCAGTTGGTGAACTTCCTGAATTCTTGCCGTGCGTTGGGAAGGTACGCGTATTTCAACGTCCTGCTGGCCTAAAAGACCGGCCATTTCACCACCGTCCTTACCGGTGAGGGCGACAATGGTCATGTCCCGGGTTACGGCAGCTTCCATTGCTTTAATGATGTCTTTGCTGTTGCCGCTGGTAGAGATAGCCAACAGGATATCGCCGGATTGTCCAAGGGCGCGTACCTGCTTTGAGAAAATTTCCTCATAGTTGTAGTCATTGGCAACCGCGGTCAGGGTGGTCGTGTCTGTCGTCAACGCAAGTGCCGGCAGGCTCGGACGCTCTGTTTCGAAGCGATTCAGCAGGCAAGAGACAAAATGCTGTCCGTTTGCCGCGGAACCACCGTTACCGCAGCACAGGATTTTATTGCCGTTGAGCAGGCACTGCACCATGGCTTGGGCGCCTTTGGCCATAACATCCGGCAGGGCTTCTGCTGCAGCAATATGAGTCTGGATGTTTTCAGTGAAACTCTCTTTAATGCTCTCTTGCATGTTTATCCTTCAATACTTATCGCAGGCAGCCAGTGAACATTGTCTGCACTGCCATCAAAAGAAACGATATCAAACCGGAACTCGGTACTTTCACTGGGGTAGCCGTTTCGCATCAGCCAAAACATTGCTGCCCTTAGCATTCGTTGCCGCTTGGAATAGGTGACGGTTTCGGCTGCGTTGCCATAAGTTGCCTTCTTGCGGAAACGGACCTCAACAAAAACGATGCAGTTGTTATCCTGCATGACGAGGTCAATTTCACCGCCTTTGGCATGGGCATTGTTATCACGAAAATTCAGGCCTTTCTTTTCAAGGAAAAGCCTGGCTTCATTTTCAAAGAGCTGTCCCTTCGCTTTCCTTGCTAACACGTTCCATTCCGTTGTCAGTAAACGTTGCCCAGTGGAGTTTACGGTCAATCACACATTGCTCCCCGGCAGTCAGGTCCCCGGATTGGCCGGCAACGGAGAACCCTGGCAGAGAGCGAAGCTGGGGAAGTTCATAAAGCAATTGGTAGGCGTCCATTCCCAGTGCATAGAGCCGGCCAAGGCCGTTGCTCTGGTTAGGCCAAAGTGTACGGTATTCCGCCGATGCGCCTTCCTGAAGGTCGATAAGCAGGGGAACATCACTGAACTCGATACCACGCAGTTCACCGACCTCGCCCATACCTTGTGCTTTGTCATTACCGCGTGAACCAGTGTACAGCTTCGGCGGGATGGCATCCGGGTTGATGGTAACGTCGATAAACGGCTTGAGCAGACTGAGGTCGGTAGCAGTTGATGCCATGTAAACAGCATCAATATCGCGACGGCTGCGCTGTTCTGATTCCAGTTCTGTACCCAGTAAACGGTTCATTTGCTGGATGCGTGCCTGACTGTCAGTAAGGCCGAAAATACGGTGAACATCCTGTTGCATGTTGCGGCGTTTGCCAAGGTACTGTACGTCGGCATCCCGGTTGGTCAGCCCTTTCCATTCCTCAGCAAAAGCGGTTGCTACCCGGCGGCCAAAGCTGTTGCTTGGCACCATTACCAGAGGGTAGAGCTTACCCTGACTGTAGATGTGGTCAGCTGCCTGCGTTGCTTCCTGTTCTGGAGAAAGTGTCAGGTAGCAGGTTTGGCTCATGGTTTCGTCGAGTTTGCCCGGGATGTTGAGGGCAAGCATAGGGATACTGTTACCGAGCAGGTTTTGCAGCTGGGAGACATTTTCTTTCTGGAGCGGGCCGACAACAAAATCAATTTGGTTGTCGCGCAGGGTCTGGGCAATTTCAGCCATGCTCTTGCCGCTGGTGTCGATAACCTTTACTTCAGGCTTGGCTTCATGGGTCTTGTCGTCAAACAGTGCCTGCATAAAACCATTTCGGATAGCCTGTCCTTGGTTGGCAAACCTTTCACTCAATGGAAGCAACACTGCAACACGGGTTGGAACAGTGATTTCCAGCGCCTGTATGGCCTTGAGCTCTTCCGGCAAATAGAAGTTAGCCGGGTGGCCTGGGTTGGCTGTCAGCCAGTCGTCGATAGCCTGCTGCAGCTTGTCAGCCTGGGTGCCGTACTGTACCCGCAAGCCCATCAACTCTGCCCAGCCACGGGCTACCGGGTCTGAGGAAGACTGCAGGCTATGAAGCTGGGCTCCATTGAGTTTTGCCAGCGACAACCAGGTTTTATCAATGTTGTTGTGCCGGGCGACCGGATCCTGGATGAGACTGTCAGCCTGAGAGCGTTCAATTACCGCCTGAAGAGGGTTTTCCAACGTTTCGTTTAATTCGGCGCGCAACAGGTGGTAGCGAATAAGTTGTGAGTTTGGCAGGCGCCACCCGGTTTGGAAATTAAGGCCAGCAAGCGCAGCCTGTGGTTTCCCTTGCTGCTCCAGCAGGCTGGCTCGGTTAAGCTGCCATTCTGCTGACTGGGAGGGAGACATTGCCATACTGCTTAGGCGGAAGCTCAATACGTCAGCCTGATCAAGCTGACCCTCATTGAGCAGGGCTTTGAAGGCCAGCAGGTACCAATCAATTTTCTCGCTGCCGGCGGTGGTTTCTGCGCGGGCGAGATAATAGGTGGAACTTTGCGTAGCGGGTGCAGTGATATCGTAACTCACAGCCTGATCAACTGGGGCTGTGGTCGTACAGGCAGCAAGTGCAACAGCTAAGGCTACAGGGGCCAGCAGTCGTGTTACACTCTTGCGATTCCGGACAATTCTATGCATGAACATTTTTCAACCATGACAAGTTGTCCCTATATTAAACATCGAATGGGTGCGAAACAAATGACGGATGCAAATCCTCTTCATACTGAAGCCTCTACGCTCTACATTGTCCCTACACCAATCGGTAATCTGGGCGACATCACCCAGCGTGCACTGGACGTGTTGCAGTCGGCTGATCTTATTGCGGCAGAAGACACCCGCCATACCGCGCGCCTGCTTTCCCACTTTGGCATTAAGACCCCGGCCTTCGCCCTCCATGACCATAATGAGCAGCAAAAAGCTGATGTACTGGTAAGCAAGCTCCAGGAAGGGAAAACCATCGCCCTGGTGTCAGATGCTGGTACACCGCTTATCAGTGACCCTGGTTATCACCTGGTGTCCCGTTGCCGCGGCGCGGGGGTCAATGTCGTCCCTCTCCCGGGCCCATGTGCGGTAATCACTGCGTTGAGCGCTTCAGGCCTGCCTTCCGACCGCTTCAGCTTTGAAGGTTTCCTGCCACCAAAAAGCAAGGGGCGTCGTGACAAGTTTGCTGAGATTGCTGAGGATGAGCGCACCCTGATTTTTTATGAATCAACGCACCGTATCCATGATGCACTGGAAGACATGGTTGCCGTACTTGGCCCGGACAGGCAGGTGGTACTGGCCCGTGAGCTGACTAAAACCTATGAAACCATTCATGGCGCGCCGTTGGCTGAGCTTATTGAATGGCTGAAACAGGACAGCAACCGCACCAAAGGTGAGATGGTTTTACTGGTAGCGGGTCACCGTCCTGAAAAAGATGCTTTGCCAACAGAAGCCTGCAAAGCCCTTGGTTTACTGGCCAACGAGCTGCCACTAAAAAAGGCAGCGGCTATCGTTGCAGAACTCTATCCGGTTAAAAAGAACGCACTTTATAAATGGGGACTCGATAATCTTTCCTCTGCTGAAAGTTAAGGGTAGCGGGCGACTGCGCTTTTCTATATAATCCGCCGCCTGAGTCAGCCGGGTAACCGCTGCCTTACTGATGTCCCTCGGGAGACTGGTAAGGGGGAGGAAAGTCCGGGCTCCGCAGGGCAGGGTGCCAGGTAACGCCTGGGGGGCGAAAGCCTACGACCAGTGCAACAGAGAGCAAACCGCCGATGGCCTCTTCGGAGGATCAGGTAAGGGTGAAAGGGTGCGGTAAGAGCGCACCGCGCGACTGGCAACAGTTCGTGGCACGGTAAACTCCACCCGGAGCAAGACCAAATAGGTCCCCTATGGCGCGGCCCGCGTTGGGGACGGGTAGGTTGCTTGAGCCTGTGAGTGATTGCAGGCCTAGAGGAATGGTTACCGCCACGCAAGTGGTACAGAACCCGGCTTATAGGCTGACTCACCCTATATATGACAAAGGCGAGCATTGGCTCGCCTTTGTTGTTTTCAGGGTATGCCTGAAAAAATCCCGGCCACGGCTTAAGGAATAACACCTTGTTTATTGGGTGGTTATTTTCTTATGTGACAGAGCTCACTGTGGCATTCAGCTTGACATCTATTTTACGCCCTACTTACACTTTCCAGTGGGGAATTGTGGGTAAAAGTGGTGTTTATTGGATCAATGGAATGGCTGAATGATGTTCAGGGGCGCGAGCGCACTGTCGCTCGACAGTAAAGGAAGACTGGCGTTACCAAAGCGTTACCGCCCAGTCATTGATGAAGAATGCGGTGGTGCCATGGTGTGCACGATCGACCATCATCTTCCCTGCCTGTTGCTTTACCCGTTGCCGGAGTGGGAGCGCATAGAGGCCAAACTGGCTAGGTTGAGTACACTCAACCCGAATGAGCGCCGGCTGCAGCGGCTTCTGTTGGGACACGCTGCTGAATGCGAGCTTGACAGCCAGGGCCGGCTTCTCCTTGCCCCGACTTTACGCCAATATGCCAATTTATCTTCCCGGGTGATGCTGGTTGGCCAGCTCAATAAATTTGAAATCTGGGATGAGGCCTGCTGGCAACAACAAATCGAACAAGACAAGCAACAGCCCCTGGAAAGCACTGGCGAGTTGTCAGAACGCTTAAACGGCCTGTCGCTTTAGGTTAATTGCATATGTCAGATACTACGCCAGAAACAAGCACTAACACTTTTTCCCATGTTTCTGTCCTGCTTAAAGAGTCTGTTGACGCGCTGGCGATCAAGCCCGACGGTATTTATGTCGACTGTACTTTTGGCCGCGGCGGCCACAGCCGGGAAGTGCTTTCCCGCCTGGGTCCTGACGGCCGTCTCTACGCGATTGACCGCGACCCTCAGGCGATTGAAGCGTCCAAATCGATTGAAGATCCCCGTTTCAGTATTATCCATGGCCCGTTTTCTGGCCTGGCTTCCTATATGGAAGAGCGTGGCCTGACTGGCAAAATTGACGGAGTGTTGGCTGACCTGGGTGTATCCTCACCCCAGCTTGACGACCCAGAGCGTGGGTTCAGCTTCCTGCGTGACGGTCCTCTGGATATGCGCATGGACCCAACATCGGGACAGTCTGCTGCGGACTGGCTGGCGGAAGCGGATGCGAGTGACATCGCCGTTGTACTGAAAGACTATGGCGAAGAGCGTTTTGCCAAGCGCATTGCCCGGGCCATTGTGGCGCACCGTGAAGATGAGGAAAAAGAGCCTCTGACCCGTACCGGTCAGCTTGCCAACCTCATTGCTAACGCATCGCCAATCCGTGAGAAGAAAAAACACCCGGCGACGCGCAGCTTCCAGGCGATCCGTATTTTTGTAAACCGCGAACTTGATGAAATTGAAAAGGCGTTGGAAGGGGCACTTGACGTGCTGACACCCGGAGGCCGCCTGTCAGTTATCAGCTTCCATTCGCTGGAAGATCGTCTGGTTAAGCGCTTTATCCGCAAACAGAGCAAGGGGCCGGATGTACCGCGCGGTGTACCGCTGACAGAAGACCAGATACGCGCCCTTGGCAGTGCATCAATGAAGCCGGTTGGCAAGGCACTCAAGCCTTCTGATCTGGAAGTGGATGACAACACCCGCTCCCGCAGTTCCGTGCTGCGCGTGGCGGAGAAACTGGGGTAAGCACTGATGAAGCGCCACCCGAGCCTGCCCAGACAAATAGGACATGACCTGCGAACAGTGGGTCTCATTCCGTTGATTCTGTTGGTGTTGGTGCTGGTCAGTGCGCTTTCGGTGGTATACACCACCCAGCTCAGCCGTCAGTTGGTGTCACGTCAGGACCAACTCTTGATGGAAAAGGACAATCTGGATATTGAGTGGCGTAACCTCATTTTGGAGGAAACGGCACTCTCGGAGCACAGCCGGGTCGAGTCGATGGCAATAAAGCGCGGGCTTATCCGGCCGGGTGCCAAAGATGAAGTGATAGTGAGCTTAAAGTGAAACAGCCAAAAGGCACACCAAACCGGAAAAAACCAAAAGCGCCACCAGCGTTCATTAAGTGGCGCTTTGGTGTTATTTGCTTTTTCATCGGTCTGGCACTTGTCGCTCTGATTGCACGTGCTGCCTATATCCAGGTTGTCGAACCGGACAACCTTGTCTATCAGGGGGACCTTCGCTCCCTTCGGGTTAAGGCCTTGCCGTCTTCCCGTGGCATTATCTCCGACCGTAACAATGAACCGCTGGCTGTCAGTGTCCCTGTGCAGGCGGTTTATGCAGACCCTGTCCGTATTTTCAAAGAAGATGGCCTCAAAGAGCTTAACCGCTGGTATGCGCTGGCAGATGTCTTGGGCATCCCGCGCCAGGAACTGATCTCCCGCCTTGAATCCAATAAAAAGCGCCGTTTTATTTACCTGCAGCGCCAGGTCGGGGCGACAGTTTCCAACTACATCGAAAAGCTCAAACTGCCGGGTATTGGCCTGAAAGACGAATCCCGCCGTTTTTACCCGGCAGGTGAGGTAAGTGCCCACTTGGTTGGCGTAACTGGTATCGACGGGCACGGCCTTGAAGGGGTTGAGCGCAGCTATGATGGCTGGCTGACCGGTGAACCGGGCCGCCGGACAGTGCGCAAAGACCGATATGGCCGGGTGGTGGAAACCATTTCCCAGGAAGCGCGAGAGCCGGGCAAGCCCCTTGACCTCAGTATTGACCAGCGCCTGCAGGCTATCGCTTATCGCTCTATCAAGCAGGCGGTTGCTGACTACCGGGCTACATCCGGCACCCTGGTGATGGTGGATGTCAAAACCGGCGAAGTGCTGGCAATGGTCAACGCACCGTCGTACAACCCAAATAACCGCAGCGATCTCAAAAGCTTCAAGATGCGAAACCGGGCAGTGACGGACGTGTTTGAACCGGGTTCAACTATCAAGCCATTCGTGGTGCTTGCCGCGCTGGAAAACCATGTGGCAGACGAGCACACCGTTATCGACACCGGCAACGGCATCTTCCGTATAGGCGGCGCCAAAGTGCGGGATGTCTCCAAGGTCGGCAAGGCTGACCTTCGCAAGATCCTGCAAAAATCCAGTAACATCGGTGTGAGTAAGCTCTCCCTCGCCATGCCGGTGGATGCGCTGCTTGGCCTCTACGGCAGCTTTGGGCTGGGTGAATACACCGGGGTCAGCCTGATTGGCGAGTCTGCCGGACATTTCCCGACCCGTACCCGCTGGTCTGATTTTGAGCGAGCCACATTAGCCTTCGGCTATGGCATCTCAGTCACACCGGCACAGCTCGCACGCGCCTACGCTGCGCTGGGGGCCTACGGGGTAAGCCGTCCGCTGTCGATCCTCAAGACGGATCAAGTGGTTCCGGGCAAACAGGTTGTATCGCAGGAAAATGCGATGAAAGTGGTCAAGATGCTTGAAGCTGTTACCCAGAAAGGGGGCAGTGCGACCCGGGCTGCGGTAGATGGTTACCGCATCGGGGCGAAAACCGGTACAGCCAAGGTGGCAGTGGCCGGTGGCTACAGTGACGAATATATTGCCTTTACCGCTGGTATTGCGCCGATCAGTGATCCGCGTATCGCCATGGTGGTGGTTATCAATGAACCTCAGGGTGACAAATACTACGGCGGTGTAGTGGCAGCGCCGGTGTTCTCTGAGGTGATGAAAAGTGCTTTGCGGATACTCAACATCGCACCGGATGCATATACGTCAGACATGATGCATGTCGCCAAGAAATAAGGCTTTTGAATGCCGAGATACGCATTACAACAATTAATTGCACCCTGGACAGACTGCCAGGTTGATGCAGAGATTACCGGAATGGTCCTGGATAACCGGAAGGTTCGTCCCGGTGATCTTTTTGTGGCTGTCAAAGGCCACCAGGTTGATGCCCGACGATTTATTCCTGATGCAGTAGCAAGCGGTTGTGCCGCTGTGCTGGCTACATCAGATGAGCAAAAGCCCCACGGCAGTTGCGACGACGTATCCGGTGTACCTGTTGTGTATATTGATGGATTAGGGCAGAAGCTTTCTGCCATCGCTAACCGTTTCTTTGCCAAGCCGGCAGAAGGGATGACCCTGGTAGGGGTCACCGGCACCAACGGTAAAACAACCATTTCCCAGCTGGCTGCCCAGTGGGCAGAACTGGCAGGTGAGTGCTCGGCCGTAATGGGCACTACGGGCAATGGCTTGTTGGGTGAATTGAAGCCTGCTCTCAATACCACCGGCAGCGCCCTGGAGATTGTTGAGACGCTTGCAGAAGTTAAAGCACAGGGTGCGTCCTTTATCGCGATGGAAGTCTCTTCCCACGGTCTGGTTCAGGGCCGGGTAGCGGATCTGTCTTTCGACGCAGGAATCTTTACCAACCTAAGCCGCGATCACCTTGATTACCATGGCACCATGGAAGCTTACGGTGATGCCAAGCAACTGCTGTTCACTTCCCACGGATGCCGGCACGCGATCATTAACGCTGATGACAGTGTTGGCTCCGCCTGGCTGTCTGCGATGCCAGAAGCCATTGCGGTTTCCATGGCTGGTGAACCAGCCCACCCCGGCAGCAAGCTTTGGCTGACAAGCTGTGAATACACGGCGAAAGGCGTATCTGTTGAATTTGATTCATCCTGGGGCAAAGGCGCGTTCACTGCACCGCTTATCGGTGAGTTCAACGTTTCCAACCTGCTGCTGTCCCTGGCAACGCTGCTTTCCCTCGGGTATTCGATGGAAGTACTGCTCGCAGCGGCTTCTGGCCTTCACCCGGTAATCGGCCGGATGGAAGTTTTTCAGGCGTCTGACAAACCTATGGTGGTTGTCGACTATGCTCACACCCCTGATGCCCTTGAGAAAGCCCTGCACGCAAGCCGACGCCATTGTGATGGCGAACTATGGTGCCTGTTTGGTTGCGGCGGTGACCGTGATACCGGCAAGCGCCCTATGATGGCTGCGATTGCTGAGAAGCTGGCTGACAGGCCAGTCCTGACAGATGACAACCCGCGCAGTGAAGACCCGGCACTAATCGTTGCAGATATGGTGGCAGGTCTGGCAAAGCCTGATGATGCGGTGGTTATCCATGACCGCGCAGCGGCATGCCGTTTTGCTATTGAAAATGGTAAAGCGGGTGATGTGATTCTGGTCGCCGGTAAAGGGCATGAAGATTACCAGGTACTGGCAAGCGGTACCGTCCATTATTCAGACCGGGAAACCGTTCAGCAGTTGCTTGGAGGTCAGGCATGATCGACGTATCCCTATCAACATTGGCAGAAGTGCTCGGCGGTCTTCTGGTCGGCGCGGACACCTCGGTTGACGCTGTGTCGACTGACAGTCGCCAGTGCCCGGGGCAATGCCTGTTTATCGCCTTGATTGGCGAGCGTTTTGACGCCCATGACTTTGCAGCGAGTGCGGTGGAAAACGGTGCTAAAGCCTTGCTGGTTTCGCGAACACTCGATTTACCGGTACCGCAAGTCGTGGTGTCTGATACCCATGAGGCACTGGGCAAACTCGGTGCATGGGTCAACAGCCAGTGTAATGTCACCACCGTGGCGATGACCGGGAGCTGCGGTAAAACCACGGTGAAAGAGATGGCAGCATCCATCCTGTCCCGTAAGGGCAAAGTGCTCGCCACTGCCGGTAATTTTAATAACGATATCGGCGTGCCGCTGACCCTGTTGCGCCTGACCCCGGAATACGATTTTGCCGTGATTGAACTCGGCGCCAACCATATCGGGGAAATCTCTTACACCACATCCCTTGTCAAACCGGACGCCGCGCTGGTTAACAACTTGGCTGCTGCACATCTGGAAGGGTTTGGTTCGCTGGAAGGTGTGGCGAAGGCGAAAGGCGAGATTTTTGAAGGTCTTGCAAGCGGCGCTGCAGCCGTGGTTAACCTCGATAGTATGAATGAGGCACTCTGGGCCCAGTTGCTGTCAGACAAGCGGGTTGTGACCTTTTCTTCGACCAAAACAAATGCCGATTTCCATGCAAAAACGCTGGAGCGGGACGCCGGTGGGTGCTACCGCTTCGTACTGGTCAGCCCGCAGGGAGAAGCAGAGGTAACCCTGCCGATTGCAGGACAGCACAATGTATCCAATGCCTTGGCAGCGGCAGCGCTTACGATGTCTGTTTCGGATATCTCCCTTGAAGACGTCGCCGACGGCCTGACACATACCAGCCACACCGGGGGCCGGGTGGCAATGAGTGAGCCACGCCCGGGCCTGCGTGTTATCGACGATACCTACAACGCCAGTGTGGCAGCAATGAAAGCGGCTGCCGACCTGCTTGGTGGCTTTGACGGCCGGACGCTGATGGTTGTGGGGGATATGAAAGAGCTGGGTGAACAGTCTGTCGCCTTGCATGCCGAAGTGGGTGACCATATTGCTGCACTCGATATTGACGATGTCGTGTCATTCGGCGCCGACAGCGAAGCGGTGACATCGGTTACCGGTGGCAAGCACTTCACTGATAAAGATTCACTTATACAACACGTTCTGAACATGACGAAAGATCAAGAAATAACCGTGCTCGTAAAGGGTGCCCGCAGTATGAAAATGGAAGAAGTCGTGATGGCACTGAAGGAGTCTGCACAATGATTGTCTGGTTAGCAGATCTGCTTGAAGCACACCTGCCATTTATGCGTTTGTTTGAGTACCTGACATTCCGTTCGATTGTCAGTGTCCTCACTGCACTGCTGATTTCCCTGTGGATGGGGCCACGCCTGATCGCACGTTTGCAGATGATGCAGATCGGCCAGGTTGTCCGTAACGACGGGCCAGAATCACACTTCAGCAAGCGTGGCACGCCGACCATGGGCGGTATCATGATCCTAGCGGCTATCACTGTTACCACGCTGCTATGGGCTGACCTGTCAAACCCTTATATCTGGGCGGTGTTGGTGGTACTCCTTGGCTACGGTGCGGTTGGTTTTGTGGATGATTACCGCAAGGTAGTGCGCAAGAATACCGACGGCCTGGTTGCCCGCTGGAAATACTTCTGGCAGTCAGCTATTGCGCTGGTAGTCGCCTTTGCCCTGTATGCGCACGGCAAGGATACCTCGGCAACCCAGTTGGTTGTGCCGTTTTTCAAAGATGTCATGCCTCAGCTTGGTGCGTTCTATATCGTGCTGACCTATTTCGTGATTGTCGGTACCAGCAATGCGGTCAACCTGACGGACGGCCTGGATGGCCTGGCGATCATGCCAACAGTCATGGTGGCATCCGGTTTTGCCTTTATTGCCTGGGCAACCGGTAACGTTAATTTTGCTGAATACCTCCACATTCCTTACATCCCGTATGCTGCAGAACTGGTGGTGTTCTGTGCCGCGATAGTCGGGGCCGGCCTTGGCTTCCTATGGTTCAACACCTATCCGGCTCAGGTATTTATGGGCGATGTAGGCTCGCTGGCACTTGGTGGTGCGCTGGGTACCATCGCTGTGCTGGTGCGACAGGAATTGCTGCTGGTGGTCATGGGTGGTGTATTTGTGATGGAAACCGTCTCGGTTATCCTCCAGGTGGGTTCATACAAGCTGCGTGGCCAGCGTATTTTCCGTATGGCACCTATCCACCACCACTATGAGCTGAAAGGCTGGCCGGAGCCACGCGTTATTGTGCGTTTCTGGATTATTTCCCTGATGCTGGTGCTGATTGCGCTGGCAACATTGAAGGTGCGTTAATGATCGGATTGCATGGCGTGAACAGTGTCGTGGTAATAGGGCTCGGTATGACCGGGCTCTCCGTCGTTAACTACCTCAAGCGTCTGCCCCTTGGGCTGACAGTTCGCGTTATTGATACCCGCGCGACAGCGCCGGGTGCGGACCAGTTGCCGGCTGATGTTGAACTCTGTGCCGGTGAGTGGAATATGGATTGGCTGCTGGGCGCAGACCTGGTAGTCGCCAGCCCGGGTATTGCGCTCTCAACCCCTGAACTGCGCAAAGCTGCAGAACAGGGCATTGAGATTGTGGGAGACATCGAGCTTTTCGCCCGCGCTGCCGATGCGCCAGTTGTAGCGATTACCGGTTCCAATGGCAAAAGCACGGTGACAGCACTGACCGGTGAGATGGCGTGCCTTGGTGGCGTGAATGCCGGTGTCGGAGGCAATATCGGCCATGCTGCACTGGACCTTCTTGGCAAGGGGCATGAGCTGTATGTCCTCGAGCTTTCCAGCTTCCAGCTCGAAACCACGTCTTCTCTGAAGTTGAAGGCGGCGGCTTACCTGAACCTGTCTGAAGACCACATGGACCGCTATCCCGGTGGCATGGCGGATTACGACAACGCCAAGCAGCGTATATTCCTCAATGCCGAGCTGGCTGTGAGCAATGAAGCGGAGATTGAAACCCGCCCATTCAACGACGTGGAAACGGTTTGTTTTGGCGATCGTAATGCGGAATACCGCCTTGGTATGCACGAGGGCAAAACCTGGCTTTTCGTCAGGAATGAGCCGGTTATCGCCGGTGATGAAGTCGCCCTTGTTGGCCGCCACAACCAGTACAACTGCCTGGCCGCCATGGCTCTGGCCGATGCGGCCGGTATTTCCCGTGCAGGCCAGCTTGATGCTATCCGCAGCTTTACCGGGCTTTCTCACCGCTGTCAGTTGGTGGCGAGGAGTAAAGGCGTACGCTGGGTGAATGACTCCAAGGCAACCAATGTAGCCAGCACACTGGCAGCACTTGATGGCCTGGAGCTGGACGGCAAGCTCTATCTGCTCATGGGCGGTGACGGAAAGGGTGCAGATTTTTCAAGCCTGAAACCTGCGCTCGACAAGCTTAATGTGGCGCTTTACTGTTTTGGCGCAGACGGTGACAAATTTATGCCACTGACTGATACCAGCAAGCGCGTTGAAACCATGGCCGAGGCCATGGCAGAGATTGCCGGGGTGGTCAAAGACGGCGATATGGTACTGCTGTCCCCTGCGTGTGCGAGCTTCGACCAGTTTGCCAACTTTATGGCACGCGGTGATGCCTTTGCACAACTGGCAAAAGAATATGCCGGTTTGGCTGGCCAGGCCGCTGGGGGGATGCAGTAATGCGACAGTGGATTGGTGGTCTGGCAGAGAAAATAAATGCCAAGGCAACGCCGGCTCCGGCAGTGCTTTATGACCGCCAATTGGTGTGGCTTTCCTTCGGGCTGATGATGACCGGCCTGGTGATGGTGAGCTCTGCGTCCATTCCGGTAGCCACCCGTCTTGCTGATGCGCCGTTCCTGTTTGCTATCCGCCATGGGGTTTACCTGGTGGGTGCCCTTGCACTGGCGTGTTTCTGCCTGCGTATCCCATTGTTTCGCTGGCAACAGCTCAGTGGACCTATGTTGATTGGCTCTATCGTCCTATTGCTGGCCGTTTTGGTCGTTGGCCGGTCGGTAAACGGTGCGGTTCGCTGGCTGCCACTCGGTGTGATTAACTTCCAGCCTGCAGAGCTTGCCAAGCTGTCATTGTTTCTGTTTATGGCCGGTTACCTGGTGCGTCGCCATGGTGAGGTACGTGAGCGTATCCGAGGCTTTGTAAAGCCGCTCGGCGTATTGGCAGTTATGGCTTTCCTGCTGCTGTTGCAGCCGGATCTGGGCTCCGTGGTTGTGATGTTCGTCACTACTGTTGGCATGTTATTTATCGCCGGGGCAAAACTGTGGCAGTTTATCGCCCTGTTGCTGACCGGTGTGGGTCTTGTCGCTGCAGCTATCCTTGCTGAGCCTTACCGGGTGGCACGTGTTACTGCCTTCCTTGATCCGTGGAAAGATCCGTTTGGCAGCGGCTATCAGCTTACCCAGTCATTGATGGCATTTGGCCGGGGGGAAATATTCGGCCAGGGGCTGGGTAACTCAATTCAAAAACTTGAGTACCTGCCTGAAGCCCATACCGACTTCGTGTTTGCGGTTGTTGGTGAAGAACTGGGTTTTGTTGGCGTGACGCTGATTCTGCTGATGGTGTTCGCCCTGGTATTCAAGGCCCTGATGATTGGCAAACGTTGCCTTGAGCATGACCGGCTGTTTTCCGGCTTCCTCTCTTTCGGTATCGGGATCTGGTTTGCTTTCCAGAGCCTGGTTAACGTTGGCGCGGCCGCCGGTATTGTGCCGACCAAGGGCCTGACGCTGCCACTGGTCAGTTATGGTGGCTCCAGCTTGTTTATTATGTCTGCTGCAGTGGCGATTCTGCTGCGCATTGATTACGAATACCGCCTGGCGACGGCACAGGCGCACCAAAGATTGAGAAATAATGACTGAGGCCAAGAAGTCAAAACGGTTATTGGTAATGGCCGGTGGTACCGGTGGGCATGTGTTCCCGGGACTGGCCGTTGCAAAAAAGCTCCGCGAAGAGGGCTGGGAAATCCGTTGGCTGGGAACAGCAGACCGGATGGAAGCTGACCTTGTTCCGCAGCACGGCATTGATATTGATTTTATCGAAGTAAAAGGTGTGGTTGGGCAAGGCCTGATGCGAAAACTGACCGCACCTTTGACCGTCGCCAAAGCAGTGATGCAGGCCCGGCGTTATATTTCTGCGTGGAAGCCGGATGCTGTGCTTGGTATGGGCGGCTACGTAAGTGGCCCGGGCGGCGTAGCTGCCTGGATTAACAATATCCCGGTTGTCCTCCATGAGCAAAATGCCGTGGCAGGGCTGACCAACCGGATGCTGGCAAAAATTGCATCCAGGGTAATGCAGGCGTTCCCTGGTGCATTTAAGGACGCACCGGTTGTCGGTAACCCGGTCCGGGAAGACGTGGTGGCATTGGCTGAACCGCAGGTCCGGATGGCAGAGCGGGTAGGCCCGGTCCGCATCCTGATTATGGGTGGCAGCCAGGGAGCGAGGGTGCTGAACCATACCGTGCCGGAAGCAGCGGCGCTTTTTGGTGAAAAAGCTGAAATCTGGCATCAGGCAGGCAAAGGTAACGAGGCGGATACCCAGGCTCGCTATAAAGCAGCCGGCGTGGACGCGCGGGTCACCGAATTTATCAAAGATGTATCTGAAGCCTATGCCTGGGCTGACCTGATTATCTGCCGTTCAGGTGCACTGACAGTGTCTGAGCTTTCTGCCGCAGGACTGGCAGCGATTTTTGTGCCTTTTATGCACAAAGACCGTCAGCAGGCACTTAATGCTGACCATTTGGTTGTAAATGGTGCAGCCATGATGATTGAACAGCAAGATTTAACTGCGGCCAGCCTGGCTGAACAGGTTAACAGTCTGGACCGCAATGCACTGCTGATGATGGCAATGAAGGCTCGTCAGCAGGCAATTACAGACGCGGATGAACGTGTTGCTGACGCGATTAAAGCGGTAGCGAACTAAAACTGGTTGGAATGTAGTAATGGGTAAACTCGACAGTCAACAGCTCGCCAAGATACGCACCATGGTGCCGGAAATGCGCCGGGTTGAACGTATTCACTTTGTCGGTATCGGTGGTGCCGGCATGAGCGGTATTGCCGAAGTGCTGGTCAACGAAGGGTACAAGGTCAGCGGTTCTGACCTTGGCGAAAATGCGGTAACTGAGCGCCTGGCTGCCAAAGGTGCCTCCATCTTTATCGGCCATGCGCAGGAAAACGTAGCCGGTGCCAGCGTAGTGGTTGTTTCCACAGCCATCAAAGCAGACAACCCGGAGTTGCTTGCTGCGCAGGAAATGCGTGTCCCTGTTGTACGCCGGGCAGAAATGCTGGCCGAACTGATGCGCTACCGTCACGGTATTGCAGTTGCAGGTACCCACGGCAAGACGACAACGACCGCCCTGATCACCCAGATTTACTCAGAAGCCGGGCTGGATCCGACGTTTGTAAACGGCGGCCTGGTGAAAAGTGCCGGGACCAATGCACGCCTTGGCTGCAGCCGTTTCTTTATTGCCGAAGCGGATGAAAGTGATGCGTCATTCCTCCACCTACAGCCAATGGTGAGTGTGGTGACGAATATCGAAGCCGACCATATGGACACCTACCAGGGTGACTTCGAGATCCTGAAACAGACTTTCGTCGATTTCCTCCACAACCTGCCGTTTTACGGCCTGGCTGTCATGTGTGTGGACGATCCTGTGGTGCGTGAACTGTTGCCGCGTATTGGCCGCCAGATCATCACTTACGGTTTTTCTGAGGATGCGGATGTACGCATTTCAAATTACCGTCAGGAAGGGCAACGCGGCCTGTTCACTGTTCACCGCAAAGACAAACCTGCTCTGGATATCGAACTGAATATCCCAGGCCGTCACAACGCACTCAATGCATCAGCTGCGATTGCCGTTGCATCAGAAGAGCATGTCGATGACGCTGCAATTCTGTCTGCCCTTGCAAGCTTTGAAGGCACTGGCCGTCGTTTTGACCAGCTTGGTGTGTTCAACATTGACGATGGCGATGTGATGCTGGTGGACGATTATGGCCACCACCCAAGTGAAGTAGACGTTACCATCCAGGCTGCGCGTGCAGGATGGCCAGACCGCCGTCTGGTGATGGTATTCCAGCCACACCGCTACAGCCGGACCCGGGACCTTTATGATGACTTCGCCCATGTGCTCGAGCAGGTGGATGTACTGCTGATGCTGGATGTTTATTCCGCCGGTGAAGCACCAATTGCCGGTGCAGACAGCCGCAGCCTGTGCCGCACAATTCGCGGGCGTGGAAAACTGGATCCGATTTTTGTACCTGAACCGGAAGCACTGCCTGCCGCACTGGCGAATGTGGTTCAAGCCGGTGATTTGGTGTTGGCACAGGGGGCTGGTGACATCAGCAAGCTGGCCCGTAACCTGGCCAAGACAGAATTGGACCGTGAGGCCCTGGCCGCACTGTCCTGATTTTTGTTCAATCCCCTGGCGACAGGGGGCGAAAAACAGTGTGTAATGGTGGAAATTTAATCGTTTTCGTCATTTTATGGAATCTTAACCGCTCAATCGGTGATTGAGCACTTACATTGGGGGTAGACCACGCTATAATCGCTCAACTTTGCTTGAGAGAAATGAGCGGGTCATTGCTGAAAACATAGGGCGTTAGCAGCACAACATGACAGAAATGACTGCTGAACAATCAGAAATGCCATCCTCGTGTGCCTGGACACACTGGGGTGGTTTGGCGTTTCTGGTTGTCGTACTGGTGGCCGTTTTCTGGGGAATCAGCAGCACGCTTTCGTGGATGACGGATGGCCAGAGAATGCCCCTATCCCAATTGGTGGTTGAAGGCCAGCATAAACATGTGTCCTCAACCGAAGTGCGGGATGCCGTTTTAGGGCTCGCCCCATTGGGGAGTTTTATGACCCAGGATGTTAATGCTGTCCAGCATGCTGTAGAGCAACTTCCCTGGGTAAAGCAGGTGTCGGTCAGGAAGCAATGGCCGGATCTGCTTAAGGTGTTTATCACCGAATTCAAACCCGCTGCGATTTGGAATGACAACGCACTGGTTGATCCTGAAGCCGAAGTGTTTCCGGCTAATGTCTCTGACGTGCAAAAGCCCATGGTTAAGCTGTATGGGCCAGAGGGGACAGAAAAAGAAGTGATGGATGCATGGCTGGATGCAGAAAACATTCTCAAGCCTTATGGCATTGAGGTTGCAAGCCTTGCACTAAATACCCGCCGCTCCTGGAAAATGGTGACTGCCAAAGGGACGCGGATTGAACTTGGGCGAGTTGACAGGGCTAACCGCCTGCACCGTCTGGGGGATTTACTCGGGGACATAGAAGCCAAAGGACGGCCGATTGAATACATTGATTTACGTTATGACACTGGTGCTGCCGTTGGCTGGAAGCACAACCCGGAACAAGAATAAGAGATTGCGCTAATGAACAAGGCGACTGACAAATCACTGATTGTCGGATTGGATATCGGGACCTCAAAGGTTTCGGTTCTGGTCAGTGAAGTTCTGCCAGACGGTCAGATTAATGTAATCGGCCTGGGCAGCAGTCCTTCACGTGGTATGGACAAGGGTGGTGTCAACGATCTCGAATCTGTGGTCAAGTCAGTTCAGCGTGCAGTCAATGAAGCTGAGATCATGGCGGATTGCCAGATCAGTTCTGTCTACCTGTCGCTGTCAGGCAAGCATATTCACTGCCAGACAGAACGCGGCATGGGTACCATCTCTGACGAAGAGGTGACACAAGACGACGTAGACAATGTTATTCATACCGCGAAATCGGTAAAGATCAGTGACGAATACCGTGTTCTGCACGTTATTCCGCAGGAATACAAGATTGATTACCAAGAGGGGATCCGAAACCCGATTGGTTTATCCGGCGTCCGGATGGAGGCCAGCGTTCACCTGATTACCTGCCACAACGATACGGCTCGAAATATCGAAAAGGCGGTAGAGCGTTGCAACCTCAAGGTTGACCAGCTGATTTTCTCCGGCTTGTCAGCCAGCAATGCGGTTGTCACCCAGGATGAAAAAGAGCTGGGCGTGTGCGTGGTCGATATCGGCGGCGGCACCATGGACTTGGCTATCTGGACCGGCGGTGCACTGCGTCACGCGGAAGTGATTCCGTATGCCGGCAACGTAATCACCAGCGATATAGCGTATGCCTTCGGCACACCGCTGAGTGACGCGGAAGAAATCAAAGTTAAATATGGCTGTGCGCTGAGCGAAATGGTCAGCAAAGACGCCAAGGTAAACGTACCAAGTGTCGGGGGCCGTCCTTCACGGACACTGCAGCGCCAGACACTGGCAGAGGTCATTGAACCTCGCTGCACCGAGCTGATGGGCTTGGTAAATCAAAAAATTCTCGGTGTGCAGGCAAAACTGCGCCAGGAAGGAATAAAGCACCATCTTGCCGCTGGCATTGTGATCACCGGTGGGGCATCACAAATGCACGGCTTGGTAGAGTGCGCGGAACGGGTGGTACAGAACCAGGTACGGGTTGGGCAGCCAATCGGTGTGACTGGTCTGACGGATTACGTCCAGGCCCCTTATTACGCAACAGCAGTTGGACTGCTGCAGTATGGCAGGGACAACATTTTAGCGGAAAATCATGAACCTGAGCAGAAACGCACTGTCTCAAGTGTATTCAGCAAGCTCAGTAGTTGGATTAAGAAAGAATTTTAAACCTGATGCGAACAGGAACTACGGAGAGAACTTATGTTTGAACCGATCATGGAAATGTCTGACGATGCAGTCATTAAGGTCATTGGTGTAGGCGGCGGCGGCGGTAACGCTGTTGAGCATATGGTGCGCGAGTCAATTGAGGGTGTTGATTTCATCACCGTCAATACGGACGCCCAGGCGCTGCGTAAAACCAGTGTCAGCACTGTGATCCAAATTGGTGCAGGTATCACTAAAGGCCTGGGTGCGGGTGCAAACCCACAGGTTGGCCGTGAAGCTGCGAATGAAGACCGAGATGCCATTAAAGCTGAGCTCGAAGGTGCCGATATGGTATTTATCGCAGCCGGTATGGGTGGTGGTACAGGTACAGGTGCTGCACCTATCATTGCTGAAGTTGCTAAAGAGCTGGGTATTCTGACCGTTGCGGTTGTTACCAAGCCATTCAGCTTTGAAGGTAAGAAACGTTTGGCGTTTGCTGAGCAGGGTATCGAGGAGCTTTCCAAGCACGTCGACTCACTGATCACCATCCCTAACGAGAAGCTTCTGAAAGTATTGGGTCGTGGTATCACCCTTCTTGATGCCTTTGCCAAGGCCAATGATGTACTTCGGAATGCTGTTCAGGGTATCGCTGAGCTGATCACCCGACCTGGCCACATCAACGTGGACTTTGCAGACGTACGTACCGTGATGTCTGAAATGGGTCACGCGATGATGGGCAGCGGTGTAGCAACCGGTGAAGACCGTGCAGAAGAAGCCGCTGAAATGGCGATCTCCAGCCCACTGCTGGAAGATATCGACCTGGCGGGTGCTCGCGGTGTTCTGGTTAACATCACGGCCGGCTTCGACATGCGTCTGGACGAGTTTGAGACGGTAGGTAACACTGTTAAGGCATTCGCTTCTGACAATGCGACCGTGGTTATCGGTACCTCACTCGACCCAGAAATGCAGGATGAGCTGCGTGTAACTGTTGTTGCCACAGGTATTGGTCACGAACGCAAACCGGAAATTACACTGGTAAAGAGTAACAAACCAGTAGAAAAACCGGCTCAGCCAATGCAACAGGCACAGCCTTTGCAAGATCGTGAACAAGGACAAAATGTTGCCGCTCCGGTGACTAACCGTGAACCGGTAAGTCAGCCTCAGCAAGCGAGCAATGTGGCGCCTAAACCACAGGCAGAGCACGATTATCTGGATATCCCTGCGTTTTTACGTAAGCAGGCAGATTAATACAGGCACTGCTTGGTTTGTGACCAACAGCGTGATAGACTGCGCGATGTCTTTGTGTGACAGCGTAATGGTTGATGTTGCACGCAAAACTAGAAATTCAGTTGAGATGAGCAGATGATGAGACAACGTACACTAAAAAGTATCGTCAAAACGACAGGCGTAGGTTTGCACTCAGGTCGCAAAGTTACCTTGACGTTACGTCCTGCTGCCGCAAATACAGGTGTTATTTATCGCCGTACTGATCTGGAGCCAGCAGTGGATTTCCCTGCCGATCCGGCTAACGTGCGTGACACCATGCTGTGTACTGCGCTGGTTAATGACGCTGGCGTGCGTATTTCAACTGTTGAGCACTTGAATGCTGCGCTCGCCGGTATGGGTATCGACAACGTGATTATCGAAGTTGATGCCCCTGAAATTCCAATTATGGATGGCAGTGCCAGTCCGTTTATCTACTTGCTTCAGTCTGCAGGCATTGAGACGCTGGGCGCACCAAAGCGTTTCGTCCGTATCAAGAAACCTGTTCGCATCGAAGACGGAGATAAGTGGGCGGAGCTGGTACCTTTTGAAGGCTTCCGTCTGGATTTCAAGATTGACTTCAATCACCCGGCGATTGACGGTGAAGACCAGCATATGATGATGGACTTCTCCAGCCAGTCATTTATCAAGCAGATTAGCCGTGCGCGTACCTTTGGCTTTATGCGTGATATCGAGTACCTCCAGTCACAAAACCTGTGTCTGGGTGGCAGCTTTGATTGCGCTATCGTTTTGGACGATTACCGTATCCTGAACGAAGATGGCCTGCGTTTTGACAAGGAGTTTGTTAAGCACAAGGTACTAGACGCTATCGGCGATCTCTACATGTGTGGCCACAACATCATCGGTGAATTCCGCGCTCACAAGTCAGGCCATGCCCTGAACAACCAGCTTCTGCGTGCAGTGCTGGCTGACCAGGAAGCCTGGGAGTGGGCAACGTACGAAGATGAGCGTACCCCTGTTGCTTTTGCCCAACCGGGTATGGTGCTCGCTTAAGCCTTACGCAGGTACACTGCTCAATGAAATGAGAAGCCATCGGTTCAACCGGTGGCTTTTGTTTTTTTGGGGGTGGAACAGGCCTGTCTTTTCCCGGTACCTAGATACCGTTCTTTCTCTCCGCTAAAGCCGCTATCGCCTCTAGCCTTTCTTTGACTTTGTCCGGTGCATTTTCTGCCACCATCTTAAGGTAAGCTGCAGCTGTGTCGCTTATCTTCCTTGGGTTCGCCTGTTTTTCTTCCCGAGCGACAGGTTTGGCAACGGTTGGGTTCACTTTGACTTCGATACTCATCAGGCTTGGCAAAGGGCCAGCCCGAAGGGCCGAAATTAAATTGATCCTTTCAAAGTTCAGGCGCATTCCCCAAGAAGGTGATTCTGCTTCGATCACCAGGATCCCATCCCGGAAGTTGGCGATCCGGCAATGGTTTGCCGCATCACCGGGAAGGCAGCCATGCAATGCTTTGTTCAACCTGGAGATCGCCATTGCTCGTTGCTGGATCTGCTGTGGCAATCCGCCTGTGATGAGTTTGTCGGTTGATTCGGGTTTATGGTTACGCATTTTATTTCCCCATTCCCGGAGACTTATCCCGGCACTGCCTGAAGTTGCTTAAAAAGAAACCTGAAAAATTAAAAAAGTTTGGAGCTTCGCCCATGTTTGTTCTCGAACATAGGCTTAAGACCTAATTTCCCTTATTATAGGGCGTCAAATTCTAAAGGCATGCGGATAAATACATGCCTTCTTTAAAAAAGTCTGCCTGAAACCTTGAAATTTGCAGCATTCGACATCAGTTCTTGGGTAATCGTCGCTGCAAGGTTTTGGGAAAAGGCAGCCAAATGATGTCAGACAGGGAGTGTATTGGTGCGCTCAAACCTCTGAATGACCGGATAGACGGTAACCACCGAGAATTTATTAGGGCGCCCTCCGCGCACATCGCGAACATTTAAGAGAAACGGCAACGCCATGTTAGCAAAACTACTGACCAAAGTTATCGGAAGTCGTAACGACCGTACCCTGCGTCGTCTGCGCAAAGTTGTAGATCAAATTAACAAGCTCGAGCCACAGTTTGAATCACTCCAGGATGAAGAGCTGAAAGCCAAGACCGCGGAATTCCGTGAGCGTCTGGAAAAGGGTGAAAGCCTGGAGTCTCTGATTCCAGAAGCCTTTGCTACAGTGCGTGAAGCCTCGAAGCGTGTGTATGGTATGCGCCACTTCGACGTACAGATGATCGGTGGCATGGTACTTAACCACTGCCAGATCGCTGAGATGCGTACCGGTGAGGGTAAAACCCTGACTGCAACCCTTCCTGCTTACCTTAATGCCCTGACCGGCCGCAGTGTTCACGTAGTAACCGTGAACGACTACCTTGCCCGCCGCGATGCTGAAACCAACCGTCCCCTGTTTGAATTCCTGGGAATGACCGTTGGTGTCAACGTTCCGGGTATGCAGACTCCCGAGAAGAAAGAAGCCTACGCGGCTGACATCCTTTACGGAACCAACAACGAATTCGGCTTTGACTACCTGCGCGACAACATGGCATTCCGCAAGGAAGACCGTGTACAACGCGACCGCTTCTTTGCCATCGTGGATGAGGTGGACTCCATCCTCATCGATGAAGCGCGTACCCCGCTGATTATCTCTGGCCCTGCAGAAGACAGCTCAGAGCTCTACACACGTATCAATGCCCTGATCCCTCAGTTGGTGAAGCAGGATCAGGAAGACTCTGAAGAGTACCGTGGTGAAGGCCACTACACTGTTGATGAGAAATCCAAGCAGGTTCACCTGACCGAAAACGGCCAGGAGTTTGTCGAAGACCTGCTTAAGAAGAATGGCCTGATGGCAGAGGAAGACACCCTTTACTCGCCTGCCAATATTTCGTTGCTGCACCATGTGAACGCTGCGTTGCGTGCCCACGTGCTGTTTGAGCGCAATGTGGATTACATTGTGAAGGATGATGAAGTCATCATCGTTGACGAACATACCGGCCGTACCATGCCGGGCCGTCGCTGGTCTGAAGGTCTGCACCAGGCTGTTGAAGCCAAAGAAGGTGTGAAGATCCAGAATGAAAACCAGACACTGGCATCCATCACATTCCAGAACTACTTCCGTCTGTACGACAAGCTGTCAGGCATGACAGGTACTGCGGATACAGAAGCGTTCGAATTCCAGAGCATCTACGGCCTGGATACCGTGGTTATTCCAACCAACAAACCAATGGTCCGTAACGACCTGGCTGACCAGGTTTACATGACCGAGCGTGAGAAGTTCATCGCAATTATCGAAGATATCAAAGCCCGCTCTGCAGCCGGTCAGCCGGTGCTGGTAGGTACGGTATCGATCGAGAAATCAGAACTGCTTTCCCGTGAGCTGAAAAAAGCGGGTATCAAGCACAACGTACTGAACGCCAAGTTCCACTCCCACGAAGCGGATATCGTTGCCCAGGCCGGTGCGCCGGGTGCGGTTACCATTGCCACCAACATGGCAGGCCGTGGTACCGATATTATCCTTGGTGGTAACTGGCAGGTTGAAGTTGCAGCTCTGGAAAACGCTACTGACGACCAGATCGCCAAGATCAAGGCCAAATGGAAAGAAGCGCATGACAAGGTACTTGAAGCCGGCGGCCTGCACATTGTAGGTACCGAGCGTCACGAATCACGCCGTATCGACAACCAGCTCCGTGGCCGTTCCGGCCGTCAGGGTGACCCGGGTTCAACCCGTTTCTACCTGTCTATGGAAGATGCACTGATGCGTATCTTCGCATCGGACAAGGTCACCAACATGATGAAAAAGCTGGGTATGGAAGAAGGCGAAGCCATTGAACACCCATGGGTGAACAAGGCTATCGAAAATGCCCAGCGCAAGGTGGAAGGCCGTAACTTCGATATCCGTAAGCAATTGCTGGAATTCGATGACGTTGCCAACGACCAGCGTAAAGTAGTTTACGAACTGCGCGATGAGCTGATGGAAACAGATGACATCAGCGAAATGATTGCCCAGAACCGTGGTGACGTGGTTGAAGCGGTTATCAACGAATACATCCCGCCTCAGTCGCTGGAAGAGATGTGGGACATCCCTGGCCTGGAAAGCCGACTGCAGGCAGACTTCGATGTGGAACTGCCGGTCAAACATTGGCTCGACACCGAAGACAAGCTGTACGAAGAAGAGCTGCGTGAGCGAATCCTTGATGAAATCACCAAGGTTTACACCAACAAGGAAGAGCTTGTCGGTGCCCCTGTTCTGCGCAACTTCGAAAAAGCGGTGATGTTGCAGACGCTCGATACCCTGTGGAAAGAGCACCTGGCTGCGATGGATCACCTGCGCCAGGGTATTCACCTGCGCGGCTATGCCCAGAAGAACCCTAAGCAGGAATACAAGCGCGAGTCATTTGAGCTGTTCCAGGAACTGTTGGAGTCCCTGAAGTCAGATGTGGTTCTCACGCTGAGCAAGGTGCGAGTGCAGCAACCTGAAGAAGTGGACGAGATGGAAGAGCGTCGACGTCAGCAGGCAGAAGAGATTGCCCGTCACCAGCAGACTCAGCATGCCCAGGCCGACAACCAGCTTTCTGACGGTTCTACCGAAGAGGCTGGCACCTTTGTCCGCGAAGAGCGTAAGGTTGGCCGTAACGAGCCATGCCCTTGCGGCTCCGGTAAGAAATACAAGCAGTGCCATGGCCGTCTGAGCTAAACATTGCTAGAGTACTTACCAGTACAGATGAAAAGGCCGCGTCAGCGGCCTTTTTTATGCCCGGATCCTACGGGTGTTGACGTGAGTGGAGAAATTGATGGAAAAGATGCGTGTCACCATAGCTGCGGGCATTATCCTCAACCGGGAAGGTACTGAGGTATTTATCACCCGGCGTGCAGCGAAGGCGCACCAGGGAGGCTTCTGGGAGTTTCCTGGAGGAAAAGTCGAGCAGGATGAATCCCCGGCAACCGCTGTTATCCGGGAACTGGATGAAGAAGTGGGAATCAAGGTAAAAACTGTTGAGCCGTTTCTTTCACTCAATCATGACTACCCGGACAAGAGCCTCTCGTTCGATTTTTTCCTGGTGCGGGATTTTACCGGTGAACCATTTGGCCGCGAAGGCCAGCCGGGACAGTGGGTAAAGCTGAACGAACTCGGTCGTTACGATTTCCCGGCGGCAAATGGCGTGGTGCTGGAGAAAATGGAAAGGGAATTGGGTGAAAACGAGCAGTAAGGGAACAGATGCTAAGTGGCGAGACAAGAGACTACAATGTGTTGATTTCGTTGGCCTGTTAACGAGCAGCTATGAACAAGCTCGATTCTCTATACTCACCACTCACGGCTAGTTTCAGTAATTCTCGTCTTCTGACCAGCCATCAGAGTCAGACATATCCGGCGCACCCGGGATACTCTTCTCTTCGTTAGCCCATTCGCCAAGATCAATCAGCTGGCAGCGTTTGCAGCAAAACGGGCGGAAGGGGCTGGCGTCACTCCAGACTACGTTTCCAGCGCAGGTTGGGCATTTCACGATAGCTGGCTGGACGTTGTTTTTGTCACTCATAGGTAGTTCCTTAACAAACCGCAATACGGAAGGGCAGGTTTTCAGGGATTTCCTTGCCTTCGGTAAAAGGAATAAATCGAATTGCAAACCGGCTTCTGTGGCCGGAAATCAAAGGGTAAACCCCAAACTCGGGTGACAGGCCAAGCCGTATCATGCTGCCGTTGTCACTGTCCTGCTGGTAAAAGCCGTTGCGGGCTGTCTGTGCCAGGAAAGGGCTGCTTTCGCGCTGGATCCTGAGCCACAGGGCAAGGGCTGTTTGCAGGCTGGCTAACGGTGACAGCCAGCGGGATATATCGGCTTGCTGCTGCTCTGCCGGGCAATGAAGCCAATGGTGCAGGCTGGGTACGTCAAAACTGCAACTGCCGCCGGGCAGGGAGAATCGTTGCCGGATACCGGACAGGAACTTGTCTTCCCGCAGGTGTTGGCCCAGCCGGGGAGAGGAGAGGATGGCCTTATGGCTGCCGTCAAGCTCATTGAGGATCTGCTGCAACATCGCCTGATCCACATGCGGGATATCCATCAGGCTGCGAAGACGCTGGCGTTGCTTGTCAAGGTCCTTAGCCAGGTCAGCCTTGACCTGAACCTGCTCCAGGATCTCCTGGAGATCAAACAAACCACGGAACAACGAGATGTATGGCATGTCTGCCTGGTTACGTGCCACCGTCACCTGGTTTAAGAGCGCATCTAACCGCAGGTAAACCCGGGCCTGTTCATTCAGGGGATGTTCATAGACGATATCGGTCATTTGGCCTGGCCTGAAGCTGCCAGCGTCAGATAGATTCTGTGCAGGTCAGCTACTTTGTTGTGAAGTTGTTCGGGATAGTGATCATTTTCGATAATATCATCGGCCACGGCAAGCCGTTCTTCCCTTGTTGCCTGCGCAGAAAGGATATTTTTTACCTGGGCTTCACTAACATTGTCGCGCGAGACCGTACGGGCAACCTGTGTGCTTTCAGACACATCCACCACCAATACCCGGTCAGCCATGTTCTGCAGCTTGTTTTCGACCAGTAGCGGGACAATCAACAGACAATAGGGTGATGTTGCCTCCTGGCACTGGCGGAGCATCTCTTCCCTGATCATGGGGTGAAGCAAGCCGTTGAGCCAGGCTTTGTCTTCCGGATGGTTGAATATATGTTCCCGCAGTTTTGCCCGGTCAAGTTGTCCGGATGGAAGCAGTATCCCATCTCCGAATCTTTCCTGGATTTCACCCAGTCCCGGGCTTCCCGGTTCCACGACCTCGCGAGCAATGACATCTGCGTCAACCAGGTCGATACCATGCTCGGCAAACAGGTTGGCAACCGTGGTTTTTCCACTGCCGATACCGCCGGTAATGGCGACTACATAGGCCATATCACACTCCGAGATATACCGTTAAATACCAGTGGATGATTTTATCGCCCCAAAGCAGGCAAACCCAACCGGCAATTGCCAGGTACGGGCCAAAAGCAAAAGGCTGGCTGGTGGATTGCCCGGCTCGGCGGAGCTGGATAATGCCAAATATGGCCCCGGTCAGGGAGGCGAGCAGGATAAGAAGAGGAAGGGACTGCCAGCCAAGCCATGCCCCGAGTGCGGCTAACAGCTTAAAGTCGCCGTATCCCATGCCGTCTTTGCCTGTCAGTAACTTAAACGCCCAGAACACGCTCCAGAGAGAAAGGTAGCCCGCCATTGCACCCACCACGGAATCACTGAGGGATACCGGGGAAATACCAAATACTGACACCGCAATCCCCGCCCAGAGCAGCGGCAAGGTAATACTGTCCGGCAGAAGCTGGGTATCGGCATCGATAAAGGTAAGCGCGATCAGGGTCCAGCTTGCGGCCATTACGGCAAGGCTCCAGCCAGACGGGGGAAGCATAATGGCAATAGCGAGGCTGACAAGGCCGGTCAGTGTTTCTACCGCCGGGTAGCGGATACTGATAGGAGTTTTGCAGTGGCGGCACTTGCCCCCAAGGATCAGCCAACTGATAACCGGGATATTATCCCTGGCTTCAACCTGGGTATGGCAATGGCCACAACGGGAGCGGGGAACTGAGAGGTTGAATGTTTCATCAGTAATGGTGAGGTTTGCTTCCGGGAAACACTCTGCACATTCCCTTTTCCAGCCTCGTTCCATCATTACCGGCAGGCGGTAAATTACCACATTGAGGAAACTGCCGACGATAATGCCAAAAACAGTCGCAGCGGTGTAATACAGCCAGGGTTGCACAGTCAGCAGACTAATCAGTGAATCCATTAAAACATCCTGATTGTGGCGGGATCGCCTTGATAAAGTTCAACGTTCTACTTTAAACGGGCAGGGGTAAACCGGCAATCCAGAAGGTGATTTTTGCCGGGTTGCGGGACGCGTTTCTTTCCCTGTACCTGTCAGAAGAAAAACACGTCATAAAGAAATTACCCTACCACGCTCATTAAGTTGAAGATGGGGAGGTACATCGCAACCACGATACTGCCAATAAGGCCCCCCAGTATCAGGATGATCATAGGTTCGATAATCTGCCCCAGGTTATCAACGGTGTTATCAACTTCGGCCTCGTAGATGGTTGCCAGGCGGTTCAGCATATCGTCCAGTGATCCGGATTCTTCACCGATCATCACCATCTCCAGCACCATTTCCGGGAAAATACCGGACTGGCGCATCGCCAAATAGAGTGGCGAGCCGGCCGCAGTGTGCATGTGTACCTGCTCCATTCCCTGTTTGAAATGCAGGTTGTTGGCTGATTGGGATGCGGACAGCAGCCCGCTCAGGATAGGGATACCGGAGCTGAACGTTGTTGCCAGTGTCCGGCTTATCCGGGCAATGGCGGCCTTGCCAAAAATGGGGCCAAAAATTGGGATTTTCAGCATTGTCCGGCAGGATTTCAGCTGCAAGCTTTCGCTGCGCTTTTTTGCCTGCTTATAGGTAAAGACAAACGCGATAATCCCCAGCAAAAGGTAGAGGCCGTGCTGCTGAATCAGGTTGGAAAGATCGACAATTTTCTGGGTGAACCAGGGAAGGTCGGTGTTAAAAGAACGGAAGATGGCATCAAACTGCGGGATAACAAACAGCAGCATACCAACGGTAACACCAATGGCAACCGTGCTGACAATTCCTGGGTAAATCATGGCTTTTACCACTTTTTTCCGCAGTGCTTCCGTTTTTTCCCGGTACTGGGTAATACGCTTAAAAACCTCTGCCAGATGGCCGGTCTGTTCGCCCACGGCCACCAAGTCACAGTAAAAGGTGTCAAATAATGGGGAGGCAGATTTCAGTGCCTGGGAGAGTGGGGTACCGGCTTCAATTTTGCTGCACACCTGCGCCAGGATGGCGCGCAATTCCCCCTGTCTTGTCCCGTCACGGATCATCTTGATTGACTGTATCAGCGGGACACCGGCATCAAGCATGGTTGCTAGCTGGCGGCTTAGCATAGTGATGTGGGTGGGTTTGGCCCGGTTGCGCATCATGGTAGTTGCTGAGGGCTTACGGGCTTTGAACTTGGTGGTACGGATCTTCAGTTTGTTCAGGTGTGCACGGACTTCTGGTTCACTCAGCGCCAACATATCACCGGCACATTTTTTTCCGTCCGGTGCGATGCCTTTCCAGAAGAAGTGTTTTAATTCATTGTGGTTTTTCACCGTCATTCCCTCGAATACAAGCCGGGTTAACGCAACTGGATAACCCGCTGAACCTCTTCCAGACTGGTGATGCCTTCGCATACGGCCCGGATCCCGGATTTCGACAATGTGTGCATGCCTTCTTTGATCGCCTGGTGCTCAAGCTCCATGGCATTGGCACTGTGCAGGATCACCTCTGACAATGCCGGTGTCATGGGCATCAGCTCATAAATACCCAGCCGGCCAAGGTAGCCGTTATTGCAGTGGTCACAGCCGTTGTGGTTGGCGCGGTAAATGGTTTGCTGGGTCAGCTCCGCGAACCTTTTTGACAGGAACAGGTAGTTTTCCCCTGACAAATCTTCCGGCTGCCGGCAGTGTTTGCAAAGCCGCCTTGTCAGGCGCTGTGCGATGATAAGGCTCAGCGAAGAAGCCAGGTTGTAGCCGGGAACCCCCATATTGGCAAGGCGCACAATGGTTTCTGCCGCAGAGTTGGTATGCAGGGTGGAAAGTACCAGGTGGCCGGTCTGGGCGGCCTTGATAGCAATTTCGGCGGTTTCCAGATCCCGGATCTCGCCAACCATTACCACATCCGGATCCTGACGCAGGAACGAACGAAGTGCGGCGGCAAAATCCAGCCCGATCTCCCGGTTAACGTTAACTTGGTTAATGCCGGGAAGGTTGATTTCTACCGGGTCTTCGGCGGTTGAGATGTTTTTTTCCGGCTGGTTCAGGTAGCTGAGCCCACTGTACAGGGAAACGGTTTTTCCGCTCCCGGTCGGCCCGGTGACCAGGATCATCCCCTGGGGTTTGTTCAGGGCATTGAGGTAGCTGCACTCCTGGCCTTTGGTGTAACCGAGCTGGCTGATCTCCAGTTTGACATTCCCGCTGTCGAGAAGGCGCAGGACGATCTTCTCACCCCATAGTGTCGGCAGGCTGGATACCCGCATATCGATGGAAACCCCAGCGCCGATATCCAGTTTCATCCGGCCGTCCTGAGGTAAGCGGCGCTCAGCGATATTCAACCCGGCAAGGATCTTAAGCCGGGTTGCCAGGCGGCGGGAAACCCCCAGAGGCGGTTCGCTGTAGATCTGCAAGATACCGTCAAGCCGGAAGCGGATCCGGTAGCTGTGCTCGTAGGGTTCGAAGTGGATATCGGATGCCTGTTTACGGGTGGCATCTATCAGCACCTGGTAGATATAGCGGCTGACCGGGGCGTCATCGTTGAGCTCGGCAACGCCGCTGCCACTGTCATCAAGGTTTTCCAGCATCGCCAGCTCATCTTCGCTGACACTGACGCTGCGGCTCTCCCCGCTGATACGTTTGCCGTAAAGCCGACGGATTGCCCCCTCAATCTGGCCGATTTCCAACAGTACCGGGATAACCTGGTAGCCGGTGGCAAAGCGGAATTCATCTTGCGTATCAAGCCGGGTAGGGTCACAGATGCCCAGAAACAATTGGTTGTCCTGAATCGCCAGTGGGATCACCTGGTGGGAGAGCACCATTTCCTTATGGCCAAGGTTCTGGCTGGTGGCTTCCCAGGGGTAGGCTTCCAGACGCTCTACTGCGTCTCCGAAGATCTGGGATATCTGTTCAGCCAATGCCAGGCCGGTAGAAATGCCTAAAGCGACCAATGCCGAGGGCACATTGCTGCCCTCGGCACTGACTTTGTTGCTAATTTCTTGCTCCTGCGCCGGGGTAATAAATTCCGCCTGACGCAGAACAGCAGCAAGGTTTGTGTTCATTGATTATTTACAAGCGTCTAAAGGCACACCCGTGTTATTTGCACAACTCCAACCATTAGAGTTGCTTTTAGTGTAAACAATAGTTTTTGTGTTGATTGATGTATTTGCATTGAACGCAAATGTTGCAGTTCCTCCTGAAGCAGTTGCCGCTAAGGTAATGCTACCTAAATTTGTCATGTCAGTGTTTCCACCAACATCCGTAACCGCAGCGGGGAAAGAACCTTTTTCTTGCTGATATAGGTCTATATTGGTTTGAAGTGAGCGTAAGGTTGCTAAGCCAGCGGCCGCTTCGGATTTCTTAACATAGTCTTGATAAGCGGGAATCGCGATCGCAGAAAGCACACCAATTACCGCCACCACAATCATCAGCTCAATCAAGCTGAAACCTTGTTGCTTTTTCATTTCTCTCTCCGTTAATAAATAGCAGTACTTATACTGTGGTGACTAATTTACTCCCGGAAACTGACTTGGATAGTAGGCAGTTTGGCGTGCTTCGAGTTGCGCCACAAAATTGACACTAACTGTCTGTCATGACTTAAAAAACTTAGAAGTGAGTCGAGAAAAATCTGAGGGGAATATCAGGCAAGCAAGGGGATTGCCTGCCCGGAAAAATCAGCTAAAGCGCATGGAAAGATCCATCGCCCGGATATGTTTGGTCAGGGCACCGACAGAAATAAAATCCACCCCGGTTTCAGCAAAGGCTCGGATGGTTTTATGGGTCACATTGCCGGAGACTTCCAATGCCACCCGTCCCTGGTTAATCAGCACCGCATCACGCATCATACCGGTGGTGAAGTTATCCAGCATCACAATGTCGGCACCGGCATTGATGGCCAGTTGCAGCTCGTCCAAGCTCTCGACTTCAATTTCAATCGGCTTGTTCGGGTTCAGTTCCCGGGCCTTGCTGATCACCGCTTCAATCCCGCCACAGGCGATAATGTGATTTTCCTTAATCAGGTAGGCGTCAAAAACCCCGATTCGGTGATTGTGGCCGCCGCCGCAGGTTACAGCATATTTCAGCGCACTGCGAAGGCCGGGGATAGTCTTGCGGGTATCGAGCAACCGGGTCTGGGTGCCTTCCAGCTCTTTGGCATAAGTAGCGACTACCGTGGCGCAGCCTGAAAGGGTCTGGACAAAGTTCATCGCATTGCGCTCCCCGGTCAGGAGCAACCGGGCAGGGCCTGTCAGCTTGCAAAGCACCTGGTTTGGGGTGACGGTGTCGCCGTCTTCCACCTGCCACTCCAGCGTCACGCTGCCACCGAGCTGGCGGAATACTTCGTCAGCAAAAGCCTTGCCGCAGAATATGCCGTCTTCCCGGGTGATCAACGTGGCTTCGCTGATACGGTCTTCCGGGATCAGTTGGGCTGTCACATCAAGTGACGGGTCAACCATCCCGCCAAGGTCTTCACGAAGTGCATCAGCAACGCAACGCTGTACATCAATGCTGAGCATGGCCTCGACAGCCTGCTGACGGGATTCGGCATTGTGGAACGAGAATTTGGCTTGGTCGGGAGTGGGTTGGCTCATGGGTTTGCAGTCCATTGTTTATCAGGTGACGTAATCTGCGCACAATGATACATACCGGCCAAGATATTGCCATCATGTTTGACGGAGGTTTGTATTTGGATCCGGTTTCTTTTCGGTTTTGTGTGCAGCAGACACAACCCTCCTGCGCGGCTTCAATTCTTGCACGTGATACAACATACTGAATGAAGTGGTAACTTGTCTTTTTATCCGGGAAATAGTGTCCATGTCATCCTTCCTTGTCTCTCACGATCACTGGCTGTCTCCTGCGCGCCGCAGCCCTTCTCCGCACTTTAATACCCGGCCGGACATTAACGATATTTCCCTGTTGGTTATCCATAACATCAGCCTGCCGCCCGGCCAGTTTGGCGGCACCTATGTGGAAGACTTTTTCCTTGGCAACCTGACTTCTACTGCGCATCCGTTTTTTGATGAGATCCGGGATGTCCAGGTGTCATCGCACCTGTTTATCCGGCGGGACGGGGAAGTGGTGCAGTTCGTTCCGTTTAACGGGCGGGCATGGCATGCAGGCCAATCGTGTTTTGATGGCCGGGAAAACTGCAATGACTACTCAATCGGTATTGAGCTGGAAGGGACTGATACCCAGGCGTATACCGATGGGCAGTATGAGGCTTTGAAAGGCGTGACTGAAGCACTGTTAAAACGTTATCCGGCTATCACCCCTGAACGTATCACCGGGCATGAGCATATTGCCCCAGGCCGGAAAACGGATCCCGGTTCAGCATTTGACTGGACACGCTATATCCAAAACCTGGATAGCATCTAAACTCTTCTGGTATCCCTGCCATTTCGCCTCTTTTTGTAAATTTGGTCTTACCAATTATGTTGAGAGGCTATTATCTGGTCTGACTAATAAGTGTTAAATTGAGCTCGTTTCTTTGATTGAGGTCAAGTTTTTGGTGGACACTTATAAATCCATCTGGTAACGTGTAAACATAAAGTGAAATTGGTAAGACCAATTTACACGATAAGCTAAAAAGCAAAATAAAGTCAGTAAAGAACACCTATAAGTAAAGCGTCACCGTTAACGTAAAGCCACACTGAGCGCTAACGCAGCCTAACAACAAAAAAGAAGATTTCAGTCAGCACGATGGCCTATCAACGTATCAGGCAACCAAAACTTTCCGATGTAATCGAGAAAGAGCTGGAAAGCCTAATTTTGGAAGGAACACTCTCCCCGGGGCAGAAATTGCCGCCGGAGCGCGAACTTGCGGTCAAGTTCGACGTGTCCCGCCCGTCAATCCGGGAAGCCATCCAGCGACTGGAAGCAAAGAAGCTGCTTTACCGCCGTCAGGGCGGCGGCACTTTTGTCAGTGACCGTCTTTGGCAGAGTTTTTCTGAACCATTGATTGAACTGCTTGCCGACCATCCCGAATCCCAATTCGACTTACTTGAATCCCGCCATGCCCTGGAAGGGATTTCAGCCCACTACGCTGCCTTACGGGGCACCGAAGAAGACTTTCAACGTATCCGGTCATGCCATGACGAGATACAGAGACTCCAGCAAAAAGGTGACCTAGAGGATGAAGCCCGGGCCGTCATGCAGTATCTGGTAGCCGTAACTGAAGCCGCGCATAACGTGGTTCTGCTTCATATCGTAAGAAGCCTGGCACCTCTGCTGGAGCAAAACGTATTACAAAACTTTGAGCTGCTGTACCGCCGCAAAGATGTGGTGGAGAAAGTCAGTACGCACAGGGCGGGTATTGTAGAGGCGATTGTCTCTGGTGAACCTGAAAAGGCACGCCAGGCATCCCATGCACACTTAGCCTACATTGAGGAAACTTTGTTGGACCTGCGCCGGGAAGAAAGCCGAAGAGAGCGATCACTGCGCCGCATCCAACAACGCAAGGATGAGCTGGAGTAACTGTTCTCACAGATTGCGGCGTTATCAGTTACGCCAGCTGCGAGAATGCCGAGTTTTGTACGAATCAATCAACGAAAGGATAGATCGCCATGTCTGAAGTCATTAACCATGACGTCGACGCACTGGAGACCCAAGAGTGGCTTGCAGCCCTTGAGTCTGTCGTTCGTGAAGAAGGTGTAGAACGTGCACAGTATCTGCTTGAGCAAGTACTTGAGCAGGCACGTCTCGACGGTGTTGATATGCCTACCGGTATCAACACTAACTACGTAAATACGATCCCGGCTACTCAGGAGCCAGCGTATCCTGGTGATACCACCCTTGAGCGCCGTATCCGTTCTATTATCCGCTGGAACGCGATCATGATCGTTCTGCGTGCTTCGAAGAAAGATCTTGAGCTGGGTGGCCACATGGCTTCATTCCAGTCTTCTGCTGCATTCTATGAAGTATGTTTTAACCACTTCTTCCGCGCACCTAATGAGGTGGACGGCGGTGACCTGGTTTATTATCAGGGTCATATCTCCCCAGGCATCTATTCTCGCGCCTTTGTTGAAGGCCGCCTGACCGAAGAGCAACTGGACAACTTCCGCCAGGAAGTAGACGGCAAGGGTATCCCTTCATACCCTCACCCTAAACTGATGCCTGAGTTCTGGCAGTTCCCAACCGTATCTATGGGTCTGGGCCCAATCTCCGCTATTTACCAGGCACGTTTCCTCAAGTACCTGAGCGGCCGTGGTATGAAAGATACCACTAACCAGCGCGTATACGCTTTCCTTGGCGATGGCGAGATGGATGAGCCGGAATCACGCGGTGCAATCTCGTTCGCAGCCCGTGAAAAGCTGGATAACCTGTGCTTCCTGATCAACTGTAACCTGCAGCGCCTCGACGGCCCAGTTATGGGTAACGGCAAGATCATCCAAGAGCTGGAAGGCCTGTTCAAAGGTGCCGGCTGGAACGTTATCAAGGTTGTCTGGGGCAGTGGCTGGGACAAACTGCTGGCAAAAGACAGCACCGGCAAACTGCTTCAACTGATGAATGAAACCATCGACGGCGACTACCAGACCTTTAAGTCTAAAGATGGTGCATACGTTCGCGAGCACTTCTTCGGCAAGTACCCAGAAACTGCAGCACTGGTTGCAGATATGACTGACGAAGAAATCTTTGCCCTGAAGCGTGGTGGCCATGAGCCAAGCAAGCTGTACGCTGCATTCAAGAACGCTCAGGACACCAAAGACCGCCCAACCGTGATCCTGGCCAAGACCGTTAAAGGTTATGGCATGGGTGATGCGGCGGAAGGCAAGAACATTGCCCACCAGGTGAAGAAGATGGACATGACCCACGTCCAGCACCTGCGTGACCGCCTGGGCTTGCAAGACCTGGTTTCAGATGAATCACTGAAGTCCCTGCCTTACCTGAAGCTGGAAGAGGGCAGTGCAGAGTTTGAATACCTGCACGCACGCCGTAAGGCACTGCATGGCTATACACCACAGCGCCTGCCTAAGTTTACTGAAGAGTTCGTGGCGCCTGAGCTGGATGAGTTCAAGCCTCTGCTGGAAGAGCAGAAGCGTGACATCTCTACCACAATGGGCTTTGTACGAGCGCTGAACGTTCTGCTGAAAAACAAAAACATTGGCAAGAATGTTGTACCAATCATTGCGGATGAAGCCCGTACTTTCGGTATGGAAGGCCTGTTCCGCCAGATCGGTATTTACAACCCGCACGGCCAGAACTACACCCCACAGGACCGCGATATCGTTTCTTACTATAAAGAAGCAACATCAGGCCAGGTTCTGCAGGAAGGTATCAACGAACTGGGTGCGATGTCATCATGGGTTGCTGCTGCGACATCTTACAGCACCAACAACCTGCCAATGATTCCGTTCTACATCTACTACTCTATGTTCGGCTTCCAACGTGTTGGCGACATGGCGTGGATGGCGGGTGACCAACAGGCTCGCGGCTTCCTGCTGGGCGCCACTGCCGGTCGTACTACCCTGAACGGTGAAGGCCTGCAGCACGAAGACGGTCACAGCCATATCATGGCTGGCACTGTTCCTAACTGTGTGTCTTATGACCCAACTTTCGCTTATGAAGTTGCCGTTATCATGCAAGATGGTATCCGCCGTATGTACGGTGAGCAGGAGAATGTCTTCTACTACCTGACGCTGATGAACGAAAACTACGCAATGCCAGCGATGCCGGAAGGCGCTGAAGAGGGTATCCGTAAGGGTATCTACAAGCTGGAAAGCTATAGTGGCGACAAGAACAAAGTTCAGTTGATGAGCTCCGGCACCATCATGAACGAAGTTCGTAAAGCCGCTCAGATCCTTAGCGAAGAATACGGCATTGCATCTGACGTTTACTCTGTAACCTCGTTCAACGAACTGGCACGTGAAGGCCAGGACTGTGAGCGCTTTAACATGCTGCACCCAGAAGCTGAGCAGAAGGTTCCTTACATTGCTCAGGTTATGGGTAGTGAGCCGGCTGTTGCTGCAACTGACTACATGAAGAACTATGCCGAACAGGTTCGCGCATTTGTTCCTGCTGAGTCTTACAAAGTTCTGGGTACTGACGGCTTTGGCCGCTCAGACAGCCGTGAAAACCTGCGTCGTCACTTTGAAGTGAACGCTGGTTACGTGGTAGTAGCTGCCCTGAATGAGCTGGCAAAACGTGGTGATGTTGAGAAATCTGTAGTGGCTGAAGCCATCAAGAAATTCAACATCGACGCTGACAAGATGAACCCGCTATTTGCGTAAGAGACGAGACAATGGCAATCGAAATTTACGTACCAGATATCGGCGCTGATGAAGTTGATGTAACTGAAATCCTTGTCAGCGTGGGTGACACCGTAGAAGAAGAGCAGTCACTGATCACAGTTGAAGGTGACAAAGCTTCTATGGAAGTTCCTGCTCCACAGGCAGGCGTTGTAAAAGAAATCAAAATCGCTGAAGGCGACAAAGTGTCTACCGGCTCTTTGATCATGGTCTTCGAAGCAGCAGGTGCAGTTGAAACTGCACCTCAGCCAGCAGCTGAAGCGGCGCCTGCGCCTGCAGCAGCGCCGGCTGCGGCTGAGCTGAAAGAAGTCTTCGTACCTGATATCGGCGGTGACGAAGTAGAAGTGACCGAAATCATGGTTGCAGTCGGTGACAGCATCGAAGAAGAGCAGTCACTGATCACTGTTGAAGGTGACAAGGCTTCTATGGAAGTGCCAGCACCTTTCGCCGGTGTGCTGAAAGAGATCAAAGTTGCAGCGGGCGACAAAGTGTCCACTGGCTCTCTTATCATGGTATTCGAAACAGCTGGATCTGGTGCTGCACCTGTGGCTGCAGCTCCGGTTGAAGCACCTGCAGCTGCACCTGTCGCTGGTGGAACGAAAGAAGTTCACGTTCCGGATATCGGCGGTGATGAAGTAGAAGTGACCGAAATCATGGTGGCGGTTGGTGACAGCATTGCTGAAGAGCAATCACTGATCACCGTTGAAGGTGACAAGGCTTCTATGGAAGTCCCTGCACCATTCGCCGGTACCGTGAAAGAAATCAAAGTGGCGGCAGGCGATAAAGTGTCTACCGGCTCTCTGATTATGGTCTTTGAAGTTGCTGGTGCTCCGGCAGCAGCCGCTCCGGCTCCTGCAGCTCAACCAGCAGCTCAGGCATCTGCTCCTGCTGCATCGGCTCCACAAGCTGCAGCCCCGGCAGCAGAAGCAAAAGCCGGTGAGTTTGTGGAAAACAATGAGTACGCGCATGCTTCTCCTGTTGTCCGCCGCCTGGCTCGTGAGTTTGGTGTAAACCTGGCGAAGGTTAAAGGTACCGGCCGTAAGGGACGTGTACTGAAAGAAGACGTTCAGAGTTTCGTAAAAGATGCTCTCAAGCGTCTGGAATCTGGCGCGGCTGCCGCTGCATCCGGCAAGGGTGACGGTGCTGCACTGGGTCTGCTGCCTTGGCCTAAGGTTGATTTCAGCAAGTTTGGCGAGACTGAAGTTAAGCCTCTGTCTCGTATCAAGAAGATCTCTGGTGCCAACCTGCACCGTAACTGGGTAATGATTCCGCATGTTACCCAGTGGGATAACGCTGACATCACCGAGCTGGAAGCATTCCGTAAAGAACAGAATGCCATTGAAGCTAAGAAAGATTCAGGCATGAAGATCACCCCGCTGGTGTTCATCATGAAAGCGGCTGCGAAGGCCCTGGAAGCGTTCCCTTCATTCAACTCTTCTCTGTCTGAAGACGGTGAGAGCCTGATCCTGAAGAAGTACGTGAACATCGGTATCGCAGTTGATACACCAAACGGGCTGGTTGTTCCTGTTGTCCGCGACGTGAACAAGAAAGGTATCCACGAGCTGTCTAACGAGCTGGTGGAAATCTCCAAGAAGGCACGTGCCGGTAAGCTGACTGCATCTGATATGTCTGGCGGCTGCTTCACCATCTCAAGCCTGGGTGGCCTGGGTGGTACTGCATTTACACCAATCGTAAATGCACCGGAAGTGGGCATCCTGGGTGTATCCAAGTCTGAAATGAAGCCAGTATGGAACGGCAAGGAATTTGAACCTCGCCTGATGCTGCCTCTGTCACTGTCTTATGATCACCGAGTGATCGACGGTGCGGAAGGTGCACGCTTCGTGACATTCCTGAATGGTGTACTGTCAGACATTCGTCGTCTGGTACTGTAATTTATCATTCACACTTCCGCACCGTTGGGGGCGGAAGTGTTGTCCAGCTCACAGGCCCGGCGTTTAGATTTTTCAGGCTATTAACAGGGCTGTAAAATCTTTGTCCTATAAAAACCAGAAAAACACAAAAAATGTCCCGGCCTGTCAGGGATAAAAGACTACAAGAGGTCAGAATGAGTAAAGAAATTAAAGCCCAAGTTGTGGTGCTGGGTGCGGGACCTGCAGGTTACTCTGCCGCTTTCCGTTGTGCCGATCTGGGTCTGGAAACTGTACTGATTGAGCGTTACAGCACCCTGGGCGGTGTATGTCTGAACGTTGGCTGTATTCCTTCTAAAGCCCTGCTGCACGTTGCTAAGGTTATCGAAGAAGCCAAAGCACTTGCTGACCACGGCATCGTATTTGGTGAGCCTTCTACAGATATTGACAAGATTCGTCTGTGGAAAGAAAAAGTTATTAATCAGCTGACCGGTGGTCTCGCTGGTATGGCGAAAATGCGTAAAGTTACCGTTGTGAACGGTTTCGGTAAATTCACCAGCGCCAACTCTATTGAAGTAGAAGGCGACGGTGAGAAGACTGTCGTTAACTTTGATAATGCCATCATTGCAGCTGGTTCTCGTCCTATTCAGCTTCCATTTATCCCACATGAAGATCCTCGTATCTGGGATTCAACCGACGCGCTGGAACTGAAAGAAGTTCCTGAGCGCCTGCTGGTTATGGGCGGTGGTATTATCGGCCTGGAAATGGGTACGGTTTACCATGCGCTGGGTTCCCAAATTGACGTGGTTGAGATGTTTGACCAAGTTATCCCTGCGGCCGATAAAGATATCGTTAAGGTATTCACCAAGCGTATCAGCAAGAAGTTCAATCTGATGCTCGAAACCAAGGTGACTGCTGTAGAAGCCAAAGAAGATGGCATCTATGTATCGATGGAAGGCAAGAAAGCCCCAGCAGAAGCTCAGCGTTATGATGCCGTACTGGTTGCTATCGGTCGTGTGCCAAACGGTAAGGTACTTGAAGCAGAAAAAGCCGGTGTTGAAGTGGATGAGCGTGGCTTTATCAACGTTGATAAGCAAATGCGCACCAATATCCCTCACATCTATGCTATCGGTGATATCGTTGGTCAGCCAATGCTGGCTCACAAAGGTGTTCACGAAGGTCACGTTGCCGCAGAAGTTATTGCCGGTAAGAAGCATTACTTCGATCCTAAGGTGATTCCTTCTATTGCTTATACTGAGCCAGAAGTTGCTTGGGTTGGTAAAACTGAGAAGGAAGCTAAGGCAGAAGGTATCAACTACGAAGTTGCAACTTTCCCTTGGGCCGCATCAGGCCGTGCGATTGCATCTGACTGTGCAGATGGCATGACCAAGCTGATCTTCGACAAAGAAACACACCGTGTTATCGGTGGTGCTATCGTAGGTACCAATGGTGGCGAACTGCTGGGTGAAATTGGCCTGGCGATTGAGATGGGCTGTGATGCGGAAGACATTGCGCTGACTATCCACGCTCACCCAACACTGCATGAATCAGTGGGTCTGGCTGCAGAGGTGTTTGAAGGTACAATCACTGACCTGCCAAATGCCAAGGCTAAAAAGAAGAAGTAATTAATACTTCCTCTACCTATATAGACAGTAATTTTCAAAAGACACCTGCGGGTGTCTTTTTTGCTTTTCCCACTGATTGGGGATAAGTGGTGTTAACGTCTCCCTGTTTTACACAGCGATTTGCTCGAAAAACACACCACGAAGGTTGCTTATTAATCGCATTGTTTACTTTATGTTCGCTTGAATTGTTTTTTTGAAAAAACGCTTGTGGAAAAATCTGAAGTCCCTATACTGCGCTCCTGTCGACGGGGAACGGAGTGTGACTCCGGTCACGAAAGCGGTAAAACGAAGTCTCAGGATAACGTACGCTAACGTCGATATTGCTCTTTAACAATTTGACCATGCAATCTGTGTGGGCACTCGTTGAAACAGAATAAAAGATTTATTCAATGAATCGAGTGACCAAACGAGATTCCTGAAAAGGAATATCGGCACAGTCAATTCATTCCTTAGTAATAAGGAATAACAGTATTCATTGAGCCAAACCTTCGGGTTTGAAAAAACTTTAATTGAAGAGTTTGATCATGGCTCAGATTGAACGCTGGCGGCAGGCCTAACACATGCAAGTCGAGCGGCAGCGACAACAACAATCCTTCGGGAGCGTTGTTGGGCGGCGAGCGGCGGACGGGTGAGTAATGCTTGGGGATCTGCCTCTGGGCGGGGGATAACTACTGGAAACGGTAGCTAATACCGCATAATGTCTACGGACCAAAGCGGGGGACCTTCGGGCCTCGCACCCAGAGATGAGCCCAAGTGGGATTAGCTAGTTGGTGGGGTAATGGCTCACCAAGGCGACGATCCCTAGCTGGTCTGAGAGGATGATCAGCCACACTGGAACTGAGACACGGTCCAGACTCCTACGGGAGGCAGCAGTGGGGAATATTGCACAATGGGGGAAACCCTGATGCAGCCATGCCGCGTGTGTGAAGAAGGCCTTCGGGTTGTAAAGCACTTTCAGCAGTGAGGAAGGTGGTGTAGTTAATAGCTGCACCATTTGACGTTAGCTGCAGAAGAAGCACCGGCTAACTCCGTGCCAGCAGCCGCGGTAATACGGAGGGTGCGAGCGTTAATCGGAATTACTGGGCGTAAAGCGCATGCAGGCGGTCTGTTAAGTCAGATGTGAAAGCCCCGGGCTTAACCTGGGAGTTGCATTTGAGACTGGCAGGCTAGAGTCTTGTAGAGGGGGGTAGAATTCCAGGTGTAGCGGTGAAATGCGTAGAGATCTGGAGGAATACCGGTGGCGAAGGCGGCCCCCTGGACAAAGACTGACGCTCAGATGCGAAAGCGTGGGGAGCAAACAGGATTAGATACCCTGGTAGTCCACGCCGTAAACGATGTCTACTTGGAGGTTGTGCCTATAAGGTGTGGCTTTCGGAGCTAACGTGTTAAGTAGACCGCCTGGGGAGTACGGCCGCAAGGTTAAAACTCAAATGAATTGACGGGGGCCCGCACAAGCGGTGGAGCATGTGGTTTAATTCGATGCAACGCGAAGAACCTTACCTACTCTTGACATCCAGAGAAGCTTGAAGAGATTCGAGTGTGCCTTCGGGAGCTCTGAGACAGGTGCTGCATGGCTGTCGTCAGCTCGTGTTGTGAAATGTTGGGTTAAGTCCCGCAACGAGCGCAACCCTTATCCTTGTTTGCCAGCGAGTCATGTCGGGAACTCCAGGGAGACTGCCGGTGATAAACCGGAGGAAGGTGGGGACGACGTCAAGTCATCATGGCCCTTACGAGTAGGGCTACACACGTGCTACAATGGCATATACAGAGGGCAGCGAGACCGCGAGGTGGAGCGAATCCCAGAAAGTATGTCGTAGTCCGGATTGGAGTCTGCAACTCGACTCCATGAAGTCGGAATCGCTAGTAATCGTGGATCAGAATGCCACGGTGAATACGTTCCCGGGCCTTGTACACACCGCCCGTCACACCATGGGAGTGGGTTGCACCAGAAGTAGATAGCTTAACCTTCGGGAGGGCGTTTACCACGGTGTGATTCATGACTGGGGTGAAGTCGTAACAAGGTAGCCCTAGGGGAACCTGGGGCTGGATCACCTCCTTACCTAAACTGCTTCATGAGTGTCCACACAGATTGCTTGGTCGAAAAGTAAAGAGAGTATTTTGTTGGGGTACCCAAACCCTGGCACAGTGTCCCGTTCGTCTAGAGGCCTAGGACACCGCCCTTTCACGGCGGTAACAGGGGTTCGACTCCCCTACGGGACGCCACTTCATTGAAGTGAACGACGGGTCGTTAGCTCAGTCGGTAGAGCAGTTGGCTTTTAACCAATTGGTCGAAGGTTCGAATCCTTCACGACCCACCATCTTCCCCACAGAAGATGTAAAACTGTTTTGGTTCTGCTTTTTCAAAAGTGGAAACAAACCTGTGGGCGATTAGCTCAGTTGGGAGAGCACCTCCCTTACAAGGAGGGGGTCACTGGTTCGAGCCCGGTATCGCCCACCACTTTTCTCTTCTTCTGCGTTATGAATCTCGTCGTTTAGTAAACTAAACGTCCTCGAATCATGCCTTGAATAAGAAAAAAGAAATATGGGGCTATAGCTCAGCTGGGAGAGCGCTTGCATGGCATGCAAGAGGTCGACGGTTCGATCCCGTCTAGCTCCACCACTCTTTAAGCGCATTTGCAAAAGTGTCCTTAGAAAGTGGTTCCTTGTCTCTTGTAGACACCGAAACACATGCTCTTTAACAATCTGGAAAGCTGACTAGTAATTCAATCGAAAGATTGGATTGTTTGCGAAAGCAAACAAGTTCTCAAAGCAAACACATTCAAGTGTTTTGGTAGTGCTTTAAGCACAACTCAATTTGAGTACGGCGAAAACCAAATCTTGGTCCGCGTATGACTCGAAACTCCTTCGGGTTGTATGGTTAAGTGACTAAGCGTACACGGTGGATGCCTTGGCAGTCAGAGGCGATGAAGGACGTATTAACTTGCGATAAGCCCAGATAAGGCAGTAAAAGCCACTTGAGTCTGGGATGTCCGAATGGGGAAACCCACTGGCATAAGCCAGTATCGCTGCGTGAATACATAGCGCAGCGAGGCGAACCGGGAGAACTGAAACATCTAAGTACCCCGAGGAAAAGAAATCAACTGAGATTCCGGCAGTAGCGGCGAGCGAACCCGGATTAGCCCTTAAGCGTTTTAAGTGTTAGTGGAAGCCTCTGGAAAGTGGCGCGATACAGGGTGACAGCCCCGTACACGACAATGCTTTTAGCGTGAAAACGAGTAGGACGGGACACGTGTTATCTTGTCTGAAGATGGGGGGACCATCCTCCAAGGCTAAATACTCCTGACTGACCGATAGTGAACCAGTACCGTGAGGGAAAGGCGAAAAGAACCCCTGTGAGGGGAGTGAAATAGAACCTGAAACCGTGTACGTACAAGCAGTGGGAGCCCACTTGTTGGGTGACTGCGTACCTTTTGTATAATGGGTCAGCGACTTAATTTCAGTAGCAAGGTTAACCGCATAGGGGAGCCGTAGGGAAACCGAGTCTTAACTGGGCGTGCAGTTGCTGGAATTAGACCCGAAACCGAGTGATCTAGCCATGGGCAGGTTGAAGATTGAGTAACATCAATTGGAGGACCGAACCGACTAATGTTGAAAAATTAGCGGATGACTTGTGGCTAGGGGTGAAAGGCCAATCAAACTCGGAGATAGCTGGTTCTCCCCGAAAGCTATTTAGGTAGCGCCTCGGACGAATACTACTGGGGGTAGAGCACTGTTAAGGCTAGGGGGTCATCCCGACTTACCAACCCTTTGCAAACTCCGAATACCAGTAAGTACTATCCGGGAGACACACGGCGGGTGCTAACGTCCGTCGTGGAGAGGGAAACAACCCAGACCGCCAGCTAAGGTCCCAAAGTTATCGCTAAGTGGGAAACGATGTGGGAAGGCCCAGACAGCCAGGATGTTGGCTTAGAAGCAGCCATCATTTAAAGAAAGCGTAATAGCTCACTGGTCGAGTCGGCCTGCGCGGAAGATGTAACGGGGCTAAGCGATACACCGAAGCTGCGGCAATGCGATTAATCGTATTGGGTAGGGGAGCGTTCTGTAAGCGGCTGAAGGTGCACTGTAAGGTGTGCTGGACGTATCAGAAGTGCGAATGCTGACATGAGTAACGACAAAGGGGGTGAAAAACCTCCTCGCCGGAAGACCAAGGGTTCCTGTCCAACGTTAATCGGGGCAGGGTGAGTCGGCCCCTAAGGCGAGGCCGAAAGGCGTAGTCGATGGGAAACGGGTTAATATTCCCGTACTGCTGATAACTGCGATGGGGGGACGGAGAAGGCTAGGTGGGCCGGGCGACGGTTGTCCCGGTTCAAGGGTGTAGGCTGAGAAATTAGGTAAATCCGGTTTCTCTTAAGGCTGAGACCTGATGTCGAGCCACTACGGTGGTGAAGTCATTGATGCCATGCTTCCAGGAAAAGCCTCTAAGCTTCAGGTTATCAGTAACCGTACCCCAAACCGACACAGGTGGTCGGGTAGAGAATACCAAGGCGCTTGAGAGAACTCGGGTGAAGGAACTAGGCAAAATGGTACCGTAACTTCGGGAGAAGGTACGCTGCCCTTGGTGAAGTCCCTTGCGGATGGAGCTGAAGGCAGTCGCAGATACCAGGTGGCTGCAACTGTTTATTAAAAACATAGCACTGTGCAAATTCGAAAGAAGACGTATACGGTGTGACGCCTGCCCGGTGCCGGAAGGTTAATTGATGGGGTTAGTCTTCGGATGAAGCTCTTGATCGAAGCCCCGGTAAACGGCGGCCGTAACTATAACGGTCCTAAGGTAGCGAAATTCCTTGTCGGGTAAGTTCCGACCTGCACGAATGGCGTAATGATGGCCACGCTGTCTCCACCCGAGACTCAGTGAAATTGAAATCGCAGTGAAGATGCTGTGTACCCGCGGCTAGACGGAAAGACCCCGTGAACCTTTACTACAGCTTGGCACTGAACATTGAGCCTACATGTGTAGGATAGGTGGGAGGCTTTGAAGCGGTGACGCCAGTTGCCGTGGAGCCATCCTTGAAATACCACCCTTGTATGTTTGATGTTCTAACTTGGCCCCGTTATCCGGGGTGAGGACAGTGCCTGGTGGGTAGTTTGACTGGGGCGGTCTCCTCCCAAAGAGTAACGGAGGAGCACGAAGGTGGGCTAATCACGGTCGGACATCGTGAGGTTAGTGCAATGGCATAAGCCCGCTTGACTGCGAGAATGACGGTTCGAGCAGGTGCGAAAGCAGGTCATAGTGATCCGGTGGTTCTGAATGGAAGGGCCATCGCTCAACGGATAAAAGGTACTCCGGGGATAACAGGCTGATACCGCCCAAGAGTTCATATCGACGGCGGTGTTTGGCACCTCGATGTCGGCTCATCACATCCTGGGGCTGAAGTCGGTCCCAAGGGTATGGCTGTTCGCCATTTAAAGTGGTACGCGAGCTGGGTTTAGAACGTCGTGAGACAGTTCGGTCCCTATCTGCCGTGGGCGTTGGAGAATTGAGAGGGGCTGCTCCTAGTACGAGAGGACCGGAGTGGACGAACCTCTGGTGTTCGGGTTGTCACGCCAGTGGCATTGCCCGGTAGCTAAGTTCGGAATCGATAACCGCTGAAAGCATCTAAGCGGGAAGCGAGCCTCAAGATGAGTTCTCCCTGACACTTTAAGTGTCCTAAAGGGTTGTCGGAGACTACGACGTAGATAGGCAGGGTGTGTAAGCGCTGTGAGGCGTTGAGCTAACCTGTACTAATTGCCCGTGAGGCTTAACCATACAACACCCAAGGGGTTTTGTGCGTACTCAAGAGAATCAAACATCTTGAATGTGTAAGAGAACACGCTAGAAGACATCAGCTTTCAAGATTGTACCGAATTTGTCTGGCGACCATAGCATTGTGGCTCCACCTGAACCCATGCCGAACTCAGAAGTGAAACGCAATAGCGCCGATGGTAGTGTGGGGTCTCCCCATGTGAGAGTAGGACATCGCCAGGCTTTAAATACCGCCAGAAAGGCCATCCGAAAGGATGGCCTTTTTGCGTTTGGGGCACAGGCTGACACAGACAGCACTACGCGGGCGTTACGGATGGCCTTTATGCCGGTATACAAGGAGGTGTCCTCTCCCGCGGTCGCCCGTCCACGTCCGTGGGGCCATCCAGGTCGTGGCATAGCCACTCCCGTTCCGAAAGCACCCGTCGCATGCGCCGGAAGGCGTGCTTTCTCCACCCCCATGTGAGAGTAGGACATCGCCAGCCTCCAAATTGGTTTTCATCTTTTTAGAAAAAAGATGAAGGCAAAAAAGTAGAAGAAGCCCTGATCTGACGGTCAGGGCTTTTTTGCGTTTGGGGAAAAGAAACCGGACCTGGGAAGACAAGGTCCTGGGACAATAGTAGGGAAGAGCAGTGGCGCGTACGGAGTGTTGCGTAGCGAGAAAAAGCCTTGTGCAGCTTTCGCCGACCCCATACATTTTCTCGCCTCTCGCCTCTCGCCTCTCGCCTCTCGCCTCTCGCCAGAATTTCAATATTTTTGCCAATTCTTTATCTTGTTTCTTGATTCATAAGGTTGACCCCTTATCCTGTCCCGATTGAGAAAGTAAGCGCCTAAATCCGTCCTGATAGGATGTTCAAATTCAGGGAAACATGTCTTGATTAAACATGCGATCAAAGTACTGCCGCTATTGGTAGTCACTCTCCTTTTTTCTGTTTCCAGCACCTATGCTGCTGAAAATCATCATCGTCCAACTATTGCATTGGTTTTGGGGGGCGGTGGAGCCAAAGGTGCCGCACATGCCGGGGTGCTGAAAGCGCTCGAAGAGATGCATATACCGGTTGATTATGTCACTGGGACAAGTATGGGGGCATATATTGGCGGCCTGTATGCAACCGGGATGAGCGCCGATGAGATAAAGGTGCTGATGGATACCATGCACTGGAACGAGGGATACCAGGACAAGGTTGCCAGGGGGGACCGCCGTATCGGAGACAAAGACTTCGAAGACCGGTACAACATCCAGACAGATTTTGGTTTTGACCTGAAAGGATTCAAAACACCGAAAGGTGTAGTACAGGGCCAGTCCATGGCGCGTTTGCTGCGCGAGTCTACCAACAACCTTCCTTCGCTAAAAAGTTTTAATGATCTTGTGATCCCTTTCAGGGCTGTTGCTACAGACATCGTCCATATGAAGCCAGTGGTGATAGATCACGGCCTACTGACCAATGCCATGCAAGCCAGTATGTCTGTGCCGGGTGCCCTGCCTCCTTTCAAGTGGGAGGGGATGCTTCTGGTTGATGGCGGTTCGGTTAATAACCTGCCGGTAGATGTTGCTAAAGCTCTAGGGGCGGATATTGTCATTGCAGTGGATATCAGTACAGATTACCTGAAAGCGGATCAGCTTGATTCCTACTTTGCCGTTTCTGGTCAGTTGGTGAATTTCCTTGTCAGGCAGAGTGCTGAAAAGCAGATGGAGCTTATGTCTCCTGAAGATATTCTCCTTAGGCCCGATGTCGGTGATATGGAGACCACTGAGTTTAATCGTGTCCCTGAGGCCTACGAAAAAGGTTATGAGGCAACAAAACAGGCCTTTTCTCAATTGAAAAAACTGAGCCTGACAGCAGGTGAATACCAGGCCTATGTGGAAGAAAAGCAACTTCGCAGGCGGACACTTTACAAGAGGGATGGAATCCAGATAGACAGGATCGTTATCCATAACCACACATCCCTGTCAGATGATGTCCTTACCAGCAGGCTGAATCTGAAAACGGGCCCTCTGAATGCCAAGAAGCTGGAAAGTGCAGTCAATAACCTGTACGCATTGGACCGGTTTGAAACCATCCGTTACCACGTTGAGCCAAGCAAAGAAGGAAATGAATTGGTGGTCGACGTAGAGGAAAAAAGTTGGGGTCCAAACTACGTTGATTTTAGGTTTGCCATTGAAGACAACTTTGAGACACCAACCAACTACTCATTGGGAGTAGGGATTATTTCAACCGGGCTAAGTGATTACGGTGCAGAATTAAGAACCCGGCTTGAGTTGGGTACAGAAAAGCTGGCTTATACAACGCTTTATTATCCGCTGACAGCTGATCAGCAGTTTTTTGCCTCACTGGGTGGCGGGTATGCGGTAACACAACGGATTATAACCCTTTATGACGGTGAACGTCCGCCACCACAAAGTGGGAAATATGATGGTTTTTATTGGTTTAACAGTCGCTATGAAGACTGGCAGGGTGAGGCTGCGTTGGGATGGCAACCTAAGCTTTGGGCTGAGTTAAAATCGGGTATCCGCTACTTTGACGGCTCCGTCGAAGTGCCAGGCTCAAGCCTTGAAGGTACGTTTACTCGCCGCCAGGGGTTTGTGAACGTTAAGGTTGATACGCTGGACAGTCTGTATTTCCCAACCCAAGGGCAATACTTCAGTGCGGAGTACGGCGTCAGTGATGATGTCAGTCATTCTTTCGGCTCCCGGGATCATGAAACTACTGAACAGGTGGATCTCAGTTACCGTATTGCAGGCTCAGTTGGACGGCATACATTTTCTGTCAGGGCACAGTATGGGGAACTGTTGTCAAAAGAGAGTAATTTGCTGATTGGGCCTAAAGATCTCGGTGGATTCCTCAATTTATCCGGTATTCCCAAAAACAGCATGTCAGGGAACAATATTGCCTTTGGATCCTTGGTATACCGCTACCGGTTGTTTGATAACGACTTTGGTCTATTCCGGTCACCGGTTTACCTTGGGACATCTTTGGAATATGGAAGTGTGTGGAACAACCCAGATTACACTTTTAAGGATATACCTTTTTACACGGCAGGCAGTATATTTGCTGGGATTGACTCACCTGTGGGGCCGCTAACCGTCGCCTATGGAGCAATGGAAGGAGGCTATCATTCCTTCTATGTGATTCTGGGTGCAGATTTCTGATTTATTGGCCTTTAGTCAAATGTTTTGAAAGCTGTGCAGATTTTAATTTTTAGTTAAAAGTGCTATGCTGCTGCCGCGGTTACGATTTCGCCATCTTATGCCCGACCTCGGCAGCGCCCAACACGTCAATCTGACCATTACAGGCCCTCGCCGATATTTGCGAGCAGCAGGAAGCAATCTACCGAGTGACCGATTAACAGTCATTTCCAAGGATGTTCAGCCGCGACGGCTGAACCGTGAAAAGAGGAAATAGTCGTGCTTGAAGCCTACCGTAAACACGTCGAAGAACGTGCTGCCCAAGGAATTGTCCCGAAACCACTGGATGCAGATCAGACTGCAGGCCTGGTTGAATTACTCAAAACCCCGCCTGCCGGCGAGGAAACAGTACTGCTGGACCTGTTGGAAAACAGAATTCCGCCAGGTGTTGATGAAGCCGCATACGTAAAAGCCGGATTTCTGGCAGCCGTAGCACGCGGAGAAACATCATCACCGCTGGTCAGCAAAGAAAAAGCCGTTGAGTTGCTGGGTACCATGCAGGGTGGTTACAACATTGAACCACTGATTCAACTGCTGGATGATGACACCCTTGCACCTCTTTCTGCGACAGCTCTTTCCCATACCCTCCTGATGTTCGATGCTTTCTACGATGTTGAAGAAAAAGCGAAAGCAGGGAACCAGTACGCCAAACAGGTTATGCAATCCTGGGCGGAAGCAGAGTGGTTCAAAGCCAAGAAAGAGCTGCCAGAGAAGATTACCGTCACCGTGTTTAAAGTAACCGGTGAAACCAATACTGATGACCTGTCTCCGGCTCCGGATGCGTGGTCACGCCCTGATATTCCTCTGCATGCGTTGGCAATGCTGAAGAATGCGCGTGATGGTATTGAGCCTGATCAGGCTGGTGCTATTGGCCCAATCAAGCAAATTGAAGCACTGCAGGAAAAAGGATTCCCACTGGCTTACGTCGGTGATGTTGTTGGTACCGGTTCTTCCCGTAAGTCAGCAACTAACTCTGTGCTGTGGTTTATGGGTGAAGACCTGCCGGGTGTACCAAACAAGAAAGGCGGTGGTGTATGCCTGGGTGGCAAGATTGCCCCGATCTTCTTCAACACCATGGAAGATGCCGGTGCACTGCCAATTGAGGTTGACGTCAGCAAACTGGGTATGGGGGATGTTATCGATATCTTCCCGTACGAAGGTAAGGTGACTAACCATGACTCTGGTGAAGTCCTTGCTGAGTTCAAGCTCAAAACCGATGTGCTGATTGATGAAGTGCGTGCCGGTGGCCGTATTCCTCTTATCATTGGCCGTGGCTTGACTGACCGAGCACGTGAAGCACTGGGTTTGAGCCCATCTGAAGAATTCCGTCGTCCTCAGCCGGTTGCCGATTCTGGTAAAGGCTTTACGCTGGCACAGAAGATGGTGGGTAAGGCATGTGGTGTTGAGGGCATCCGCCCAGGCACGTACTGTGAGCCTAAGATGACCACCGTAGGTTCACAGGACACCACTGGGCCGATGACCCGTGATGAGCTGAAAGACCTTGCCTGTCTTGGCTTCTCTGCTGATCTGGTTATGCAGTCGTTCTGCCATACATCAGCCTACCCTAAGCCTGTAGATGTGCAAACTCACCACACGCTGCCTGATTTCATCATGAACCGTGCCGGTGTTGCGCTCCGCCCGGGTGATGGCGTTATCCACTCATGGCTGAACCGCATGCTGTTGCCAGATACAGTAGGCACAGGCGGTGATTCCCACACCCGTTTCCCTCTGGGTATTTCTTTCCCTGCGGGCTCCGGCCTGGTTGCGTTCGCAGCCGCTACCGGTGTGATGCCTTTGGATATGCCTGAATCTATACTGGTTCGCTTCAAGGGTGAGATGCAACCGGGTATCACACTGCGTGACCTGGTGCATGCCATCCCTTACTACGCGATTCAGCAAGGTCTGCTGACTGTCGAGAAAGCGGGCAAGATCAATGCGTTCTCTGGCCGTATCCTTGAGATTGAAGGCCTGAACAACCTGACTGTAGAGCAGGCATTTGAACTGTCTGATGCATCTGCTGAGCGTTCAGCAGCTGGCTGTACTATTAAGCTGTCGCCAGAGTCGATTGCTGAATACTTACAGTCCAACATTGTGATGCTCAAGTGGATGATCTCTGAAGGTTATGGCGACCGCCGTACCATTGAGCGCCGTATTGCAGGTATGGAAGCGTGGCTGGCTAACCCTGAGCTGATGGAAGCAGATTCTGATGCAGAGTATGCAGAAGTGATCGAAATCGATCTGGCAGATGTAAAAGAGCCAATTCTGTGTGCACCGAACGATCCGGATGATGCCCGCCTGCTGTCTGACGTTGCCGGTGACAAGGTGGATGAAGTCTTTATCGGAAGCTGTATGACCAACATTGGCCATTTCCGTGCTGCCGGTAAGCTGCTCGACAAATTCGGTGGTTCCCTGAGTACTCGCATGTGGGTTGCTCCGCCGACCAAGATGGACCGGGACCAACTGACTGAGGAAGGTTATTACGGTATTTACGGTCGTGCCGGTGTTCGTATTGAGACCCCGGGATGTTCTCTGTGTATGGGTAACCAGGCCCGAGTTGCTGACAAGGCAACCGTACTGTCTACCTCCACCCGTAACTTCCCTAACCGATTGGGTACCGGAGCCAATGTTTACCTGTCTTCAGCTGAGCTGGCTGCAGTAGGTGCGATTCTTGGCCGTATCCCGTCTGTTGAGGAGTACCAGGAGTACGCCAAGCAGATCAATGCGACAGCGGCGGATACCTACCGTTACCTCAACTTCCACCTGATGGGTCAGTACACCAAGAAGGCGGAAGAAGTGATCATCCAGCAAGCGGTTTAATCCAAGCTGGGATCGAAAGAAGCGGCCAAGTGCCGCTTCTTTTTTTACATCCTTGAAGAGCCTTCCTATCCGATATGCACCGCCATTTTCATTAACCGAGCAATATTTTCCGCTGTCCTTTCCAGATTTCTGGCTCCGTCATCCAGAGCTTCATCAAGAGACATGACTCTCGGTGTAATGCTAAATATCGCATCAATACCGTGCTCGCTGACGATCTGACTGTCATCCGATACTGCGCCGGCAATGCCGATTACCGGAAGCCCGTGGAGCTTTGCTGCTTTTGCCACGCCAATCGGTGTTTTGCCGTGAACAGTCTGGCTGTCGATCCTTCCTTCCCCTGTGATGACCAGATCGGCGTCTGCGAGATAGTTGTGGAGGCGGACAGTTTCAATCACAATTTCAACACCCGGCCGCAGGCTTGCACCGAATATACCCGCAAGTGCAGCCCCCAGCCCACCGGCAGCACCTGCCCCAGGGATACTGGCGATATCGCAGTTCAGCTGTTTTTCAACCACCGATGCGTAATGACTGAGGTTGGAGTCCAAAATGGCCACCATCTCATCAGTAGCCCCCTTTTGAGGGCCAAAGATTGTTGATGCCCCATTTGGCCCGCAAAGCGGATTGTCAACATCACAGGCAACGTCAATTTGGACTTTCTTGATGCGGGGATCCAGACCGGAAAGATTGATCGTGTCAAGCTTGCCCAAAGCTCCCCCTCCTGGATTCAGATCATTCCCCTCTCCATCCAGCAGCCTGGCTCCCAGTGCGCAGGCCATGCCGGCACCACCATCATTGGTAGCACTTCCACCCAGGCCAATAATGATATGGCTGACACCTTTATCCAAAGCTGCAAGGATAAGCTCGCCTGTCCCTTGACTGGATGTCAGCAGAGGGTTTCGTTGAGCTATTGGAACTAGATGGAGGCCGGATGCGGCTGCCATCTCAATGACAGCCGTCTGCCCGTCTCCGCTGATCCCGAAGAAAGCCTCAACCTGCTCACCCAATGGGCCGGTAACCTTGACCGGAATAACCGAGCCTCCCAATGCATCGACCATGCTCTGTACTGTGCCTTCACCGCCATCTGCCATAGGGATTCGGGTGTATTTTGCCTCAGGGATGATGCGGCGAAATCCTGCCTCGATAGCCTGGGCAGCGTCGCTGGCACTCAGGCTTTCTTTGAATGAGTCCGGGCAAATAACGATATGGGTCATAGGAGGGCTCCTTCATGCGAACGTTTCAATAACAACAGACCGGCCATGGAATGAGTGGCAGAAATGACTGCGCTGACATTCATTGTTATCTATTCATTGGGGTTTGAATATGGACAAGAATACAAAAATCACGGATTAATCAGCCAAATTTTTGTGTTTTATAACAATTTAGCTGGGTGGGAATGCCAGGATCACGCAGCCATACAGGAGTGCACGGTGCTGAAAGTTTGCTAAGTTGATTTGGCAAATTTCTTCAACCCGGTTGAGTCGATAGCGCAAACTGTTGGGGTGAATGGCAAGCTGTTTAGCTGCCAACTCGCTGTTGCAGTCGTTGGAGAACCAGATCCTGGCCGTTGCGAGAAGATCCGGGCCTCTCTCATGGAGTTGACTGAGTATCCGGTTTACTTCCCGTTGTTGCCAATCCAGATTCGGGCATAACAGAAGCGATGCCAGTTGCAAGTTGTCATAATAATAGACTCTGCTTTTTGGGTTCAGCTTAAGCCCAGCAGCGAGTGCTCCCTGGGCGGCGGCAAATTGGCCGGGTACTGTAAAGTTGCCAGCCGGGCTGTAGGCAATATGAGTTGCCTTGCCATCGACCAATAACAGTTTTTCCAGTATCTGTTGCTGTTGCTCCCATCGTGTTGAAAGTGTGGAAGGTGTTTTTCCTGAAAGAGGTATGGCGATGACGAGTGTTTGCGGGTCAAGACGGGCAAACAGCCATTCCCCGGATTTATGATCCAATCTATCAAGTAACTGCTTTGGATCGCAGGAGGCATCAAAGCGGCACAGTGCAATACCCTGGGGTTGGTCGATATCCTTTTGCAATCGCACAGCCAGGGCTTTCAGGTGCTCAGGCTCTGCCGATGTATCAATCCACTGAAGCAACAGTTCCTGCCGGCTTTGTTGGTTCCAGCTAACCCTTTCTAGCAGGTAGGCGTGTTCTACCGTCATTTCCGCCGCCATCCGAACCAGTTCCCCGTATTGGCGGATGTCTTCCGGTTCGCCAGAGATCCCGATGATGCCGATTACCTCGTCATGGAAAAATATAGGGAGGTTAACACCGGGCTTTACGCCGCTCATTTCCTTGGACATAGCCCCGGTGATTTCCACCGTCCGCCCGGCAGAAAGAGCAACAATGGCGCCTTCGTGTTTTTGTTGCAAACGTGCCGGATTGCTCGATGCAATAATGTACCCGGCGGTGTCCATTACATTAATGGCGTAATTAATGATCTTCTGGGCCCGCAATACAATCTGTTGGGCCAATCTTGCGTCTATCTGCATGGGTGGAGTCATTCCCTGTATTCCTGACAGATAGAGGTGTAATGCATGTAGGGCAATCCGTAAACCCCGGGCTTGGAAGAGTTTGCGCCAGTAAAAAACTTTATTGTCCGTATGCTTGCAAATCCGAACCGGAGTCGCAAAATGGCGCCCGGCATTAAATACCGGCAGGAGGATGCGTGGACTACGAATTTCGCCGTAATAATTTAGATGACAGCTACCGGGCCCAGTTTTCCATGGGGCATGAAGCGCTGGGGCGCTGGCTGACAGATGAAGTTGGCCGGGATAAAGAAAAAATCCAGCTCGTGTTGGGAAAGCTCCATGAAATGAAAGACCAGGTATCGGAATGGCGGCTGGTCGGTGAGGAGCTGACATTGGTCCTGAGTGACAATGAAGCTTTGGTCCAGGACAACAGACTGTTTTCCGAAGGCGATGATGATCTGGAAGACGACATGCACTATTACGACGAAGAAAATATTGCACTGTGTGGCTTCGAGGACTTAATCGACGTTCTAGAGGCATGGCAGGCGTTTTTGTCTAAATACTGAATAGTTCAAGGGCGGTAATTTACCTGCACTGATTTTGCCCAATACCTGAATCAACGGCGCACCACTTTGGTGCGCCGTTTTTGTTTGTTTTTATATGGGTAAATTAACCTTATGAAATTATTGGTAATTTATTTTTGGCACGGAGCTTGTAACCGGTAAGTGTGTAAGTTGTTCGTGGGAATTTTCTGAGGGAGCAGGTAATGAAACTGATAACAGCAATTATCAAACCGTTCAAATTGGACGATGTGCGCGAAGCGTTATCCGATGTTGGTGTAGATGGTATGACCGTCTCGGAAGTCAAAGGATTTGGCCGACAGAAGGGACACACGGAATTGTACCGCGGCGCAGAATACCAGGTGGATTTCCTGCCCAAAGTTAAATTGGAAATTGCAGCGCGTGCAGAAAATGTCGATGACGTCGTCGAGGCCATCGCCAAAGCGTCACACACAGGAAAGATAGGTGACGGCAAAATTTTTGTTTATGACCTCCAGCAGGCAGTACGTATTCGTACCGGTGAGCTGGATTCAGAAGCACTTTAACTTTCACAAGGAGCCGTGACTATGGAACTGACAACAACAGTAACAGAACTCAGGTATGCCCTGGACACTTTTTTCTTCCTTATTTCAGGGGCGTTGGTTATGTGGATGGCGGCCGGGTTCGCCATGTTGGAAGCGGGCCTTGTCCGCTCAAAAAATACAACGGAGATCCTGACCAAGAACGTCTGCCTCTACGCCATTGCATGTACCATGTACCTGCTGATTGGCTACAACATTATGTATGTCGACAACGGTGAAGGTGGCTGGTTGCCGTCCATCGGAGCACTGATTGGCACACAGGGTGAAGGTGCTGACCACTCGCTGGAGTCGGATTTCTTCTTCCAGGTTGTCTTTGTTGCAACTGCAATGTCTGTGGTGTCCGGCGCCGTGGCTGAGCGAATGAAACTGTGGGCTTTCCTTATTTTCTCTGTCGTACTGACTGGCTTTATCTACCCGGTTGAGGGTTATTGGACCTGGGGCGGCGGTTTCCTGTCAGAAGCGGGATTCAGTGACTTTGCCGGTTCCGGTATCGTACACATGGCTGGTGCTGCAGCGGCACTGGCTGGCGTCCTCCTCCTGGGTGCACGAAAGGGTAAATATGGAAAGAACGGTGCCATTTACCCGATTCCGGGTTCAAACATGCCGCTGGCAACCCTGGGTACCTTTATCCTTTGGTTCGGTTGGTTCGGCTTTAACGGCGGCTCGCAACTGATGGTTTCAGACTTTGAAAACGCAACCGCTGTCGGACAGATCTTCCTAAACACCAACGCAGCAGCAGCTGCAGGCGCTATTGCAGCACTGGGTATCTGTAAAACAACCTGGGGCAAGGCTGACCTGACCATGGTGCTCAACGGAGCCCTTGCCGGACTGGTTGCCATTACTGCTGACCCGCTGTCCCCTTCACCGGTATCTGCACTCATCATCGGTTTGATTGCCGGTGTGCTGGTGGTCTTCAGCATCGTTGCGCTGGATAAGGTGAAGATTGATGACCCTGTAGGTGCCATTTCTGTGCACGGCGTGTGTGGACTGTTTGGCCTGATGGTTGTGCCTTTCAGCAATGCTGATGCCAGCTTTGTCGCTCAGTTGTTTGGTGCTGTGGTTATCTTTGCCTGGGTATTCGGTTGTAGCCTGGTTGTGTGGGGAATTCTCAAGGCGACTATGGGTATCCGAGTCAGTGAAGAAGAAGAGATGGCAGGAATGGACCTTCACGACTGTGGTGTTGATGCCTACCCGGAGTTTGTCAGCCTGAAGTAATACCTGTCACACAATACGCAACAGTTACACTTTGATACAAACCCCGTGAGACATTCACGGGGTTTTTTATTTTCATGATCTTGCGTCGGGGATGATGATGGGTATACTAACGAAAGTGATAAACATTATCATTTCATTTCGTAACAGGGATTAACAATGAAAAAAATGCTGTCTTCCGTGGCGCTGATGTTAGGTATGGTTTCTGGCACTGCGACCGCTGCTGAGGAAGTGAACGTCTATTCTTACCGTCAGCCGTTCCTGATTGAACCTATGCTTAACGAATTTACCAAGGAAACCGGCATTAAGGTAAACATCAAGTTTGCCAAAAAAGGCCTTGCTGAAAAATTGGAGCAGGAAGGTGAATACAGCCCTGCTGACGTAGTTCTGACTGTAGACATTGCCCGCCTGTCTGAGCTGGTAAACAAAGATCTTGTCCAGCCGGTAGACAGCAAGGTGATTGACGAAAATGTACCCGCTCAGTTTCGCGATGATGAAGATAAGTGGTTTGCCCTGACCCTGCGTGCCCGCTCAGTTTACTCTTCCCGTGACCGTGTTGGCCGCCTGGCAGAAGATTTTGACTACCTGAATCTTGCTGATCCCCAGTGGAAAGGAAAGATTTGTACCCGTTCAGGTAAGCACCCTTACAACGTATCCCTGGTGTCTGCGATGATTGCGCACCATGGTGAAGCAAAAACCAAACAGTGGCTGGAAGGTGTAAAAGCGAACCTGGCACGTAAGCCGCAGGGCAACGACCGTGCTCAGGTTAAGGCGATTTCTGAAGGCCTGTGTGATCTGTCCCTGGGTAACAGTTACTACCTGGGCAAAATGATCAATGACGAGAAGCAAAAGCCTTGGGCCGATTCAGTTTACCTGAACTTTGTTGGTCAGAAGGACTTTGGCACTCACGTCAACGTCAGTGGCATGGCTATGGCGAAATATGCGCCGAACAAAGATAACGCACAAAAATTGATGGAGTTTCTGACATCAGATACTGCTCAGGAGATGTATGCAGAAGTGAACTATGAGCACCCGGTTAAACAGGATGTAAAAGCCTCTGAGCTGGTGGCATCTTGGGGTGAGTTCCGTGCAGACGATATCTCATTGGATGACATTGCCAACAACCACGAAAAAGCTGTTAAGTTGCTGGATGAAGTCAAATTTGACCTGTAAACAAAAGGCAAAGGGTTGTACCCTTTGCCTTTAATTTTTGTTGTGATGTTGTAGGTTAATGCAAGACAACAATATATTTTTCAAAACCGGCAGTTGGGTGTTTTCCCTGCTGCTGGTTTTTCCCGTTCTGGCGATTTTCTATACCGCATTAGGGGGCATTGATGATGTCTTTGCCCATCTGATGTCCACTGTGCTGCCTACCTATGTAGCTAATACGGTCTGGCTGGCTATTGGTGTTGTGGGGCTTGCCCTGCTTTTGGGGATTCCTACTGCCTGGCTGATGGCGCGATACAAGGTGCCTGGTGAGCATGTATTGCAATGGGCCCTGGTGTTGCCATTGGCTGTCCCCGGATACATCATGGCGTATATCTACACCGACTGGTTCGATTTTGCCGGCCCTATACAGATATTCCTGCGTGATCTTTTCGGCTGGCAATCTGTCCATGATTATTGGTTTCCGGACTTGCGAACGCTTTATGGTGCCAGCTTTGTCCTGGCTTTGGTCCTTTACCCCTATGTTTATCTGCTTGCCAGAAGTGCCTTTATAGAACAGGGTGAAACGCTGACCCAGTCAGCCCGTCTGCTGGGTAAAACGCCGCTGCAGAGTTTCTTCCGCATTTCATTGCCATTGGCACGCCCGGCAATTGCAGTGGGAGCATCCCTGGTTGCCATGGAGGCAATCGGTGACTTTGGTACGGTCAGCTATTTTGCAGTAAATACACTGACAACAGCGGTATATGACACCTGGCTTGGGTATTCCAACCTCAACGCGGCCGCCAAAATTTCGGCCATTATGCTGTTGGTCATTTTTATGCTGATAAGTGCCGAGCGCCACAGCCGCCGGAAACAGAAACTCTATTCCCAGGGGGGCAATGCCAAACCTCTTGAGCGTCTGGAGTTGTCTGCCTGGGGAAAATGGCTGGCTGCAGGATGGTGCTGGGGGCTTGTGACCATCGCCTTTTTACTGCCGATGCTTCAGTTGGTTAACTATGCCTACGGTTACTGGGAAGAATCCTGGAGTAATGAATTCCTAGAGTACAGCCTGAACAGCCTGAATCTTTCTGTCGCGACAGCATTAGTTACAGTGGTGCTGGCATTGCTGGTGAATGTTTACCGCCGCCTGAGAGGAACGACAGCCAGTTTGGTACCCAGCCGCATTGCATCTACCGGCTATGCTGTACCGGGAACCGTATTGGCAATCGGGGTACTTATCGTCCTGACCAATGCGGATCACCTGATAAATGATGCAGCCCTGGCTTTGGGGTGGGGCAGACCCGGCCTTATTCTGTCTGGTACCATGTTTGCCGTACTGGCGGCGTTTGTCGTCCGCTTTGCTGCCGTAGCGATTGGTTCGGTGGAGTCCGGATTGGCAAAAGTTTCACCCTCCCTGGATATGGCATCCAGGACAATGGGATGCAGCGCCACACAAATGTTGCGCCGCGTGCATTTGCCCCTAATCCGCCGTAGCTGCCTGATTGCCGGGCTTCTGGTTTTCATTGAATCTATGAAGGAATTGAACGCAGCAATCTTGCTAAGACCGTTCAATTTTGAAACCCTTGCTACTTATGTGTTTAATTTTGCCTCTGACGAGCACTTGGAGTTGGCGGCATTGCCTGCCATTTTGCTGGTTCTGGTTGGCCTGGTGCCACTGATATTGATAAACCGTTCCCTGGAGCAGACGCATTCATGAGTTGCACGCTTTCAATTAAAAACCTGACTTGTCGTTATAACGGCCAGGCTGTTCTGGATAACCTTTCGCTTGAAGTGGAGCGTGGGGAAATTGTGTGCCTTTTAGGCGCCAGCGGTTGTGGTAAAACCACGCTGCTCAAAGCCATTGCCGGATTGCTTCCGCTTGATGCAGGAAAGGTATCAGTAAACTGCCGCGTACTGAATGACGGTAAATTCAGTGAGCCCCCTGAAAAGCGTAATATTGGAATGATCTTCCAGGACTACGCCCTGTTTCCTCACCTGACGGTGGCTGAAAATATCATGTTTGGTATCAGCAAGTGGGAAAAAAACCGGGCCAAAGAGCAGGTGGCCAAGATGCTGCGACTGGTCCATCTTGAAGCTTTTGCTGAGCGTTACCCGCACCAGCTTTCCGGAGGGCAGCAGCAACGCGTCGCTATCGCACGTGCACTGGCATGTGAGCCGGAACTTTTGCTGTTGGACGAACCATTTTCAAATATCGATACCCAAGTGCGTCAGGAGCTTATCCGCGAAATCAGGAAGATATTTAAAAGCCAGGGTGTAACAGCGATATTTGTGACTCACAGCCGGGAAGAAGCCTTTGCGTTTTCCGACAAACTGGCAGTCATGAACGACGGGGTGATAGAGCAATTTGGCACCGCACCTGAGCTTTACTACAAACCAAGCTCGAGGTTTGTCGCCGATTTTCTGGGGGCAGGCTCCTATGTGCCGGTAACCCGTTCGGGGGACGACAGGCTGTCTTCGCCATTGGGCGAATGGGCAGCACCTTTAGGGGGCGCGAACGACGCACTGTGGCTTTTACGCCCGCAGAACCTGGCTATCAGTGCAAGCCCTGATGGTGACGGTGTGATTGATGAGATGCAGTTTATGGGAGATGCCTGCCGCTATGTGGTTGATGTGAACAACTGCAAGCTGGTGGTGTATTCGAACCTTATCCTGGCTGTGGGTGACCGGGTGGTGGTCTCAGTGATTAAACACGACCCAGTGCTGTTTGAAACGGCATAAAAATAGAAAAGAGCTGGCTTAGCCAGCTCTTTTTATCGCTTCAATACTGGGATATCGGTTTACACCATTTCACGCTTGGCATTACACAAATACTCAATGTATGTGCCGGCCTGAGCTTTCAACAGATCTTTATCCTGGTGACGGTTTGCCTGAAGGTAGATGACATAGGTGACCCCTTGAAGCAGCTGGGCCAAAAATTCTGGCTTTTCATTGCTTTGGACTTCACCGCGCTCAATGCCTTTTTCGAACATCCGGGTAATCAGCTCGAAGCTGGGCTGGTTACGCATGATAAATTGGTTCCAGACATTGTCTCGGATGGCAGTACTCCACTCATACCAGACGCGTACCCATTCTTTCTGGGCGATGGCATCGTCTATAAGGCTGCTCATCAAGTGTTCCAGACTGTCGCGTAGTGTTTTGTTCTCCGGGTCAACGCACTCACTGATGATGTTGCTGAACTCTGATTCGACACATTTCAGCACTTCATCGACCAAGTCTTCCCTTGTCGGGAAGTAGTTGAATACGGTGGCAACAGAAACATTGGCCAACTCAGCAATGTCGGCGTGACCTGCGCGACCGATTCCCCGGACAGAAAACACTTCCACAGCATGTTGCAATAGCTGCTCTTTGCGCTTCTTAGGGGAGAGACGGGTTCGAGTCTTCCTGGTGACAGTTTCCATAATTTTCCTTAATAGCCAACTATTCTTGGGTACCGCTAAATCCCTCAATCTAAAGAGAATGGAGTGGATGTTATTATTGATTTGGTTAATTACTGTACAGAGCTATCCAACTATTTTACAGATGAAGAATCACGATCTGCGGTGAATTTAGCGTTTGTTAATGCGAAACGTGTGTCATATCAAGAAAAGTGTACCTGTCTACTGCAAGTTTCAATATTGAGACAGTGGGTTGTCCGAAAAATGAGGTGATTTTTCCTGCTGGCTTTCGGCTAATCTGAACGCATCCAAAAGAGAAATGGGGCTGGCTGCTGTGGTAGACTATGCTCTTTTTCGTATTCGGCTCACGATGCGTTTTTGAACAACAGTGCGTAGCCTGGGCTGCGCTGAAGAGGTTGAATTATGAAACACACCATCGAAGTGATGATCTCAGAGGAAGACGTGCAGGCACGTATTCGCGAACTGGGTGAACAGATCACAGAGATGTACAAGGATTCCAAGGATCTGGTTCTGGTTGGTCTGCTGCGCGGATCATTTGTCTTTATGGCTGATCTGTCCCGCGCAATCCAAGTGCCGCATTCTGTTGATTTCATGACAGCATCCAGCTACGGCAACGCGATGGAAAGTACCCGTGATGTACGTATCCTGAAAGATCTGGATGATGATATCAAAGGCAAGGACGTACTGGTTGTTGAAGACATTATCGATACCGGCAACACACTGTCGAAAGTGTGTGAAATCCTTAAACTGCGTGAGCCAAACTCAGTGCGCATCTGTACGCTGTTGGACAAGCCTGAGCGCCGTGAAGTACACGTAAATGTTGACTGGTTCGGTTTCAGCATTCCAGACGAGTTCGTTGTTGGCGTGGGTATCGACTACGCACAAAAGTACCGCCATCTGCCATTTATCGGCAAAGTGGTACCACTGGAAGATTAATCACGTTAAGCTTGTGTAAACGTGAAGGGAAATGGCGCAGAGATATCTGCGCCATTTTTGTATCCCAGAATCAGGGCTACTCGCTTTGCGGAATAAGTTTGGCGATGGCTGACTGGTAGTTCACTTCCAGCTGCTCCCGGCTTCTTGCGGTCATTTCAAGATCGCGTAACACGCCGTCGGTAATATCGTAGAACCAACCATGTACAGCGACATTCTGGCCGCGCTCCCAGGCATTGCGCAGGATGGTGGAATTACCCAGGTTATAGACCTGCTCAGTGACGTTAATTTCACAGAGGCGGTCGCCGCGTTGTTCCTTTGGCAGGCTGCCAAGGTAATTGCGGTGCTTGAGGTAAAGATCCCTGATATGCAGAAGCCAGTTATTGATAAGGCCAAGTTCCGGGTTTTCAATAGCGGCGTGGACACCGCCACAACCATAGTGTCCGCAGATGATGATGTGTTTAACCTTCAGTACGTCAACGGCATACTGAACAACGGAGAGGCAGTTTAAGTCGGTATGGATAACCTGGTTTGCCACATTACGGTGGACAAATAGCTCCCCGGATTCAAGTCCGGTCAGGCGCTCTGCCGGTACCCGGCTGTCGGCGCAGCCGATCCACAGATATTCTGGCTTTTGTTCTTCTGCCAGACGGGCAAAATAATCTGGATTTTCATCCTTGAAATTTTCAGCCCACTTGGTGTTGTTGGCAAACAGCTGTTTGATTTCAGGCATTGTTCTTTTACTCCGATCCTTGACTGTCGTTACTATACCCCGAAACGGTGAAAATCAGATCCGAACAGTTTCTTAGATATGTAACAATAATTGATACTTATGAATGCACTGGAAATAAAAAACCTCAGAAAGATTTATCCGGGGAATGTTGAGGCGCTTAAGGGCATCAGCCTCAACGTCAAACAGGGCGACTTTTATGCCTTACTGGGTCCAAATGGTGCCGGTAAATCAACTTCCATCGGTATTATCAGTTCACTGGTTAACAAAACCAGTGGCGAGGTCTCCGTCTTTGGGTACGACCTCGACAGCCAGAAAGTTGAGGCTAAAAGCCAAATTGGCCTGGTACCTCAGGAGTTCAACTTCAACCAGTTTGAAAAGGTTGAGCAAATTGTCGTGAATCAGGCCGGGTATTATGGTGTCCCACGTGCGGAAGCAAAAAAACGGGCGCAGAAGTACCTGACCCAGCTCGATCTTTGGGATAAACGCGACCAGCCGGCGCGTGCATTGTCCGGCGGTATGAAACGTCGCCTTATGATTGCCCGTGCGTTGATGCATGAGCCGAGACTACTGATCCTTGATGAGCCGACAGCCGGTGTGGATATTGAGCTTCGGCGCTCGATGTGGACTTTCCTGCGTGAGATAAACCAGCAGGGTATTACCATCATCCTGACCACCCACTACCTCGAAGAAGCCGAAATGCTGTGCCGACATATCGGCATTATCGACAAGGGAGAGCTGGTGGAAGATACCTCAATGCGTGAACTTCTCGCCAAGCTCGATGTGGAAACCTTTATCCTCGACCTTAAGCCGGGCCATGGGCCGGTTACCCTCAACGGGGCCAGCTGGAATATGGTAGATGACACTACCCTGGAAATTGAAGTGGCGAAATCAGAAGGGCTCAACGGCATTTTCGGCCAGCTCTCAGAGCAGGGGGTCACTGTGCTGTCCATGCGCAACAAGGCTAACCGCCTGGAAGAGCTGTTTGTGAACCTGGTGCGTCAGAATGGGGAGGTGAAGGCATGAACCGCAACTACTGGATAGCCTTTTCCAGCCTTGTACACAAAGAAGTAAACCGCTTCATGCGTATCTGGGTACAGACTCTGGTGCCGCCAGCTATCACCATGACTCTTTACTTCATCATATTTGGCAACCTGATTGGCAGCCGGATAGGGCAGATGGATGGCTTTTCCTACATGGAATATATCGTCCCGGGTCTTATCATGATGTCGGTCATTACCAACTCATACTCCAATGTGGCCGGTTCTTTTTTCAGCGCCAAATTCCAGCGCAATGTAGAAGAGTTGCTGGTCGCCCCGATTCCCAACTACATCATTATTGCCGGGTTTGTTGCCGGCGGTGTAGCGCGTGGTGTGCTGGTTGGCCTGATGGTCACGCTGGTTTCACTGTTTTTTGTTGATCTCCAACTTTCGCATATTGGTGTGTTGGTGGTAACAGTGCTGCTGACGTCCATCGTGTTCTCACTCGGTGGACTTATCAACGCGGTATTTGCCAGGACCTTTGACGATATCAGCATTATCCCGACGTTTGTACTGACACCACTGACGTACCTTGGTGGCGTTTTTTACTCTATTTCCCTGTTACCGGGATTCTGGCAGGGCGTATCCAAGCTCAATCCGATTGTGTATATGGTGAATGCCTTCCGGTATGGTTTCCTGGGCGTGTCAGATGTAGGGATTGGGACTGCCTTTTCATTGCTGGCAGTGTTTACCCTCGCCCTGTATGGCGTTGCCTGGTATCTGGTCTCCAGAGGGATAGGCCTTCGTAACTGACACAGTTTTCCAATGCATACAAAAACGCCCGCATTAATGCGGGCGTTTTTGTATCTGGTTGTCAGGGAGAGGGGGAGGGCTTATTCGCCTTCTTTTTCTTCCTGAACAGCGCTCAGCTCAACCAGCAGGTTGTCGATAAGGCGAACCTTACCGAGGAATGCTGAAGCCAGGATAACCGCCTGAGTGGTATTTTCACCAACCGGCTGCAGGGTCAGGGCATCACGGATGAAAATCTCGTCCGGTTCCAGGCCTGCTGCACGCAACTGGTCATTTCCGTCCAGCACCAACTCTGCAAAGTCGTCACGGCCGCCACGCATCTGGCTGCTGATCCAACGAAGAGTCTTGGCAAGAACCGGGGCACGCTGACGCTCATCTACCATCAACAGGCTGTTACGGGAGCTCATGGCCAGGCCGTCCAGCTCACGAACGGTTGGAACACTGATAACGTCAACTGGCAAGCACAGGTCTTCCACCATTCGGCGGATAACCGCGACTTGCTGGAAATCTTTTTCACCGAACAGGGCTACGTCAGGCTGGACGATATTGAACAGCTTGGTAACGACAGTGGCGACCCCACGGAAGTGACCGGGTCTGGATGCGCCTTCAAGCATGTTTGACAGCCCCGGTACCTCTACAGAGGTCTGCTGGTCCATACCGCGTGGGTACATGACTTCCGGGGTTGGTGTAAACACCAGGTCCACACACTCATTGGCAAGTTTTGAAAGGTCTGCATCCAGCGTGCGTGGATAGTTTTTCAGATCTTCTGCACGGTCAAACTGCATTGGGTTGACGAAGATGCTGACGATAACAACATCGGCGTTTTCACGGGCCTTTCGTACAAGGGTCAGGTGACCTTCGTGCAGGTTACCCATGGTAGGGACGAATGCAATGCGGCGGCCATCAAGGCGCCATTTGGCGATATGCTCGCGAATCTGATTAATATCAGCAGAAGTTTGCATTGTGTCTCCTTAGTTAAAGGTATGCTCTGGGCCCGGGAAGGTGCCGCTTTCAACGTCACTCACATACTGGGCCACAGCTTTGCGGATATCGCCGGTTTCCGCGAGGTAATTTTTGGAGAATTTCGGGATATAGTTTGCTGAAATACCTAGGATATCGTGCATTACCAGGATTTGGCCATCAGTGCCTTTACCGGCACCAATGCCGATAACTGGGACGGAAACCGTTTCAGCAATTCGGGCAGCCAGAGTTGCAGGTACGCATTCCAGCAGGATTACCTGCGCACCGGCTTTTTCGAGGGCCAAGGCGTCCTTTACCATCTGCTCCGCTTTATCGGCGTCACGCCCTTGCACACGGAAGCCACCAAAGATATTTACAGATTGTGGTGTCAGGCCTAGGTGGGCACACACAGGGACGGCGCGCTCGGTCAGTGCGGTAACAGTATCAGCCAACCAGGCTCCGCCTTCGATTTTGACCATGTTGGCACCGGCACGCATCAGCTCGGCGGCACTTTCACAGGCTTTTTCCGGAGTGCTGTAGCTCATAAACGGCATGTCAGCCATGAGCAGGGTGTTAGGGCTGCCGGCACGGACCGAACGGGTGTGGTAAGCAATTTCTTCGACAGTAACTGACAGCGTGTCAGACTTGCCTTGCAATACCATTCCCAGAGAATCACCAACCAGAATGACAGGAATACCTTGTTCTTCAAACAGGCCGGCAAAGCTGGCGTCGTAAGCAGTAATGGTCGCAAATTTGCGGCCTTCCTTCTTCCACGCCATCAAATCGGTGATGGTTACCTTTTTCATAAAATCTCCCAAAAAACCTGAAAGCGGCCTGCAAACTCTGCAAACCGCGAAAATGGGCTAAAACTGGATGCGGGTTAGACCGTTACGATCGACCCTGGCTATGAGATCACAGAGGAGGCTGCCGTCGGGCAACTCCAGTTTTGGGGCAATCTCAGCCAGCGGGTACAGCACAAATTCCCGGTCTTTCATTCCATAGTGGGGGACGGTCAGCCGTGCACATGAAAGGGTTTCCTGGCCGTAGAGTAAAATATCTAAGTCCAGGGTGCGAGGCCCCCAACGTTCATCCTTTCTCACCCTTCCTTGAGCGTTTTCTATTTCCTGGGTTTTATCCAGCAGTGCCAAAGGTGACAGCTGGGTATCCAGTGCTGCCACGGCATTGACATAATCCGGCTGGTCCTGCGGCCCCATCGGTTTGCTGCCATACAGGGAAGATACCGCCACCAGGCGGCTCTCCGGTATCTGTTTCAGTGCATCAATAGCGGCGTTAGCCTGACCGATAGGATCGGACAAGTTACTGCCAATAGCAATATATGTCCGAATCATGAGTCTGCTGCTTGTCTGCTCTTATGGCGTTTCTTGGCAGGACTGCGACGGCGACGCGATGAAGATTTACGGTGACGGGAGTCCGCTTTTTCGAGCGCAGTAGCCATTTCGGCGCGCTTGTCACGGTCGGCTTCCTGGAAAGCTCTCCACCACTCAGCAAGTTCCTGGGCTTTGCCGCCTTCAATCTTGCCACGCATTTCGAGGAAATCGAATGCAGCTCGGAACTTAGGCAGTTCCATCATCTTGAAGGCTCGTTTTCCGTTACGGCGGCTAAGGCGCAATTGCAGCTGCCAGATCTCGCGAATCATAGCGGTGAAACGACGTGGGATCGCAATGCTCTTCACTTGCTCGTCAATAATGTCATTGGCGGCAACCATAAAGGCATCATAGAAGCTCAGGCCACCTTCGACACTGATCTCTTCAGCGCGAACTGCAACCGGGTAATAGAGCATGGCCGCAAACAGGAATGCCGGATTGAGGCGCATGTTTTCAGCAACACGGCGATCGGTAGAGCTCAGTACCAGATCCAACATCTTTTCCGTCTGGCTGGAAAAATCTTCGGTGAAGTATTCACTCAGCAAAGGGAAAAGTTGTTGGAACAGGCCATACTCGCGCAACATGCGGTAGGTCTGTTGTCCCTGGCCGGCCTGGAGCAGCTTAAGGCTTTCCTCAAACAGGCGGGCAGATGGGATGTCCCGTAACAATCCAGCCAGATGCGGAATCGGTGCAGCCGTAGCCGTGTTGATATTCATATCCAGCTTCACGGCAAAGCGTACTGCACGCAGCATGCGCACCGGGTCCTCGCGGTAGCGGGTTTCCGGGTCACCGATCAGGCGGATGACACCCTGCTCCAGATCTTCCATGCCACCGGCATAGTCACGGACAGAGTAGTCAGAAATATCGTAGTAAAGTGCATTGACGGTGAAGTCGCGGCGCTCGGCATCCTGGTCAATTGAACCGTACACGTTGTCGCGCAGCAGCATACCTTCGCGGGAGCGGGAGGCTGCCTGTTGCTTGGCGCTGGCGGCTTCTTCGTGGTGGCCACGCAGGGTTGCAACTTCAATGACATCACGGCCAAACAAGATGTGGGCCAGACGGAAACGGCGGCCGACAAGGCGACAGTTTCGGAACAGGCGGCGCACTTCTTCCGGTGTGGCGTTGGTGGCAATATCAAAATCTTTCGGCTGTTTACCCAAAAGCAGATCGCGTACACCGCCCCCTACCAGATAAGCGTCGTATCCGGCTTTATTCAGGCGATAGAGCACCTTCAGCGCATTTTCGCTGATGTCTCTGCGTGAAATCGAATGCTCTTGCCGAGAAATAACATTTAACTGCAGATCTTCCACTGCACGTGTTCCTTCATCACGGTCACGATTCAGTACCTTACGGCAAAAACTGGCAACTCGACTAAGAATAGGTCACCTCTTTCTGTTAGTTTTGAGCAAACAAATGGCGGCATATAGTATATCAAGGCGCCAAATTTTAGAATGGGGCAATGATACTCGTATTTTTCGGTATCGTCGAAAGGGACCAGTTTTCCGTGCCCCACGCCAGGATTTCTGTTGGAGATGCATGCGCCAATCCGGCATAAGGATTGAGCCCCAGAAAGCGCATAGCATGACATAAATTATGCCCCGCCAGTCGGTTATCAATAGCGGGTGCGTGGTTTTGTTTTGATAGCTTTCCACCATCTTCACCAGTGGCCAAAGGAAGGTGAAGGTAACTTACCGGTGTTGCACCCAGTTTGTGGTAGAGGAAAACCTGCCGGCCGGTAGGCTCAATCAGATCTGCTCCACGGACAACCTCAGTAATTCCAGCTTCAATATCGTCCAAAACTACCGCAAGGTTATAGGCAAAAAGGCCGTCACGGCGGCGGATAATGAAATCTTCCCAAGCCAATTGCTCTGGTATCGGTGTGCTGCCGTGCAGAATGTCTTGAAATTCCAGTACCGGCTTGTCCACTTTAAGCCGGACAGCAGTTCCGTCTGGACTCAGTGACAGATCACGGCACGTCCCGGCATAGAAACCGCCGCTCTCTTTTATCTGCTTACGGGTGCACTGGCAGTAGTAGGCATCACCGCTCTCAATCCAGCGATCAATTTGTGCCTGGTAGGTTTCCAGCCGGTCACTTTGATAGACGAGCTCTCCGTCCCAATGCAGTCCATGGCTGTCCAATGTGCGCAGAATAGCATCGGCAGCACCCGGTATTTCACGGGGGGGATCGATATCTTCAATACGGACTAACCAGGAGCCTTGTTGTGATTTTGCTTGCAGGTAACTGCCCAGTGCGGCAATCAGGGAGCCAAAATGAAGGGGACCGGATGGCGAGGGTGCAAAACGCCCGACGTACGGCTTCGACGTCATGTTGTTCATGGGAATGTTATCAGCCTAATAAAAGAGGGAGCACAATTGCTCCCTTCTTCTATATTAACCCGCCATTTGCTTTTCTTTGAGCTCTGCCAGCGTCTTGCAGTCGATGCAGAGTTCAGCGGTTGGGCGCGCTTCCAGGCGACGTACACCAATTTCTACGCCACAAGAGTCGCAGAAGCCGAAATCGTCGTCTTCGATGCGCTGCAGGGTTTTCTCAATTTTCTTGATCAGCTTGCGCTCGCGGTCACGGTTGCGCAGCTCCAGGCTGAATTCTTCTTCCTGGGCAGCACGGTCCACCGGATCCGGGAAGTTTGCCGCTTCGTCCTGCATGTGGGTAACGGTGCGACCAACTTCTTCCCTGAGCTGATTGCGCCAAGCCTGAAGGATCTTGCGGAAATGATCGAGCTGCTGCTCGTTCATGTATTCCTCACCTGGCTTTTCCTGGTATGGTTCCAGACCGGCGGTTGCAAGGATTCCCAGTGATTTCTTTACTTTGCTCTCTGGCATTCAGCTTCTCCTAAACACACCTTGACCACTGCGGTCAAAAGAGGGCGGTATCTATAGCAGAAAGGCCCCTGTCTAGCAATCATTGATTAGCATTGTTAAAACGTCAATGTGAAGACATCAGCAATTTCAGCTTTCACTAAAGGGGATGCGGGCTGTCAGGCGCATCTCTTTAGGTGATATATCTGCTTGATAGCATAGCACTTCCACACCGGATGCAATGGCCTCATCAAGCAGTTTTCCATATGCCAAATCAATGTGACGGGCAGCAGCTACTTTGTTAACACCTGTGTGAAGTACCGCAAAAAACAGCACCGCGCGGTGACCGTTTTCTACCATATGGGCCAGCTCACGCAGGTGCTTCTGTCCCCGCGTGGTCACCGCATCCGGAAAATAGCCCTGACCATTCTGCCCGAGCAAAGTGACACTTTTTACTTCGATATAGCAAGGAGGCAGGGTGTTGTTTTCCAGCAAAATATCAATTCGGCTGTTTTCATTACCATACCGTACTTCCGTTTTCAGTGTTTCATAACCTGTTAATTCTGTGATAACGCCAGCGTTGATAGCCTCAGCGACCAACCCGTTGGCACGGGCTGTGTTGACGCAAATACGGTGTCCCTGTGGCGTTTCTGAGATCTCCCAGCTGTTAGGGTACTTACGTTTGGCGTTGTCAGACGTGGAATACCAAACCGTGTTCCCCGGTTCCGCACAGCCGGTCATGGCCCCGGTGTTGGCACAATGCAGCGTTAGCTCCTTGCCGCAAGGTAAGGTGATATCGGCCAGAAAGCGTTTGTAGCGTTTAATCAGGGTGCCGGGTTGCAGGTCCGGGGTGAAAAGCATGGGAATAAAACTCCGTGTTAATAAAGAGGCCAGTGATGCAGCCGGGTATAAATGACACCCTTGCCGTCCTTTGACGGTTGTGAACGGTAGAGGCCAAACTCACTGAAGGTAAATCGCAGCGGCATTTCCGGCTGGGGCCAGTTGCCATCATGTGCCTTCCGGCAAAGGGTAAAGTGGGGGTGGTATTGGCGTGTCTCTACAGCTATTCCACACTTAACCGCCAAACTGTGCAGGCTGGCAGAGAGCGAACCCAGCGTATCCGGCAAAGAGGTATCCAGCCGCAAAATGCCGCTTCGTGTCCAAAGGGCAACTTTTTCTGCAGAAACAGAAAACTGCTTGAAACGCATTTTCCCTACTTCTGTCACGAGGGCGCTTTTCTGGATGCCGGATACATTCCCCAGGAAGGCAAGTGTCAGGTGCAGGTTGTTATCCGGGACGGGTTTTCCAAATGACCGACAGCCATTTTTCAGCACCAGCAGCGCTTCGGAATCACCAGTGCACCCTTCTGCTTCCGATGCCCCAAGGGCGAAGAAGAGGCGCTCATTTGTCATTGTCTTTCCTGTACAATGCGGGGAAACGTACATGATGACACAAGGTAACCGACATTGTCACAGCTGCCCATTGATGCGGTGATCCATACGCTCCAAGACCGGCTTTCTGATGCTTCCCAAATTATATTGCAGGCACCTCCCGGTGCGGGTAAATCGACCCGGTTGCCGCTTTTCCTGTTAAAGGAGGGAAAGCTGGAGGGGAAGATAGTGATGCTGGAGCCCCGTCGACTGGCGGCACGCAATATAGCGGCTTACCTTGCCTCTCAGCTTGGCGAACCGGTTGGGAAGCAAGTGGGGTACCGGGTACGCGGGGAAAATAAAGTTTCCACTGAAACCCGGCTGGAAATAGTGACTGAAGGGATTCTTACCCGGATGATCCAGTCTGACCCGGAGCTGGAGGGGGTCAGCCTGCTGATTTTCGATGAATACCATGAGCGCAGCCTCCACGCAGATACTGCCCTGGCTTTTGCCTTGGATGTCCAGGCTGGCCTGCGGGATGATCTGAAAATCCTCATTATGTCAGCAACCCTTGATAACGCAGCCCTGTCTGGCTGGTTGCCGGAGGCGGCGGTGATCATTTCTGAAGGGCGGCAATATCCCATCAGTTACCGCCACCAGAGCATTGCCTGGCAGTACGGGTGGGAAAATGAATATGCCCGGGCCATTCGCAAGTTGATGGCGGAAGAGCCCGGCTCTGCACTGGTATTCCTTCCTGGGACTGGTGAAATCCGCCGGTTGGCTGATGCGCTGGAGGGCACACTTCCGGATGATATACTCCTTTGCCAGCTCTATGGGCAACTGTCTCCCAAAGAGCAACAGGCCGCTATTGCTCCTGCTCCCACCGGATTGAGAAAGCTGGTACTCACCACCAATATCGCTGAAACCAGCCTGACAATCGAAGGTGTCCGCATGGTCGTGGACAGCGGGATGGAGCGGGTTGCTGTCTTTAACCCCAAAAGCGGGGTGACAAAACTGGAGACCCGGCGAATTGCCAAATCTTCAGCCATCCAACGGGCAGGCCGTGCCGGGCGTATAGAGGCAGGGACTTGCCAGCGTTTTTACAGTGAAGAGGAATTCCAGCGGCTGAGGGGCGAGCCGGAACCCGCGATCCTCAACAGCGATCTGTCCTCGCTAGTTTTGGAGCTTGCTCAGTGGGGGTGCCGCGCCGCAGATTTACAATGGATTGACCTTCCTCCTACCGGGCATTTACAGCAGGCCACTACACTGCTGATTCAGCTTGGGATTTTAGAACCCGGAAAAGACAAACCGGTACTTTCAGAATTTGGCCGGGTTGCTACCCGGTATTCAGCCGATCCGCGAATTGGTGCCATGCTCTGCCATGCCGAACGTTGGGGCTGCCAGGCAAAAGGCCGCTCAGTGAAAGAAACTGCCGCCTGGCTGGCTGCATGGATGGAAGAACCCCCCCGGGGTAGGAACAGTGCAGATATCCGTTTGCAAATAGCAGAGATGCAGCGCCGAGGGGGAATGGCAAATAAGCGGGCAGGACTGTTTGCAAAACAGTTGGGTATCTCATTGGGGGATGAACTGTCCCCGATCTGGTTGGCACCGTTACTTGCTGCTGCATTCCCGGACAGAATTGCCATAAGCAGGGGAAATGAAGGGCGGTACCTGCTGGCGAATGGCCACGGCGCGTCACTGGATCCGGATGAACCGCTGTCATCTGAAAATACACTGGTTGTGGCAGAGCTGACCACGACCCGGCAGGGTGACAGTCGTATTTTTGCTGCTGTGGCGGCTGATATGGATGAGTTGGAAAGCCACCTTCCTGGATTGTTCGAGACAGAGGATCGGGTTGACTGGGATGACGGCAAAGGCCGTCTGGTTGCCGAGCAGCAAAAACGGATTGGTGCTCTGGTAGTCAGTCGCAAGGCATTGCCGGAGCCTGACCCGGCAAGAATCGGTGAAGCCCTGGCAAATGCGGTACGCCGTAAGGGGCTGCCCAGCCTGCCGTGGGATGAAAACAGCGAGGGTCTGCTTGTCCGTGCCCGCTGTGGACGAGAGTGGCTGCCGGAGCTGGCACTGCCTGCTCTGGATAATGAGACGCTTCTGGCGGAGTTGGATAACTGGCTGGTTCCTTTTATGGCCGGCATGCGTAAGCTGAGTGACTTGAAAAAGCTGGATCTGAAAGGTGCACTGGAAGCCTACCTGGGCTGGGACAAAGTCAAAACCCTGAACAGTAAGGTGCCTGCACGTTTCGAAGTGCCAACAGGAAGCAGCTATACCATCCGGTATAAAGAGGGCGAAGATCCTGTCCTCGCTGTGCGGATGCAGGAAATGTATGGCCAGCAGGCATCCCCGGTTATCGCAATGGGCCGGGTGACGTTGGTGATTGAGCTGCTTTCCCCTGCACAACGGCCTTTACAGATCACCCGGGATCTGGCGAGCTTCTGGCAAGGAGCCTACCGGGAAGTACAAAAAGAGATGAAAGGACGATACCCCAAACATGTCTGGCCGGATAATCCTGCCACCCATGAACCGACGCGGAAAACCAAGCGTCAGCTCCAGGGGTAAATGATGACCAATTTAATCAGAGAGGCTGAAAGAAAACAGAGCATGAGCAGTAGCCAGGACGACAAAAAGCCTACCGGGAAAACGCGCCGAAAGTCGACCCCAAAAGCCGCATCAGGCAAAGGAAGAAAAACGGCAGCACGCAAAAGCAAGCAACCGGCATCCGGTGGCAAGAAAGGCTGGCTGAAAAAGCTGGCTGTCCTGGGGGCAAAGCTCAGCCTGGTTGGGCTGGCAGTTATTATCGTTACCGGGATTTACCTGGACAGCCAGGTGCGCTCGCGCTTTGACGGCCAGCTCTGGGAACTGCCGGCGGTGGTATACGGCCGGGTAATGTACCTGGCAAACGGTGAACCGGTTACCATCAAAGAACTGCGCAAAGAACTCGACCTCCTCAATTATAAAAAAGTGCGTCACCCGGCTCACCCTGGCGAGTTTTCTGCATCCAGCACCCGGATTGAACTTATCCGTCGCCCGTTTGAGTTTGAAGATGGGTCAGAGCCTGCACGCCACGTGATGGTGAGTTTTGACTCCCACGGTGTTACCGGGCTGAAAATGGAAGACTCCGGCAAGCAACTCGGTTTCCTGCGCATTGAGCCCAAGCTGCTCGGTATGCTGGAATCCGGCGGTGAAGAGCAGCGGCTGTTTTTGCCAAGAGAGCGATTCCCTGAATTGCTGGTGGAAGCCCTCCTGACAACCGAAGACCGTGACTTTTACCAGCATGAAGGCGTGTCACTCACCGCCATTGCCCGTGCTGCGGTTGCCAACCTGCGCGCTGGCCGGACGGTGCAGGGCGGCTCAACCCTGACCCAGCAGCTTGCAAAGAACCTCTTCCTGACCCGTGATAAAACCCTGTGGCGGAAAATCCGCGAAGCCTACATTGCGCTGATCATTGACTACCGCTACAGCAAAGACCGTATTCTGGAAGCGTACCTGAACGAAGTGTACGTTGGTCAAAACCAGGGGCAGGCGGTACATGGCTTCCCGCTGGCAGCCCGGCTTTATTTCGGCCGTCCGATACAGGAACTGACCGTGGATCAGTTGGCATTGCTGGTGGGGATGGTCAAAGGCCCGTCTTATTACAACCCGTGGCGTTTTCCTGAACGCGCCCTGGAACGCCGGGATCTGGTGCTCAAGCTTATGCTTGAAGCCAACCTTCTGACCGGCGAGCAATACAACACGGCTGCTTCCCGCCCGCTTGGTATCAAGAAAAAACCGTCACTGTCGACACGTCAGCCTGCGTATTTTGACCTGCTCAGAACGGAAATTAAGGAGCGGGTAGGGGATCACTTCAACCCGGACTCCGGTCTGCGCGTCTTCTCTACCCTGGACCCACTCTCCCAAAAACTGGCAGAAGAGGCGGTGATCGAGAAAGTGCCCGCACTTTCCAAGCGAGCAGGAAAAGGGCTTGAGGCTGCGGTAGTGATTGCGGATCGACAGAGCGGCGAAATCCGGGCGATGGTCGGCGGTACCCGGCCGGGATACGCCGGGTTTAACCGGGCGCTGTATGGCAGCCGTCAGGTTGGATCTCTTGCCAAGCCGCCTGTCTACCTGGCTGCGCTCAGTGAGCCGGACAAGTTCAGTCTGGTCACTCCGTTGCCGGACAAACCTATTACTCTCAAAGGAAGTCAGGGAAGTGTCTGGACACCACGCAACTATGACCGTAACTACCGTGGTGAAGTGCCGCTGATGGATGCACTGGCCAAATCACTGAATGTCCCGACAGTAAACCTGGGCATGGCTGTCGGCCTGGATAAAGTCATCAGTATTATGACCAAACTTGGTGTCCCGAAAGGCGAGGTGCCCCGTCTTCCATCCATCCTTCTGGGGGCATATACACTGACACCGTACCAGGTGACCCAGATGTACCAGTCCATTGGCAGTGGTGGGCGGGAAGCGCCGCTCACTGCACTTCGTTCTGTGGTGAGCCAGGATGGGGAGGTGCTTTACCGCAACTGGCCGAAATCACGGGAAGTCGTTTCCCAGCAGGCTGCCTGGCTTACCGTGTATGCGATGAAAAAGGCAGTCAAAGAGGGGACTGCACGCTACCTTAACCCGTCATTTGGCTGGGCAGGTATAGCCGGCAAGACTGGTACAACGGACAACAACCGTGACAGTTGGTTTGTTGGCATAGATGGCCGAGAGGTGGTGACTGTGTGGCTGGGTAAGGATGACAACAAACCAACCGGCCTGACCGGGGCCAGCGGCGCGTTGAGGGTGTATGCCTCCTACATGCAAAAGCGCCAGCCAGAGCCTCTGCAGCTGACCTGGCCCAAACAGGTAACAACCTTGCCTTTTGTATTGCGAAATGGTGAATATGCCCTGGACTGTGGCAGCAAAGTTACCTTCCCGGTTTGGGATAAAAGCGGTAAGCAGGCAGATGCCTGTAAATCGGTTTCACCAGTTGGGTGGGTAAAAGACCTGTTCAGTTGGTAAGTGAATGAAATGAACCCCGGAATCGCCGGGGTTCATTTTATTTATCTGCGTCGAAGAAATAACTGAAGCTGGTCCGGGGGTTAAGGTAGTCAAAAATAGCCTGGGGCAGTGACTGTGGCCGCAGCACCTTGGTGATTTCAAGTTTGCTGTCTTTCAGTTCGATAATCGGTGCCTGTTCCCTCGGTACCGAGTTGTCGTAAATCATCACGTTAGGTTTTAGAAGGTGCTGGCCGTTATTTGAAAGCACCATGCCAAACGTATCGTCAGAAAGTTGCACAACGGTACCCGGTGGGTAGATGCCAACCAGTTTCACAAACAGAGCCAGTAAGTCCGGGTTGAACTTTGATTTCAGGGCGCGGAACATGTGCGAGACTGCTGCATAAGGTGTTCGGGCACTGGAACCAAACCTCGAATGGCATAAGTCATCATAGAGGTTCGCCATTGCGACGATTTGCGATATTTCACTGACGTCACTCCCCTGAACCCCCTTGGGGTAGCCGCTGCCATCTGTAAATTCATGGTGGTTTTCGACAATGTCGAGAATCTCCGGGCAACAGTTCCTGAAGTTCTCAACCAGTTTTACCCCGTAGGTTGTATGCTGCCTAAGGTAATTTTCTTCCGGTTTCGAAAGAGGGGCGTTTTTAGACCTGATTGCCTGAGGAATCCGTATTTTCCCGATGTCGTGCAGGCTTGCCCCCAATACCAGTTTCCTTAGTTTGTCATCCTCATACCCCCGCGCTTTCGCCAGTAGCAGCGACAAGACAGTGACATTGAGGATATGGAAATAGTGGTCTTGGTCATAGACCGGGCTGTCCATTAAATGAAGAGTGAGTGACTCACTGTCTGCAAGAGAAAGCATGCTGTCCACCAGCACTTCTATTTCATCCTCCGCAGCTTCAGGGCGGTTTTTAGCTTTTGTGAATGCAGAGCGTAGCTGGGACAAAGATTGGCTGTACTGTTTCTCACAATGGCGGATACGTCTGCGGATGGTGTGCAGTTGATCAATACGCTGATCCTTCTCCAACTTCATTTTTTCCTGGAGCTTTGCTACTGCTTCCTGATCGACTTTGTTATCGGCAGACAGGGCATCCTGCATGCTCAATGGCTCGGCACTGCTTTTGTCCGGATAGTACAGCACATACTGCAAGGGCAAGGAACGGATGATTTGTAACTGCTCTTTCGATTCAATGGTAAACCGGCCGAATACAAAAGGGTGTTCCCGCCATTTTAATGGCAATTTGATATGTAACCCTATCCCTAGCCGTTGTACCGACAACTTAATGGAGCGCATTTCTCTGACCTGTTATTGGTGCGACCCTTACTATTTAAGGGATTGATTTATAGTCGTAAATGTCTTTGGTGAATTTTCTTGTCTTTGTGGGTGAATACGTTGCTTGAGTCACATTATGAGCGTGCCACTTGTTGTGTGGCGGTATAGTGTAAACGCTGATTATCTCATGGAATCAACTGCATATGTTCGTGGGGGGTGTGTTTTATCGAAGAGGTCACAAAGCGATAGGGTGCCAAGGATAGATAACATTCATGTGTCATTGCCAGATACGAAAAAGCTCCGGACTCTCGCTCAGGGCTTTGACACCAAATAATGATGCCTCGAGGCGGAATAACGGGGCCGGCCAGGCCACCGGACGGAGATGTTCAACAGACTTGGTGGAATATCGCCGGAAGCCAGATACGAAAAAGCCCCGAACTTTCGTTCAGGGCTTTAACACCAAATAATGGTGCCTCGAGGCGGAATCGAACCACCGACACGGGGATTTTCAATCCCCTGCTCTACCGACTGAGCTATCGAGGCAGCGGCATGGACTTTATCTCTATCTCTACAAGGTGTCAAACGCTTATACCGTTTTTACCATCCAAACGCTGTTTTATTCTTCTGTGTCCAGATCTCCCCTCTGATCTGTTGCTCCATCAAACGTCTAAAAAACTGTATATGAAATGAAATGACTCAGTGAGGCGATATTTCATTTGTGACAGGTGTCACGAATATAGATTTTTCCTTACTAAGAGTGATCTCGTCGCTATCTGTATGAAAAAACGTCATTAATTCTGTAATGGTCTTTTTGTGATAACGTGTATTAATTGACGTTTCACTTAATGATGTTGATACATATTTCTAACTAACAATTCTATTTTCCCAGTGTTGCTACACTTAGAGCAAGCAGGAAAATCTATGCATCCTGACCTATTTAAGGAAATGCCATGGAATTTTGTATAGGTAGTGTCGCAGACATTACCCATGTTCTTGATCTGAGGGAGAGGCTGGTATCGGTCGTTGGTTCGCTCCAAGAGGGGGAAGCGCTCGTCCTTGATGGTGGTGACGTGCAACGGGTCGATTGTGCCGGAATACAACTTTTAGCGTCGGCACTACTTGGTTTTAATAAAAATTCTATCACTTGGCGCTGGGAGCGGGTTTCACCTGAACTCAAAGATGCAGCAAAAGTGTTAGGGCTTGAAAACTGTCTGAACTTAGAAGGCAGTAGCCCGGGTTTATAACGCAGGAGGCACAATGCACAAAATTCTCGCAGCGGACGATTCTGTTTCTATTCGTCAGATGGTAAGCCACACCCTAAAAGAAGCGGGATATATGGTAGAGACTGCCAATGATGGTGCAGAGGCGTTGAATAAAGCCAAGACCGGTAAATTCGACGTCATTATTTCAGACGTAAACATGCCGGTTATGGATGGTTTGGAGTTTGTCCGTCAGCTACGGACGGTTCCACAGTATAAATTCACACCCATCCTTATGCTGACGACGGAAACCTCGTCAGAGAAAAAGTCACAGGGTAAGGCGGCCGGTGCTACCGGATGGATTGTTAAGCCGTTTAACCCCGATACGCTGCTCAAAACACTGCAGCGCGTACTGTAAGGAAAATCTGACCGGGGGGCTGCGATGTCATTGGACATGGCGCAACTGCGCGCAATTTTTTATCAGGAATGCAGAGAAAACCTGGAAGTTCTCGAGCGTGAGCTGTTGGGCCTCGATACAGAAACCGCTGATCCTGAAACCATCAACACGATCTTCAGGGCTGCACACTCTATTAAGGGGGGCAGCGCTACCTTTGAACTGGGTGACATCGCGGATTTCACCCATGTCATGGAAACGCTGCTGGATGAAGTCAGGGATGGCAAGCGTCAGTTGGATGCTGGATCGGTAGACCTGCTGTTGAAAGGCAGTGACTGTATTACTGACATGCTGGTATGCCATGAATCCGGAGAGACTTTTGACCCCACTGAGCGTGACAGGATAGAAGTCGCGTTACAGTCTCTTCTCAATGGTGATTCTGGTGCTTCAGAAGCCATGTCTGCTGAACCGGAGGAGAGTGGTGGCACGGCAGGTGAAGAAAGTGATGATGACAGCAACTGGATTATCCACTTCAAGCCGCTGAAAGATATTTTCTTCAGTGGCAATGATCCGCTGCGGCTTATTCGGGAATTAGTCGAGCTGGATGAAGACATGGGGATCACCTGCCATTTTGAATCCCTGCCAGACATGACCGCAATGGAGCCTGAGCTTTGCTACCTCTACTGGGAAATCCAGTTAGGTGGTTTTGTTGAGCGTATTGACATAGAGGAAGTATTTGAGTGGGTGGAGGATGAATGTGATCTTTCAATTACCAGGGATACTTCTTTACAGAGGGAGCCTGAAAAAATACCCGCAGAGGAAAAAGCAGAGCCTTTGCCGGAGGAACCTGCGCTAAAGGTTGAACACCAAGAACAGGCGCAACCCGCTGAACTTAAACCAGCCGATCCTAAACCAACCGCACCAGCGAAAAAAAAGGCCAGCAAACCGGAAACGGGTGTGTCATCTATCCGGGTTGATATCGACAAAATTGATAATCTAATCAACCTTGTTGGGGAGCTGGTGATAACCCAGTCGATGCTGACTGAACTGAGCCAGGATTTTACGCCAGACAAACTGGCTGGCCTGAAATCCGGCCTGGATCAACTCCTGCAAAACACCAAGGAATTGCAAGAGAGTGTACTTAACATTCGCATGCTGCCGATCAGCTTCGCCTTTAACCGCTTCCCACGTCTTATCCGGGATTTGTCAGGGCAACTGGGGAAACAGGTTGAACTGAATATTTCCGGGGAGCATACCGAACTCGACAAAACCGTGCTTGAACGCATTACTGACCCTCTTGTCCACCTGGTTCGCAACGCCGTTGACCACGGTATAGAACAGCCCCGTGAGCGATTGGGTAAAGAGAAAGCTGAGTACGGTACCGTTTCCCTCAACGCTTACCACCAAAGCGGGTCAATCATTATTGAAGTGCGGGATGACGGTGCAGGTCTCAGTAAAGAAAAACTCTGGGCCAAAGCTCAACAGAAAGGGATTGTCCCGGAAGATGCACTTATCGATGAATGGCCTGATCATCAAGTCTTCAACATTATTTTTGCCCCAGGGTTTTCAACCGCTGTCGAAGTATCAGATATCTCAGGCCGCGGCGTTGGAATGGATGTAGTACGCAGAAATATTGAAGATCTCGGTGGCAGCATTGAGGTTGAATCGGAAATTGATGTCGGCAGCCTGTTCAGAATTAGCCTCCCTCTTACCCTCGCAATTCTTGACGGACAGCTGGTCCGCCTTTGCGACCAGATTTTCGTGGTGCCATTGGTCTCCATTGTGGAGTCCATCCAAATCGATGCTTCCCGGGTCAAGGTGGTCTCTGGCGGGATCGAACTGTACCGGCTTCGCGAGAACAACATCCCGATACTCCGGCTCCAGGATGAACTTGATCTTGGAAAGAGCACCAGCCTGGATGACAAGCTGCTTTGTGTTGTTGAGGCTGGGGGAAACCAGGTTGGCCTTTTACTTGATGATCTCCTCGGGCAGCAACAGGTGGTGATTAAAAGCCTTGATACAAACTACACCCGGGTCCCAGGGTTTTCCGGAGCGACCATTTTGGGTGACGGTTCAGTGTCACTGATTCTGGATGTCCAGGGAATGATTTCCAGCTTCCTTTCCCGGATTGCTGACGGCAAGTCTACCAAAGCAGCTTAGGGGGAACAGGGTATGGAAAGCATTGACAGCCTTATGGAAAACGCGCAGGTAAATGACATCACCATTGTGGGGAATGACTTTCTCAGCTTTTGCCTTGGTGATGAACTCTATGCAGTGGATATCAAAAAGGTTGAAGAAATCAGGGTGTGGGAAAATCCGACGCCCATACCTAAGTCCCCCCATTACCTGTGCGGTGTTATCAACCTGCGCGGCATGATCGTCCCCATTATGGATTTACGTTCCCGGTTTGAGCTGGGGGAGGCTGAGTACCTTCCAACAACAGTGGTTCTGATTCTGCGTGCGGGTGAAGAGGCAGGGAACCGAACAATGGGGATAGTTGCGGACGCGGTGTCCGATGTAGTGAACGATGCAGGCCAGACGCTGATGCCTGCATTGGGAGATTCACAGGTAACTCCGTTTATCTCCGGGCTTTTGACACTGAATGAGCATGTGCTGTCGGTGTTTAACGTTGACAGTCTACTGATGGTAGAAACCATGCTGGCTGGCCAGGGAGCAGGGCTGAGTCTGGTCTACCAGAGTAAATGAGGAGCGCACGATGTTGGGGAACTGCAGTGAGTACCTCGGATTTACCCTGGATGGCGAGGAATATGGAATCGATATCCTTGCCGTCAGGGAAGTACGGGGATGGACAGATGTGAGGCAACTGCCAGAGAGCCCGGATTACCTTCTTGGTGTGCTTGATCTTCGTGGCGAGTACGTGCCGGTCGTGGATCTGCGGCGTTGTTTTTCCATGACGGCGGCTGAGATTGGCCCGACAACAGTGTTGATTATCGTCCGTAATCCCGATGGCCAGTCTCTGGGGATCATTGTGGATGCGGTGTCTGAAGTTTATGAGATGGAGGCCGGACAGATTAAACCTCCTCCGGAAGTAGTGAAATTTGACCGAAGGTATATCGAAGGTATCACGGAAGTGTCTGGAAAACATGTGGTTTTGATTCGCCTTGAACAGCTTTTTGATTTCACGGCGTTGACAATGGCTGCGAGTGGAGCAACGGTTAGCGAGGAATAAATATGGCTTGGTGGAAATCTCACAAAAATAATGATCAGTTGGAAAAATTACAAAAAGAAGCAGAACAAAACGCATTAATGTTAAGAGCACTGGAAGATGCCCAGACAGCATTAATGATGGTGGATCGTGATTTTAAGATCACCTATCTCAACACTCGCTCCCTGAAACTGCTTCAACAACATGAAGCCCTGTTTCAAAAACACTGGCCCAGCTTCAGGGCGGATAAAAACTTCCTGGTGGGATCCTGTATTGATATGTTCCATAAGGATCCAAGCCACCAACGCCACTTACTGTCCAGTCCGGCCAATTTGCCCTACAAAACGACCATAAGCATTGACGGTGTATCACTTGAGCTAAATGTTGGTGCACTGTTGGATGATGATGGGAACTATATAGGCAACACCCTTGAATGGGACGACGTGACTGAAGCCCGGAAAAATGAGAATGAAGTTGCCCGTCTAAAAGCTGCTGTAGGGCAAGCAATGACGGCAATGGTGATGATTGACCGGGATTTCAATATTACCTACATGAACAGTGAAACCCTGACACTGTTTAAAAAATACGAGAGTGAATTTAGGTCAGTCTGGCCCAGTTTTACGGCGTCGGATGATTGGCTGATGGGCCGCTGTATTGATGACTTCCACCGGAACCCTGCGCATCAGCGGGCACTTCTTGCAGATCCGGGCAACTTGCCTTATTCAACGGATATCTCTGTTGGTGATATCAAGATTGAGCTCAATGTATCTGCCATTATGGATGCAAAAGGAAACTATATTGGCAATACGCTGGAGTGGCGGGATGTCACGGAAATCAGGGCAACAGAAACCCAGGTTGGCCGACTGGTTTCAGCAGTAGAGGGGATGACGACCAATCTGATGATGGCAGACGGGGACGGTATCATCCAGTATCTGAACCCATCATTACAGCGTTTGCTTAAATCCCGTGAATCAGAGCTCCGGGGGATCTTTCCCGGATTTGATGTCGATACCCTGGTGGGGAAAAACATCGATTCCTTCCATAAAAACCCCGCCCATCAGCGTGGCATCATCAGCGATCCCAGCCGTATGCCATATACCGCCCACATTCGGGTCGGCAGCCTCAGCTTCAGTCTGACCTGCATTGCAATGCGTGATGCTGCGGGTAATTTTATCGGCCCAGCTCTCCAGTGGGAGGACGTGACAGAACAACTTGATGGGCAGCAACAGGTAGAGAAACTGATTGCCAATGCTTCATCTGGCAAGCTGGATGAGCGCATTGACACTGAACGTTACAGTGGTTTTATGGCGCAGCTTGGGGACGGCATAAACCAGCTTCTGGATTCTGTTGTCGATCCGGTTAACCAGTGTATTGATGTGATGAGCCGCGTCTCTGAAGGCAACTTAAATACCTGCATGCCTGAAGAGTACGATGGTGATTTTGCCCGGCTGTCTGAAGCGGTTAATACATCAATCATGAATATCCGGCAGATGGTTGAAAAAATCACCGTATCGGCAGCGAAAGTTGCCAATGCATCCGGTGAGATTGCTGAAGGAAACGATGACCTCAGCAAGCGTACAGAAGATCAGGCTGCCAGCCTGCAGGAAACGTCGGCAAGTATGGAGCAGATGTCCGGCACGGTGAAGCAAAACGCAACCAGTGCCAAGGAAGCCAATCAACTGGCAGACAATGCTACCGACAAGGCCAAGCGTGGTGGCAACGTGGTGAAAAATACCGTCTCTGCCATGGCTGAAATTAATGATGCCAGTAAGAAAATTGCCGACATCATTGGCGTTATTGATGAGATAGCTTTCCAGACCAACCTCCTTGCTCTTAATGCAGCAGTGGAAGCGGCCAGGGCCGGGGAGCAGGGACGAGGCTTTGCTGTGGTTGCCGGTGAGGTGCGAAACCTGGCTCAGCGAAGTGCCGGTGCTGCCAAGGAAATCAAAGACCTTATCAAAGACAGTGTTACCAAGGTGGCTGAAGGTTCGCGGCTGGTGGATGAATCCGGGGACATGCTGGAAGAAATTGTCTCTGCCGTAAACAGTGTGTCCGACCTTATTGCCCGCATTGACACTGCCAGCCAGGAGCAAGCGATCGGGATCGATGAGATTACCCGCGCCGTGTCCAAGATGGATGAAATGACACAGCAAAATGCGGCTCTGGTTGAAGAGGCTTCAGCGGCCAGCCAGTCGCTTAAAGAGGAGGGGACTGAACTTCTGAGCCTTGTCAGTTTCTTCCACCTTGATTCCAGCCCAGCCCAATTGGCTGCCCCCTCATTGTCTAACACGGTCCCCGCTCCTGCGACGACTGTGGTGAGAACGGATTTCAGTGAGAAAAGTAAACCCCGGGCTAAGGCTGTAAGTGGCGGTACTCCTTTACCTCAGGACAATGATGACTGGCAGGAGTTCTGACGGCGGATAGGGAGATTTCTATGAATATAGCCGTAGAACGGGAATTTGATTTTTCCAAGCAGGACTTCGCATTTATCCGGGAACTGATGTTGAGAGAGACGGGTATTTCTCTCGGGGAAGGCAAGATGACCATGGTTTATGGTCGTCTTTGCCGCCGGATACGTGAGCTTGGTCTCAGCAGTTTCAGCCAGTACTTCCAACTGATTGATGAGTCAAAGTCTGAGCGGGAAAAGTGTGTGAATGCGCTGACAACCAACCGGACCCAGTTTTTCCGGGAAAGCCATCATTTCAGTTTTCTCCAAAGTCACCTTATCCCGGCATGGAAGAGCAGCCCCAAGCCCATACGTATCTGGTCTGCCGGATGTTCAACCGGAGAAGAGCCTTACTCCATTGCGTCTGTGCTGAAACATGAAGGAATGCTGGAGGGTAACTGGGATATTTCAATTTTAGCGACTGATCTGGATACCCAGGTATTAGAGAAAGCCAAGAAAGGGCAATTTCCTATAACCGATGTGAAAGGGATCCCTGAACCATTTCTAAAAGCGGCATTTGTACGGGGGAAAGGGCTTCATGATGGTGCTTTTAAAGCAAAAGCCAGCGTGCAGCACTTTATTCGGTTCCAGCAACTGAACCTTTTGCATGAGTGGCCTTTTAAGACCCAATTTGATGTGATTTTTTGCCGCAACGTGATGATTTATTTCCAGCGTGACACCCAGCAGGCACTGTTGAAGCGGTTTTATAACCATCTTCATCACAACGGTGCGCTGTTTATCGGTCACTCTGAGTCCATTGGTGCAGTAGGCAGCAAGCTTACCAATGTCTGTCACACCGGTTTTATCAAGCCATAACCCCGGATCCGGAGACGACATAAGATGCAGTCTATTTTAGCTGCCCATGAAAAACGGAATGAAAATCTCCACCGCTTTTACCATCCGACGTTTAAGAAGGATATGGTCAAGCTGCAGCCGGGAGATGTTTATGTTACTGACAAGCCAGAGCTGATAACCACAGGGCTGGGCTCATGTATTGCTGCCTGTATCTGGGATCCCAACCTTCGGATTGGCGGTATGAACCATTTCATGCTGCCGTTTCACGGTCACAACGAAGCGGTCAACTGGCACGCTGACGAACTGGTTTCCTTCCCTGCCCGTTATGGCAACTATGCGATGGAAATTCTGATTAATGCACTGATTCGTATGGGGGCGAACAGGAACAACCTGAAAATTAAAGTGTTTGGCGGTGCAAAGGTCATGGACAGCATTATTGCCATTGGGGAGAAGAATATTGAGTTTGTAATGGACTACATCGCCCGCGAGGGCATGGAACTTGTGAGCTTTGATTTGGGCAGTACTTGCGCTCGCAAAGTACTGTTTGATCCGGTAACCGGTAAGGCCTGGGTTAAACAGCTGTCGAAAGAGACCGAAGAGGTTGAAGTCGAAAGACGTTACGAGCAGCGTCTGCTTAAAGAGGCAGATCTGGGCGATAACGATATGGATGCGGAGCTGTTTTCATGAAGCCAAAAAAATACAAAGTCATCGTTGTGGATGACTCCGCTGTATACCGGGCATTGATGACAGAAATACTGTCATCCGACCCGGAACTGGATGTTATTGCCACAGCTATAGACCCTTACGAAGCCAGAGAAAAAATCAAACAGCTAAACCCGGATGTGATCACGCTGGATATCGAAATGCCCAAGATGGATGGTATCCAGTTTTTGCGCAACCTGATGCGACTTCGTCCCATGCCGGTGGTCATGGTTTCATCGCTTACCCAACACGGAGCCGAAGCGACGCTGAAAGCACTGGAGATAGGGGCTATCGACTATGTCCCGAAGCCGGAAAGTTCGAAGGATGCAGCACTGCTTACCAATTACCGTCGGCTGGTTGTGGAAAAGGTTAAAACAGCCGCACAAGCGAATGTGTTTGCCGGGCCAATGAACTTTACCCGACAGGAGCCAGAGAAAGAAAAAGGACGGTTTAATGCACATTTGTGCGATGTGATTGCCATTGGCGCATCAACTGGAGGGACCGAAGCGATCCGGGCGATCCTCAAGCAACTCCCCGAGAAGATGCCCCCCATATTGATAACACAGCATATTAAAGCTGTATTCAGCAAATCATTTGCCGACAGGCTCGACAAAAACAGCAAGCTGACTGTGAAGGAACTGGATGTGGGTCAGGCACCGTTAGTACCTGGCTGTGTTTATGTGGCACCCGGGGACTGCCACATGGTGGTTACCAAACGTGGCGACAGGCTCTATGCCTCCCTCCATGATGCCCCACCCGTTAATCAGCACCGCCCTTCGGTAGACATCATGTTTTCTTCCATTGCCAAAGTGGCAGGCAAGCGCTCCCTCGGTATTCTGCTGACAGGTATGGGGCAGGATGGGGCCGCCGGGCTATTGGAGATGCGCCAAAGTGGATCCGTGACCGTTGCCCAGGATCAGGCTTCGTCTGTCGTCTGGGGAATGCCCCGTGCAGCAGTTGAACGGGAAGCGGCTGGTTATGTTTTGGCTCTTAAGGATGTGGCCGGGTTTATGACGGAGTATGTGTATGAAAAAAATTAATAAAGTTACGCATATTGTATCCGGTAATACCGGGTTAGCTGTATTTGCGCTAGGTGCCCTGACTGTCAGTGCGACTTCTCCATCGCCTGGCGTAATTTTATGGTCGCTGTTGTCATTTGGTCTGTTCTGGATGGCAAACCAGAGGAAAGCTTTGGCAGAAAACAAGGAGCAGATGCCGGACATTATGACCGCGGGGGCAGCATCCTCAGTCGCAGTTTCTGACACACTGCCGGGCAGAGAGCTTCATCTTGAGCAGCAGGCGGTGAAAGAGCTCTGTGAAATACTGGAAACCGGGCTTGAGCCAATGCGCGAGCAGTTGAGCCGGCAAATACAGATTGTGAATGATGCGGTTGAAACACTTAATCATGCCTTTTTTGGCATGCAGGAAACCTGCTCCCGCCAGGTGGATTTGGCCAACCATATGGTGTCCGACCTGTTATCTGATGATGAAAACAATGAATTCAGCCTCTCCCATGTGCTGCCAACAACAGAGAATGCCATAGACCACTACATTGGCATTCTGGTCAAAGTCAGTGAAAAGAGCATCGCTTCAGTACACAGTATCCAGGATATGTCAGACAAGCTGGGGGATGTTTTCAAACTGCTCGATGATGTGAACAGCCTTTCTGACCAGACCAACCTTCTTGCACTGAATGCTGCCATTGAAGCCGCCAGAGCCGGTGAAATGGGGCGGGGCTTTGGCGTGGTTGCTGAGGAGGTGCGGCGCCTTGCCAACCGGGCAAGTGAGCTGAATGCTGAAATACAGACCAACATCACCACGGCACGGAACACGGTAGAGCTTACCAATAACACAGTTGGTGAAATTGCCTCCATCGATATGACCACGGCAATTGAGTCCAAAGATGAAATCACCCGCCTTCTTAAAGGGGTGCAGCGAATTAACAATGAAGTGAAAGGTGATGTGCAGCAGCTTAATGAGATGAGTGGTGATCTGGGAGGGGCGGTCAGTGCGAGTATCCGAGGGTTGCAGTTTGCCGACATCATTTCCCAGCAGGGGCAGCATGTGCTGAATGAGCTGGATCTGCTTAAACGGCTTGCTGATGCCATTCAAGATGAGTTGGATAAAACTCACCCGGACAGTGCGCTCCTGGCTGCCAGAATCAGTGAGTTGTTGAAAGAGGCCGGTGCCCCGCCGCCGGCAACTCAGGGAAGCCTTGAAGAAGGTGAAATAGAGTTATTTTAGGAGGAACTATGTCGATAACCCGAGAAGTGCGTGAAAGTGGCTCCACCATCATCCATGTGGACGGCCAGTTTGATTTCAGTGTGGTGAGGGACTTCAGGGAGGCCTATCAGGACTTGAGTGGGAAAGAGATTGTCATCGATCTAAGGAATACCGAGTATCTCGACAGTGCCGCCCTGGGAATGCTCCTGAATATGCAAAGTTACCTTGAAAAACCGGACGGTTCCATCCGCATTGTTAATGCGATGCCACAGATTAAGCGGGTATTGGTAATAGCCCGCTTTGAAAAGAAATTTCTTATTGAGTAACGGAATATGATAACCAGGCCGGGAAAGGAGGCACGGATGAAAGCACTGGTTGTTGAAGACCAAAAATCGATTCAAATCGCTATTGTTTCGATGCTCAGGGATGAGTTTGAGGAAATTTCTACTGCCAATAACGGGATAGATGCACTGGAAAAACTTGCCTCTATGGAGGAGTTACCGGGCATTGTGATCCTTGATGTCAGAATGCCGCTGATGGACGGGTTTGAGGTAGCAAAGCAAATCAGGTCTCTTTACCCAGACCACTACCTGCCAATACTTTTCCTTACCGGGATGAGTGATCAGGAGGCGTTTGAGATATGTATGCAGCTTGGAGATGATTTTATCCCCAAGCCTGTGAATGCCACCATTCTGCTTGCAAAGGTGAAGGCACACTGCAGGACCACCCGGCTGTTCAGCCAGATTGAATCGCAGAGGGACCAACTGCGTCATTTCCACGATAAAACCCTCTACGAGCACTCAGTTGCTGAATCAATCTTTACCAATATCATGCAGCAATGTGCCAGGCAGATAGAGGGCGTCAGTATCTACAGTTGCCCAGGGAACATCCTGAATGGGGATGTGGTTGTTACAGCCGACCGACCCCAAGGGGGGCTCTATGCAATGATTGCTGATGCAACCGGCCACGGCCTGCCTGCGGCTATATCGACAATTCCTGCGACTAAAACTTTCTATGCCATGGCTGCGAACGGCTGCCCAATTGGTGAAATTGCCAAAGAAATAAACCGGGCGCAGGCCAGCTTTCTCCCGCCGGGAATGATGATGGCCGGCTGTATTCTCGAAATTGCAGCAAACGGCCGTGACGTCAGCTGGTGGGGGGGAGGGATGCCCGATGGGTACCTGATAGATGAAAATGGCAAGATTGCTGAGCGCCTTGCTGGGCAGCATATGTCATTTGGTGTACTGGATGATGCGCACTTCGAGGCGAATGTCACTTTCCTGAGGCTGGAACCCGGGCAAAGGCTGTTCTTCTGTACCGATGGCATCATTGAGGCAACCAACAAACAAAAGCAGCTGTTTGGCGAAGACAGGCTGGAAGCCGTATTGCAGGCCAGTAAAGGGAATACCCTTGATGCGGTGTTGGATGCGGTTTCAGACTTCGCACGGGAAGGTCTGGTGGAAGATGACATTTCTATGTTGGAGCTGATCGGCCCTGTATTAAACCCGCCGGCAGAAGCATTTCACCCGCCAGCATCGCTGAGTAAAGCGCCTACCCAAATCAGTATGCAATTCCACGGTGATATGTTGCGGGATCTCAGTATGGTTGCGGAGGTACGTAACCTGGTGTTTGGATTAGTGGGGGAGTGCAGCCACCTTGATCTTATCAGCACCGTTTTATCTGAATTGCTCAATAATGCGCTTGAGCATGGATTGCTGGAGTTGGAGTCATCAATAAAAAATGAAGGGGATGACGGGTTCCTGAATTACTACCTTGCGCGTGAACAGCGTCTCTCGGTTCTTCCTGAAGATAAACATATTCTTCTTGACCTACGGATGTGTCCAATTGACCAGACGCTCTCCATGCGTATTGAACATAACGGGAAGGGGTTTGATATCGACTCCCTTGACTGTACCGGTCAACCGAATAAGGCCGGGCGAGGAATTGTACTGGTCGAAGAATTGTGTAGCTCTTTGAGTTATGAAAAAAATGGCCAGATTGCCATCGCAATATACAATTTCGTCCATTAATTGTTCATATGAAACAGATATGTTGACTTTCTTTGATGTGTTTGGGTGTTAATGCGTTAAAGATCCTGTACATTTCTCTGGATTGGAGGGCTTGTTAGCCCTCCGTTTTATTTTCAAGGAGAGCCTATGCATATTTGGAAGAAAACTGTCCGTATCTTTCTGGTAGCGGTTATGGCAGGGGTATTTGCGGGGTGCAGTAATATCCAGGATATCCGCCGTGCACAGACATTTAAAACCTACGATGATTTTCGTCCAGGTCCGGATGGAGGTGTTGACCTGGTTTGGTCTCAACGGCGGTTGAGAAGTGCAGAAGATGTCCAACAAAAACTCAACCAGTACGACAGTGTGGTCTTCGATCAGGTTTATGTGCTGCTTGATGGCAGTGAACGTTACGACGGCTTGGATGTAGAAGAGGTCAACGACATTGCGAATTACTTTGTCGGGCAACTTAAAGCACTGGATACCCGGCTGAAAAAAGTCAACGAGCCCGGAGATAAAACTCTTCGCGTCAGTATAGCCCTCACCAACGTAGAAACCCCTAACCCGGTGTTAGCCGTCACCAGCAGTGTATTGCCGGTTGGTCTGGGTATCTCAACCATCTCAAAAGTGATCACTGGTGAGCATACCAATGTTGGTGCCGCATCAGTTGAAGTTTTGATTAGCGATGCAATGACCGGAGAGCCGATCATTGCAGCCATCGACCGTCGAAGTGGTAACAAAGATTTCAGCACGATTATCAGTTCAACCGATGATGCCAAAGATGCCATCAACTGGTGGGTCGAGCGCCTTGCCAATACTCTGAACCATTACAAACCGGAAAGTTAAGGGCAGGGGTGAATGTAATATTTGGGCTGGTGTTTTGCCCCATACGAAAAAGGCCCAGTCTTTCGACTAGGCCTTTCAAAGTGGCTCCCCCGGCTGGACTTAACGCGGCCAGACAGGTCAGCGACATATCAGGACTAAGTCCTGACAGCAGGTAATAAAAAACCCCGCTAAAAGCGAGGTTCTTTAAAGTGGCTCCCCCTGCAAGACTTGAACTTGCGACATACGGATTAACAGTCCGCCGTTCTACCGACTGAACTAAGGGGGAACAATTTTTTTACGTAAGCTGACGAATCAACCCACCAAAATAATGGTGCCTCGAGGCGGAATCGAACCACCGACACGGGGATTTTCAATCCCCTGCTCTACCGACTGAGCTATCGAGGCAAGTGGTGCCGGCTACCGGAGTCGAACTGGTGACCTACTGATTACAAGTCAGTTGCTCTACCAACTGAGCTAAGCCGGCACAAACCTGTTTGGCGACAAAGTTTGTGAACTTATAGCACCGAATTTGGCTCCCCCTGCAAGACTTGAACTTGCGACATACGGATTAACAGTCCGCCGTTCTACCGACTGAACTAAGGGGGAACAATTTTTCTACGTAAGCTGACGAATCAACTCACCAAAATAATGGTGCCTCGAGGCGGAATCGAACCACCGACACGGGGATTTTCAATCCCCTGCTCTACCGACTGAGCTATCGAGGCAAGTGGTGCCGGCTACCGGAGTCGAACTGGTGACCTACTGATTACAAGTCAGTTGCTCTACCAACTGAGCTAAGCCGGCACAAATATTTCTCTGACACCGAGAGAAATATGGTGCCCGGAGGCGGAATCGAACCACCGACACGGGGATTTTCAATCCCCTGCTCTACCGACTGAGCTATCCGGGCAACGGAGCGCTATTAAACGGATTTTGGCTTCTAGCGTCAACTCTTTTTTCCAAAAAAGTCTCCATTTTTGACTGTTCGTGCATAAAAGCATCAAAAAGAAAACTATTTGAGCAACATCATCATAAAAAACGGATTTTAGCCTTTACCCGCACGAAACTCCTGTTGGAATTTTGTGACTTTCTGCAAGTAGCGTCGTGACTCTGCAGAAGGATGTCGGTTGGTCAGTGCCCAATATACCTGATTTGGCCTGAGGCTGTTCAGTTCACGCATTGCCCGGTCACGGTTTTTGCGGTCAAAGGTATTGAGTACATTCCCGGCCCCGCCGTTATATGCCGAAATCATACTGTAGTGGAGTGATGTTGGATCCCGGACATCTTTTAAATACCGGTTCTTGAGTATGTAGAAGTACGCTGTACCGGTATCGATATTCTTTGCCGGATCAAACAGGTATTCCGGTGATGGTTGCCCGGAGCGGTTTTTTACCAGCTTAAAGACGTCGCGTCCGGCGGTGTTTGGTACGACCTGCATCAAACCATAAGCGTTTGCCCAGCTCACAGCATAGGGGTTGAAGCTGCTTTCAGTTTTGATGATGGCATAGATGAGGTCTTCAGAGATGCCGTATTTTCTCGAAGATGCGCGAACATACTGTTGGTATTTATACTTCCGCTTACTCCAGTGATTCCTGACCAGAGGGATTTCCACGTAAAAAGATTTTTGGAACTTGACCTTGCGGGTCTTCATCCGGTGATCGATGAGATAATCCGCAAAGCGGTTGGCCCGCCATTCCCAGGCTATTTCCTTGCCATCCTGGTCAACGACCTGCCCGAGCAAGAACGGTTGTCCCTCAAGGGTGATTCCCCTGTCTGAATAGAGATCGACATGCGCCGGATCCTCCGGCGTCAGCAGGGTAGTGATAATGGCCTGCTTGAGGTGGGATTTGGGATCGGTGGTGGCTACGGTTTCAATGGTTATCCTGCCATGCTCGAAATCGACCGATGCCCGGCTGAGGTAATTGTCAGTGTATTTTACGTAATCGCGCTTACCCGCAACGCGCACATCGTTTTTGCCCCAGTGGCTTTCAATGTTACCGGTAAAGGATGCTACAAGACGCTCAAAGGCGGCTTCATCTTTAATGAACTGGCCGGGCAGGGGGGCGAGGTTTTTGGCAAAACGGTTAGTGGTTTCATAGTCGACACCAATGGTGCCCTCAATGAATTCCCGGGTGCAGCCTGTCAGCATCACCAGTGACGCGAAGACCACTAAAGCAAATCTCGGAGGCAAGAAGAACGACATGAAAACCTTAAAAAAATGACATTATCCGCGTGCGAATAATGTCATTTTTTAAGCGAATCGTGAAGATGAGCTTATTCAGAAGGTGGGGTATATCCGTCGATGACCACATCCTTGCCTTCAAATAGGAAGTTCACCATCTCTTCTTCGAGCAGTTGGCGGTGCTCAGTGTTCATCATGTTGAGCTTTTTCTCGTTAATCAGCATGGTTTGCTTGGCCTGCCATTCTGCCCATGCTTCCTTACTGATATTGTCGAAAATTCGCTTACCGAGATCACCCGGATAGAGTTGGAAATCCAGACCTTCGGCTTCTTTCTGCAGACGCTGGCAGAACACGGTACGGCTCATGCTTTTGCTCCTTCGCTTGATACCAATCAGATATGCCCGGTGAACATTCCGACCTGCTATTTATCCGATTGGCGTAACTCGTAGGCCAGGGTGTCCAGCAGCTTTTGTACAGGGGCTGCCAAACCAACCGTGGCGGGTTGGTTTAAGTTATACCAAAGACCCTGCCCACCTTCCATGACTGCGTGAGGGCGGGCAGCAAGTTTTACGCGAAATGGCACGATATCCAGATGAAAATGGCTGAAAGTATGGCGAAAAGCCGTTAATTGTTCAGGGTTATTACAGATTTCTGCATCCGGGAAACGTTTGGATACGGTCTGTTCCAGCTCGCCATCGGCACTCTCCGGCAGGCACCATAAGCCGCCCCACAGGCCAACCGGCGGGCGCTGCTCCAGCCAGACTTCTGAGCCGTATTGCAAGATGAGGAAGTTGGCCTGTTTCTCCGGCAGGATTTTCTTAGGCTTTTTACCCGGGAAGTCAGCCTGGCGGCCAAGTGCCAACGCTTCGCATCGGTTCTTTACCGGGCAGAGCTCGCATTTGGGTTTGGAACGGGTACAGATCATTGCGCCCATATCCATCATCGCTTGGTTGTACTTTTCTACATCCTGTTCCGGCGTGAGCGATTCTGCCAATTCCCAAAGACGGTTTTCCACCGGTTTTTGCCCTGGCCAGCCTTCGACGGCATAGCAACGCGCCAGGGTTCGTTTAACATTGCCGTCCAGAATAGGATGAGGTTGACCGAGAGACAGGGACAAAACAGCCCCTGCGGTTGACCGCCCAACTCCGGGCAACGCCATCACCTCGTCGATATCGGTGGGGAAGTTGCCGCCATGCAGCTCGACAACCTGTTTTGCCGCTTTATGGAGGTTTCTTGCCCTTGCGTAGTAGCCAAGCCCGGTCCAAAGGTGTAAAACTTCATCCAGGTCGGCGGCAGCCAAATCGGACACGCTCGGGAAGCGTTCCATAAACCGTTCAAAATACGGGATAACGGTGGCGACCTGTGTCTGCTGGAGCATGATTTCACTCAACCAGACTTTGTAAGGGGTTTTGGCCTGTTGCCAGGGCAGGGTTTTCCGCCCGTACTGTTCGTACCATTCAAGGATGGCATCGGAGAAAGACTGACTCACGTTACTCTCAGTTATTATTCATTTTGTATGGCAGGATTGCACCACACTAAGCCCGTTGAGCGCAAATCGATCACTTGCACACGGGCGCGATCTCTGGATAATGCCCGTTTCGCAGATATTCCTAACCACTTAATGCATCGCAGGCAACAGAATCATGACTGATGTCATCAAACCAGAATTCAATGAAGACGGAAAACTCGTCCGTAAAATTCGCAGCTTCGTACGCCGTGAAGGGCGACTGACCAAAGGCCAGGAATCCGCACTGACTGAGTGCTGGCCTGCAATGGGTCTCGATTTTGCTGAAAGCCGCCTCGACTGGAAAGAGGTATTCGGCAATGACAACCCGGTGGTTCTGGAAATCGGCTTCGGCATGGGTGCCTCTCTGGTCGAGATGGCAAAAAATGCCCCTGAAAAGAACTTTGTGGGTATCGAAGTCCACCGTCCGGGTGTGGGTGCCTGTCTGATGGCAGCACGCGAGAACAACCTGACCAACCTGCGCGTGATGTGCCATGACGCGGTTGAGGTGTTTGCTTCTATGATCCCGGACTCAAGCCTGGCGACAGTACAACTGTTCTTCCCAGACCCTTGGCACAAGAAGCGTCACCACAAGCGCCGCATCGTTCAGGATGCCTTTGCACAGATGGTACGTGAAAAGCTGGCAATCGGTGGTGTGTTCCACATGGCGACCGACTGGGAAAACTATGCTGAGCACATGGCGGAAGTCATGAATGTGTCTGAAGGCTATAAAAACCAGGCCACAGACGGTGATTACATCCCTCGCCCTGAAGAGCGTCCGCTGACCAAATTCGAACAACGTGGCCACCGTCTCGGCCATGGTGTGTGGGACCTGAAATTCGAACGTATTGCGTAATATAGATTCGCAAAAAACGTTTAAGACTTAGTATTCAAAAAGCCAACCTCGGGTTGGCTTTTTTGACCTTTGGAGGAAGTCATGAAGCCTACGGCTGAGCTGTTGAATGGCATTCTGGACGAAGTGCGCCCGCTGATTGGGAAAGGCAAGGTTGCCGACTATATTCCTGCGCTGGCAGAGGTGCCGGCAGAAAAACTGGGTATCGCCGTTTGTTATAACGACGGGGAAATTATTCAGGCGGGCGACGCGAATGAGCCGTTCTCCATTCAGTCGATCTCAAAGGTACTGAGTCTGACCCTGGCATGCCAGATCTACCAACCGGAAGAGATCTGGGAGCGGGTAGGTAAAGAACCTTCCGGCCAGGCTTTTAACTCCATGATCCAGCTGGAAATGGAGCAGGGGATACCCCGCAACCCCTTCATTAATGCCGGAGCCCTGGTGGTGTGCGATATGCTGTTCAGTCGCCTGTCAGCACCACGTCAGCGAATGTTAGAGTTTGTCCGCAACCTTACAGGCAACCCGCATATCTGTTACAACAAGATTGTTGCCAATTCGGAAATGCAGCACAGCGACCGCAATGCTGCCATTGCTTACCTTATGCGTGCATTCGGCAACTTTGAGAACGACGTCATGCCGGTGTTGGAGACCTATTTCCACTACTGTGCACTGAGCATGAGTTGCGTCGATCTGGCGCGGACATTCACTTACCTTGCGAATAAAGGACTTCCTTTAGGCGCAGAAAAAAGAATTATCAGCCAGACTCAAAGTAAGCAAATCAATGCATTGCTCGCGACGTGCGGCTTGTATGACGGTGCCGGGGAGTTTGCATACCGTGTGGGAATGCCGGGTAAATCCGGTGTGGGTGGTGGCATTGTTGCCATTGTGCCGGGTGAGATGACCATTGCTGTATGGTCTCCGGAGCTTGATCCGTCCGGTAACTCCCTAGCCGGTACCGCAGCACTTGAGTTGCTGGCGGAGCGAATTGGCCGCTCGATTTTCTGATGTAACCCGGCACCCGCCGGGTATTGCGGGAGGAAAGCCTATGGCTGGAAAGAGACTGACAACAAAAATGGCTGCCGCTGCACTGGCACTTGGACTGAGCGGTACGGCGACTGCAGGCTGTAACACGGAACTGTTCAGCGATGTGGCTGTGAAATCCGATAACGTCCTTCTCTGGAAAGGGAAAGAGATGTTCCGGGTCACCCCTGACGGAAAGCTGTTTTACGCTGTCCACCCTGTCACTCTTAATATCAGCCAGCAGGAAGCCCTGGCGGACTACAACAAAATGGTCCGTACCGAACTGCCGTACATCAGTAAATCTCTCAGCACGGCAATTACATCGGCATGGCAGTCACTCGACAATGTGCTTAAAACCGAGCTGGGTGAGAAAAGCCGTTTGCGCGGCGAGGTGAGCCAGTATCACCGTTACATTCAGCGTAAGGTGAATACGTCACTTTATGATGAAAACCTCTCCCCCCGGCTCAACCATGAGCTGTTGGAACAGACAGCCCAGGAGGTTAGGGCGTCTTTGCCTCAACTGGTGGCTACCGTGGCCTCGAAAGGGCTGATGGATATTGCTGCGCAAAGTGGCGGCGAGGAAAACCCGCTCAGCTACATTTCTGACCGTTTGCTGGATGTGCAGGGTAAAGTGAGTGATACCATTGCTGAGCAGCGGGTAAAAGCCGCGCCGGTTGAGGATGATCTTTGCCAGCGACTGACTGTGTGGCAGCAAAAAGAAGAAAAGATCCAGGACCTGATCCCGGCCCTGGAATCCTGGAAAACCGTCAAGGTTACTCCGCGATAAAGCGGCTCAGCAGATCATTGAGGAAGAGTTTGCCTTGCTCGGTGATCTGCCAGCTTTCCCCAAGATCTTGGAGATAGCCTTTCTCCAAAGCCCAATTTATATCCCTTTCAATCGCTGACAGTGGCAGGCTGGTGTAGGCTGTGAACTCTGCTTTCGGGCAGGCTTCAAGCAGACGGAAACGGTTCATAAAGAACTCGAATGGGCGGTCTTCACTGCCGACGGTGTTCTCGTCAGTCAAGTATGGCTTACCTGCATCAAGGTAACCTTTCGGGTGCTTGACCTTGACTGTGCGTATGATCCTGCCGTCAGTAAAGCTCAGCTTTCCGTGGGCACCGCAGCCAATACCGAGATAATCACCAAAGCGCCAGTAATTGAGGTTGTGGCGGCACTGGAAGCCCGGCTTGCTGTAACCGGAGGTTTCGTACTGGACATACCCGGCATCTGTCAGCAGTTTGTGTCCCTGCTCAAAAATATCCCACAACGAATCGTCATCCGGCAGCACCGGCGGGCGGGAGTAAAACAGGGTGTTGGGCTCAATGGTCAGTTGGTACCATGAAAGGTGCGGCGGGTTAAGTGCAATGGCCTGCCGAAGGTCATCCAGTGCCTCTTCCAGTGTCTGGTCAGGCAGACCGTGCATCAGATCGAGGTTGAAGCTCTGCAACCCGGCTTCTGTCGCCAGCTTGGCGGCCCGAATCGCTTCTTCCGGCCCATGGATGCGGCCAAGGCGCTTCAGCTTTTCCGCGTCGAAGCTCTGAACGCCAATAGAAATCCGGTTCACACCGGCTTCGCGGTAGGCGGTGAAGCGCCCGGCTTCCACCGTGCCGGGGTTGGCTTCCATGGTGATTTCGATATCCGGGCTGAACGGGATGCGCTCAGCTACACCATTCAACAGTTGTCTAATAGCATCCGGGCTGAACAGGCTGGGGGTGCCGCCACCGATAAAGATGGAATGCAGTGCCCGCGAATCACCGGCCAGTTGGTAGCGGGTGATATCCGTATCCAAATCCTCCAGCAAAGCAGCGATGTATTGCTGCTCCGGGATGCCTTCCTTGAGGGCGTGGGAGTTGAAATCGCAGTACGGACATTTCTGCACGCACCAGGGAATATGGATATAGAGACTCAGCGGAGGCAGCGACAGCATGGTGGTTTAGGCCTCTTGTGCTTTTAGGGTCGCAAACAGTGTTTTGAGTGCCTGGCCACGGTGGGAAAGCTGCTTTTTCACCGCAGGCTCAAGCTCTGCTGAGGTACAGCCGTGCTCACCAACCCAGAACACGGGATCATAGCCAAAGCCATTTTCACCTTTAGGTTCAAAGGTGATCTTGCCTTCCCATTTGCCGTGGCAAACCAGTGGTGTCGGGTCATTGGCATGGCGCATCATGACCAGTACACAGTGGAAACGTGCGGTACGCTGATCTTCCGGTACGTCTTTCATGTTTTCCAGCAGCAGATCCAGGTTGGCTTTGTTGCCTTTGCCTTCTCCGGCATAGCGGGCAGAGTACACACCCGGTGCACCGGCAAGGGCATCCACTTCCAGGCCAGAATCGTCAGCAATGGCTGGCAGGCCGGTTTCACGGGCGGCATGACGCGCTTTGATAATGGCATTTTCGATAAAAGTGGTGCCAGTTTCCTCAGCATCAGACACGCTGAACTCGCTCTGGGCCATCACTTCGAAGCCGAAGTCAGCCAGCAGGTCAGCCATTTCTTTTACTTTGCCTTGGTTACCGGTAGCCAGAACCAGTTTACTCATCCGGGACTCCTTGCATGGGTCGTATCCCAATTGGATTTATTTCTAATCAACAAGCTAATCCAATGGGTATTGGGAACAGGTCAGGGGCGGTATATTAGCGCAAATATACCGCCGGGGATAAGCTTAGATCGTGGGATCAATCGACGTAGAATTTCTGGTTGAATTCCAGCCGTCCGGTACTTTTGCCTGGGACGCTGATATCTATCTTAAAGCGCAGGGTTTCTTCGTTGGTGTAGCCAAAGGTGGCGAGATAATAGATGGCTTTGCCTTCTCTGACTTCCTGAAACTCGAGTGCCTTTTTACTGCCGAGCAGGTTTGATGCTTCTCCGCTCACGCTACCGGCGACAGCGGGTTTGCCTACCACCCTTGTATCCAGAATAGCGATATTCAACAACCCCTGGACCTTGCTTCGCTTAATGTTGTAAGCCTTGGCTACCTGCGGGGCGATGAGTGTGGTGGGGATGGCTGAGTAATGCACTTCCAGTTGCCCAATCTGTTTTGCCTGCTCCGCCTGAGCCGGCGCGGTGAGCGCGGCCGTCATCAGAGCTGCTACAGCCCAATTGACCATACCTTTCATGATATCCACCTTGTGCCTTTTCCCGATATCGGAAAATCAGGAATTGTTACTGACTTGTATACTGTACGCCAGTATCCGGGATTTGGTTGGAAATAACTACGTGTCGGTGGTAAGAGTTTGAAGTATATATACCCAAACCACCTGAAGGTGCAGGTTTCAGCGAGAGTTGATTGGCTGTCAGTCAAGGCGCTGTTTTGACGATCTAGTGGCTCTAAATCAAGAAACAGCAACGCAGGATGAGAGCCAATCAAACTCGCCCTTCGGGAGTGTTTCAGTGCGCCCACTTCTGCGTCAAATACCTTTGAAAGGGAGCAGCCATTCCTACGGGTATTTTCCTTGAATTGAACGCACTGAAATCACTCTGAATCACGCACCTTGAGGTGGTTTGGGTATAAAAATAAAGCCAGCTGGTGCTGGCTTTATTTAAACGTCGATGTTGCTCAGTCGAGCAGTTCGGCAACTTCTTTGGGAATTTCCACCGGGTCACAGATTCGGACCTGCTTGTGACGCCCGAGGTCGCCTTTTTCAATCTCAATTTTGCCCTTGGCTACCCGGAACTGTTTTGCCAGGTATTTGGTCAGGTGGGCATTGGCTTTTCCGTCCACTGGTGGCGCGGTAATGGCGACTTTAAACTCCTCACCGTGAAGGCCAACCAGCTGATCGCGGCTGGCCTTGGGCTGGATGTACAGCCTCAGCACGATGTCGTCTCCATCCCTTACCACTGCACTCACAGCTGGAACCAGATAGGACCGATAAGGTCACCAAGCAGAAAGTTAATGAACTGCAGGCCGATGAAAATCACCAGCACACTCAGGTCAAGGCCACCCAGAGGTGGGATCACGCGGCGGACAGGGGCTACAAAGGGTTCTGTCAGCTGCATCATCACATACTCAATTGGGCTTCGGCCCTGGCTGACCCAGCTCAGGATCGCGCGAATAATCAGCACCCAGAACAGCAGTCCACCGGCTGACTTCAGAAGGGCCAGCGCGCCGATATAGAACAGTTCAGGGCTGAATGAGAGGGCTCCACTGGTGGCAACCAGGTCAAGCACCACGAACTTACCCATGCAAAGTACATAGGCAAACAGCAGGGTAGCGGTATCCAGGCTGCCAATCGGCGGGATAATGCGGCGAAGCGGCGCAATGATCGGCTGGGTTGCCTTCACCACGAACTGTGAGAACGGGTTGTAGAAGTCCGCGCGGGCAAATTGCAGCCACGCACGCATCAGGACGACCATGATATAGAGGTCGAACAGGGTGTTAATCAGGAACAACATTGAATTCATATAGCGTGCCCTTAAAACAGCTTTTCCATCTCTTCTGCACGCGCAACTGCGGCCTTCATGGCTTCAGATACGGTTTCGGAGAGGTTATTTTCGTTAAATACGCGCAGCGCTTCTGCTGTCGTACCGCCTTTTGAGGTTACCTGTTCACGCAACGTAGACAGGGGCAGTTCCGGGTTGGCGACCACCATTTCAGCCGCTCCCAGCGCGGACTGCTGAACCAGCAGGCGTGCGGTCTCGGTATCAAAGCCCTGACGGACAGCTTCTTCCTGCATGGCTTCCATAAAGCGGAAGAAATACGCCGGAGCACTGCCAGCGGCCGCAATGACTGCATTGATGCCGGACTCTTCCTCAACCCAGCATACTTCACCTACAGCCTGCATCAGCTTACCCGCAAATTCACGATCTGCATCGGAAACGGATGCCGGGGCAAAAAGACCACTCATGCCCTTGCTTACCAATGCCGGCGTGTTTGGCATAACGCGAACCACAGAAAGTTCTGTACCGGCCAATTGGTTCAGGCGCGCTACAGAAATACCCGCAGCAATGGAAATAACCAGCTTGCCGTTCCAGTCGATATCCTTGAGGCCACCCATCACGGTTTCCATTAACTGGGGTTTCACTGCCAGTACTACCACGTCAGCATCATCTACAGCCAGCGTGTTGTCTCCGGAGGTGAAGATACCGTATGTTTCGCCGAGGCGAACACGTGAATCTGCGTTTGGATCCGTCGCAATGATGTTGTCTGCCGGATATCCCGCTTTTACCAGTCCCGCAATGATGGCTGTTGCCATGTTACCGGCACCTACAAAAGCTATCTGTCTTGGTTCCATTGCCTTTCCTTATTATTCTCGCGCCGGCCGGCTGGCGGTCAGCAGGTTAAGTCGCCGGAGCCGAATAGGCCCGGCAGGCTTGGTGTACGTGTTATCAGTTAGCGCTGCCGTAATTCCGTGCGCCAAAAATAGCGGTACCAATGCGCACCATGGTACTGCCTGATTCGATTGCTGCAGCCATGTCACCGCTCATCCCCATGGAAAGGGTATCAAAGTGCGGGTATTGTGCCTGCATTTCCTTAAACAGTGCAGACAGAGGGGCAAAAGCTTCCAGCTGTTTGCGGTGGTCATCTTCCGGTTCGGGAATTGTCATCAGCCCCCGCAGTACCAGGTTTGGCAGCGTTGCAACCTCTTTAGCCAGTTCCCGTACTTCATCGAACCCAGTGCCGGATTTACTTTCTTCACCGCTGGTGTTGACCTGGATAAGTATATTCAGTGGTGCCATGTTTTTCGGACGCTGTTCATTCAGGCGGCGGGCAATTTTGATGCGGTCAATGGTGTGTACCCAATCAAAATGCTCTGCAACCTGTTTGGTCTTATTTGACTGAATTGGGCCGATTAAGTGCCATTTCAAGTCAGCAGCATGTTCTGAACCGGCGAAATACTGAACTTTTTCCACCCCTTCCTGAATGTAGTTTTCGCCAAACTCCCGCTGTCCGGCATCAATGGCTTCTTGCACACACTCGACGGGTTTGGTTTTACTTACCGCAAGTAAGTCAACTGTCCCGCGAGCGCGACCACATTTTGCTGTTGCATCATCAATCTCGCGGATGACTTGACCCAGGTTTTCGCTAATACTTTGCATAATCAGAATTTTGAGGGTAACCCATGGATATCACAGAACTGTTGGACTTTAGTGTAAAGCATAACGCCTCCGATCTGCACCTTTCTGCGGGGGTTCCTCCGATGGTTCGTGTAGATGGTGATGTACGCAAGCTGAGCGTACCGCCACTTGGCCATACGGATGTGCACCGCTTGATCTTTGACATTATGAATGATGCCCAGCAGCGTGAGTTCGAAGAAAACCTGGAAGTGGATTTTTCATTCGAACTGCCGGGAACCGGCCGTTTCCGTGTCAACGCGTTCCACCAGGCGCGCGGTTGTGCCGCAGTATTCAGGACGATACCTACCCAGATCCCGACTCTGGATGCCCTCAACGCCCCGAAGGTGTTCGAGCGTTTTGCCAGCCTGCCCAAAGGGCTGGTTTTGGTGACCGGGCCTACGGGATCAGGTAAATCGACCACGCTGGCGGCGATGGTGGACTTCATCAATACCAACCATAACCGCCATATCCTCACCATTGAGGACCCGATTGAATTTGTCCACGATCAGAAAAAGTGCCTGATTAACCAGCGTGAGGTGCACCGGGACACCCGCTCTTTCAACAACGCGCTGCGCTCAGCGATGCGCGAAGACCCGGATGTGATCCTGGTCGGTGAGATGCGTGACCAGGAGACCATCAGCCTGGCGTTGACGGCAGCGGAAACCGGGCACCTGGTATTTGGAACCCTTCACACCTCAAGTGCAGCGAAGACAGTTGACCGAATCATTGATGTATTCCCCGGCAGTGACAAACCTATGGTGCGTTCCATGCTGTCGGAGTCCCTACAGGCAGTGATTTCACAGACGCTGCTTAAGTGCAATACCGGCGGGCGTATTGCCGCTCATGAAATCATGGTAGGCACACCGGCTATCCGGAACCTGATCCGTGAAGATAAGGTTGCCCAGATGTTCTCTGTTATCCAGACCGGCGCGGCTCTGGGTATGGTGACCATGGAACAGGCAATCAACAAACTGGCGGCACAGGGGCTGGTGGATCCGTCCATTGTGCAGAGCCGTCTCGGTCAGGCTGACTCAGGCTTTTAATTCCGGAGCAAGGGAAAATGATTCAATTGCAGAATGTGCTGTCTGAATTGGTTTTACGTCAGGGGTCGGATGCCTATGTCACTGTCGGGGCGTCTTGCATGTTGCGGGTGGACGGCACATTGACGCCTTTCGGGGATGTCCTGGATGCTGAAAGTGTTCTTACGCTCCTGCGCAAAGCGATGGATGAAGAGCAGTATCAGGAGTTTATCCAGACACGGGAATCCAATTTTGCCGTGGAGACCGATGACGCCCGTTTTCGTGTCAGTGCTTTCTGGCAACGGGATATGCCCGGTATGGTACTGCGCCGAATCCAGACGGATATCCCTTCGTTTGAAAGTCTGGGTCTTCCGGAAGTCATGCGGGATCTGGCAATTGCCAAACGGGGCCTTATTCTGATTGTCGGTGCCACCGGCTCGGGCAAGTCTACCTCGATGGCTTCAATGATTGGGCTGCGCAATGCCCGGGCGACTGGCCATATCCTGACAGTGGAAGACCCGATTGAATTTATCCACCCGCACAACAAGTGTATTGTCACCCAGCGCGAAGTTGGGATAGATACAGAAAGCTACGAAATTGCGCTGAAAAACTCCCTGCGACAGGCCCCGGATGTCATTATGATTGGTGAAATCCGCAGCCGTGAAACCATGGAGTTCGCGATGCAGTTTGCCGAAACCGGCCACCTGTGCATAGCCACGCTGCACGCCAATAACGCCAACCAGGCGTTGGAGCGTATTCTCCACCTGGTACCGGAAGATCGCCGGGTACCTTTCCTGTTTGATCTCTCCCTGAACCTGAAATGTGTACTGGCGCAGCAACTGGTGCCGGATGTCTCCGGTGTTGGGCGACATGGGGCTTTTGAGCTGCTGTTGAACTCACCTTTGGTGTCGGACCTGATTCGCCGCAATGAGCTCCATGAGCTCAAGGACGTGATGAAGCGAAGTACCAACAATGGCATGTGTACCTTTGACCAGTCGCTCTGCAGACTCTTTATGGACGGCAAGATAAGCTACGACGATGCACTGCTGTATGCTGACTCGTCCAACGATCTCAAGTTGATGATCAAAATGCAGAGACAGGAAGAAAAAGACAGAGGCTCATCACTCGATGGTGTGCACCTTGAGCTGGAATAGTCGCTCCTTCCACAAACCGGGAGCTCTTTAAACGGGCTCCCAAAGTTCAACCGGATTACCTTCCGGATCATGCAACCTTGCAAACCTGCCATTCGGGAAGGTTTGCGGGTTTATCTCCACCTCGATACCGGCTGCTTCCAATTGTGCAACCATGGCATCAAGATCCGAGACACGGAAATTGATCATCCATGCCTGTTCGGGATCGCCGAAATAATCAGTCTCTTCCGGGAAAGGCGCGAATACGGTTGCACCGGATTCCTGTTGCCAGGGCGCGGTATCGTAATCGGTCGGAATGGGATTAATACCCAAATGGGTTTGATACCAGGCTGAAAGGGTAGCCGGGTCTTTTGCCCGGAAGAAGACGCCGCCAATACCATTTACTTTTTGCATGTTGAACTTCCTTGGATCTGAGCAGGAAGGTTAACCATAGTGAATCTGGCCGGGGGGGGCGTATTAAACTTGGGGGTTTGAAAAAGAAACGGGGAGAGCTCATCGGCTCTCCCCGTTTTTGAGGTTTATGCATTAAAGCGCGAGTTGCAGGATACTGCGGGCCGCGTTGATATCAATATCCCCATGTTCGCCAAGCTGGGTCATGCCGTGGTTTTCCAGGCGTGTGGTGACTTTTTCTACCGCATCGTCGGAGACTTCCACATCGGAAAGACACACCGGCACTTCCATCTGGCGGAAAAAGGCTACGGTTGCAGAGATAGCGCCGTCGATGCGTTCATTCTCATTGCCGTCGGTAATGCCCCAGACACGCTCGGCGTATTGGAGCAATTTGCCTTTTTTCTTCTCCCGCTGCTTTTGCATCACAGCAGGCAAAAGAATGCTAAGTGTGCGGGCATGGTCGATGCCGTACTCGGCAGTAAGCTCATGGCCAATCATATGGGTTGCCCAGTCTTGCGGGACGCCGGCACCGATCAGGCCGTTAAGCGCCTGGGTTGCCGCCCACATAATATTGGTGCGAACTTCCAGGTCTTTCGGGGTGGTCAGCGCTTTGGGTCCTTCTTCTATCAGCGTCAGCAGGATGCCTTCAGCAAACCGGTCCTGGATTTTGGCGTTGACCGGGTAGGTCAGGTACTGCTCGATGGTGTGGACAAAGGCATCTACCACACCGTTAGACACCTGGCGGGGAGAGAGGCTGAGCGTGGTTGCCGGGTCCAAAATGGCGAACCTAGGGCGGACAAGCGGCGAGATGAACGGCAGTTTGTCGGCACCGCGGCTGACCACGGCTGCGATATTGGTTTCAGAGCCGGTTGCTGGCAGCGTCAGCACGCAGCCAATTGGCATGGCGTCTTCTACCTGCTTGTGGTTGGAGAGGATCTGCCACGGGTCGCCTTCATCAAAACGTACGGCTGCTGCAATGAACTTGGTTCCGTCCACAACCGAACCGCCACCGACAGCCAGCAGGTAGTCGAACTCCTCTTCGCGGATTTTCTCTACCGCTTTCATCAGGGTGTCGTACTGGGGGTTTGGCTCAATGCCTGAAAACTCCCCCCATTCTTTTCCTTCCAGAGCCTTGGTTACCTGATCATAGACACCGTTGGATTTGATAGAGCCGCCACCATAAAGGACCAGTGTCTTGCTGCCTTCCGGGATTTCTTCTGCCAGTTTTTCAATCTGACCTGCTCCGAAATGGATGCGGGTGGTATTTTCAAACGTGAAATTGTTCATGGCTTACTCCGTAGGTAAAACGGTCATTTCCATAGATAAAAGAAAGGCACCCGAGGGAGGATGCCTTGAAATGCTTAACCGTACTGGGCTTCAAACCAGCTTTCGAGAATGATAACGGCAGACAGTGAATCAATCTCACCTTTGCCCAGGGCTTTGTAGCCACCGCGCTCAAACAGCATGGCCCGCGCTTCTGTGGTAGTCAGCCGCTCGTCATGGAGCTCGACTTTTTTACCGAAGCGGCCAAAAAGGCGGTTGGCAAATTTTTTGGCTCGGGGGGTGATGGTCTCGAGATCTTTGCCGTGAAGATCCATTGGCAGGCCAACTACCATCAGATCCGGTTGCCACTCTTTCAGCAGTTTTTCAATTTGATCCCAGTTAGGGATGCCGTCCTGTGCCTTGAGGGCTGCCAGTGGACGGGCTGTGCCTGTGATTTCCTGGCCAATAGCCACACCAATGCTTTTGGTGCCGTAATCAAAGGCGAGAACTGTTCTGGAACTCATGCATGTCCTATTTCGTCGGACAGGTGGAGCGGGTTGATGCCCAGTTGGGCCAGAGCCTTGCTCCACCGCTCGTTAATGGGGGTGTTGAAAATCAGGTCCGGGTCGGCCTCAATGGTCAGCCAGCTGTTTTCAGCCAGCTCCTGCTCAAGCTGGCCGGCATCCCAGCCGGAATACCCCAGGGTCACCAGGAACTTCTCCGGGCCTTCGTCGGTGCCGAGGATGTTCAGGATATCCTTGGAGGTGGTGACTGTAATGTCATCGGTCAGTTCCATGCTCGAACCGTAGTCCCGGTGAGGGCGATGGAGCACAAACCCCCGGTCTTCTGATACCGGGCCACCGTTAAGAACCGGCTGTTCGAGCTTATTCGGGAAGGCAACGGGCAGGTCTCGCTCTACGTCAATCTGGTCAAGCATATTGCCGACCGAGATACTGATGGGGTTGTTGATCATCAAGCCCATCGCTCCCTCGTCGTTATGCTCACAGACATACACCACACCTTGTTCAAAGCGCGGATCTGTCATGCCGGGCATCGCGACAAGAAAGTGATTTTTTAAGTTCATCATGATGTCGACTCTCCATCGGTAGATACATGAAGTATGGCGAATTACGCCATACTTCTCCCAGATTATTTGCCTTTGAACACAGACCGTCTCAAAGCCTGACGTTATTCACTTTTGAGGCGACGCTCAATAGCGTCCATCAGTTTTCCGGTTATCGAGATAGTAAATGCGGCTTCGATTTCACGAATACAAGTCGGGCTGGTGACATTAATCTCGGTCAGTTTGTTACCGATAACGTCCAGACCGACAAAAATCAGCCCTTTTTCTTTCAGCGTCGGCGCAACCGCTTTGGCAATTTCCCAGTCAGTGTCGCTCAGAGGGCGAGCTTCACCGCGGCCGCCAGCGGCAAGGTTGCCACGGGTTTCGCCTTTGGCGGGAATACGGGCCAGGCAGTAAGGCATAGGTTCACCGTCAACCACCAGGATACGCTTGTCGCCGTTGGTGATGTCCGGTACGAAGGTCTGCGCCATACAGTAGCGGGTGCCCTGATCAGTCAGGGTTTCGATGATGACTGATACGTTAGGATCATCTGATTTCACGCGGAAGATTGAAGAGCCGCCCATGCCGTCGAGAGGCTTGAGGATCACATCACCGTGTTTTTCTCGGAACGCACGGATCTGGTCAGCGCGGCGCGTAACCAGAGTGGTAGGTGTCAGGTCCGGGAACCAAGCTGTGAAGAGCTTTTCGTTGCAGTCACGCAGGCTTTGCGGCTTGTTGACGATAAGGCAGCCTTGAACTTCTGCGCGCTCAAGGATGTAAGTCGCGTAGATGTACTCGGTATCGAAAGGGGGATCCTTGCGCATCAGGACAGCGTCGAGATCTGCCAGTGGGATTTCCTGCTCGCTGTCGATGTTGTACCAGTCAGCCGGGTCTTCCTTCAGTGTCACGGTACGGGTACGGGCAAAGGCTTTGCCCTGCTCCAGCGACAGGTCTGCCATTTCCATGTAGTGGATTTCCCAGCCGCGGCGCTGGGCTTCCAGCATCATGGCAAAGGTAGAGTCCTTCTTGATGTTGATGGACGAAATAGGGTCCATGACAACGCCGAGTTTGATCATCTGTTCTCTCCGTATCAAAGCTGTCAGCCCAGGTCGCCGAAGCGAACCTGGAGGGCAGTAATTGCTGTCAGGGCACATGTTTCGGTACGCAGTACACGGGGACCCAACAGGATTTCTTCAAAGTTGTATTTGCCTGTCATCTCAATTTCGTCGGCTGACAGGCCACCTTCCGGGCCGATAAGCAGGCGCACTTTGGTTACCGGCTCAGGCAGGGTATTGATGGAATATTTGGCGCGAGGGTGCAGATTCAGTTTCAGGCTGCCATCTTCCTCTTGGCACCAGTCTTCCAGTCTCATCACCGGACGGATTTCCGGTACCTTGTTACGGCCACACTGCTCACAGGCTGAGATGGCAATTTTCTGCCATTGCTGGAGCTTCTTGTCAAAACGCTCAGCATTGAGCTTGACGCCACAACGTTCTGAAATCAGCGGAGTAATGGTGTTTACACCAAGCTCGACGGATTTCTGGATGGTGAACTCCATCTTGTCACCGCGCGAAATAACCTGGCCGAGGTGGAAGTCCAACGGGGACTCTACGCTGTTTTCAACCCGCTCAGTTATCTGTACGGTCACACGCTTTTTACCGGCTTCGGTGATTTCAGCCGGGAATTCCGCACCGCTGTTATCAAAAAGCAGCACCTGTTCACCTGCCTGCATACGCAGGACCCGTCCGACATGGTTGGCGGCTTCTTCACTCAGGGAGACCGATGAAGGGGCGGAAATATTCTCTGGATGGTAAATACGTGGAATACGCATGATCTTGAACTGATGGTTGGAATTGAGGGCATCATAGCACGAGGGGTAGGGGGGATCACCTCCACCGGGGAGGTGACCAGGCTGAGGTTATAACCCTTTAGCCTTACAGGCTTTCAGGACAAACGGGTTGTGGTTGCCCTGGACTTTGGCGATCCGGCGGTCCCGCTCACACTCCCAGGCGTCAACCGGGTAAGTTTTGTCCCAGGCATCCATCAGTTTCTTTTGGGCGCTTGACAGCTGGAAGTCATACTCTTTGTGCATGTACTTATACGTGCGGGCGACAGCCCCCCGGGCACGCTTGGGCGGCTCAGCAACCCGGCCTTTGAAGTCAACTTTCATTTCGCACTGGCCGTAGAAAGCGCCTTTGTCACCATTCCACTGGCTGAAACGGAAGTTGGAGCGGTCACCGTTTACCTCACCTATAGCCGGGGTCAGGTTGTGCAGGTCAGCTTCCATCAGTTTGAATTGGACATCGTGACGGCTGCAGTTTTTACGGCCGCCTTTTTGCCAGCACTGGAGCTGGTGGCCAAATTGCCATGCCGGTACCACGTGTTCCCATTCGATGCGCTCTGCACGGCGCTTTTGCTTACGTATCTTGTAGCCACAATCATCCAACTCCGGTACACCCTTGCGGCCATTCCAGTCTATCTTGCAGCCGCAGTAAAAGCTGACAGGGTGATCCTGGTAAATTTTCACGGCAATGCGTTTGGCTTTGGTAAAGGATTGAGGTGGGGCGGCAAAAGCTGACGCAGAGAGTGTCAGCGCCGTCACCAGCGCAAGCAGCGCTTTCATGGCTGTGACTCCAAAAAAGAAAATGAGATATTTATCAGTATCTCAACTTCTTCGAGTCATGTCTCAGAAACAGGTGAGTAATTTGTCAGAAGTTACCTTGGCGACGAAGGGGACAAGGTTTCCCTGCGGAGTGGGGAGTGGCACTTCCTGCACAGGTATGTTGCCTGATCACGCTGGATACGGTTATGGCGGCGGACGGTCAATTCATGCTCACTGCATTGACAGCGGTAAAGGAAAGTTTTGCCTTTTACTGATGCGACATCGAAGCTGTGCGTTGTTTTTGGCTCAAGACCGAAAACGGAATACATGATCCCCTGCCATTCCCTACCATGTGGTTTTACCCGGCCGTAACAGGCATATGTGATGAGGTGGGCGACTTCATGGGGGACAACTTCGTCAAGAAAAGCCTGGGTGTTTTCACGCAGGAGAACTGGGTTGAACCTTAGCTGCCAGGTTTGAAGCCGGGCGCATCCTGCTGCTTTTCCTCGCTGGTTAAACAGGATTTCAGGAATCGGGAATTCCTTGTTAAATGCCTTTCTTGCGGTATCTATACAGCGGGTGACAGCCTGGGTGACCCTGAATTCCAGTTCGTCCATAGATCTCATTTTCAGATAACAAAAAAGGAGACCACTGTGGCCTCCTTTTGAAGTGTACCCGCTAAACCGGGTAACCGGAATTACTTGATGCCGGCGAAATCGCGCAGGGCAGCCGCTTTGTCAGTCGCTTCCCATGGGAACTCTTCGCGACCGAAGTGGCCGTAGGCTGCGGTCTTTTGGTAAATAGGTTGCAGAAGGTTCAGCATTTCCTGCAGGCCGTATGGGCGCAGGTCGAAGTGCTGGCGAACCGCTTCAACGATGATTTCCTGGGACACTTTTTCGGTGCCGAAGGTTTCCACCATGATAGATGTTGGCTCAGCAACACCAATAGCGTAAGACAGCTGGATTTCACAGCGGTCAGCCATGCCGGCTGCTACGATGTTTTTGGCAACATAACGTGCTGCATAGGCTGCAGAACGGTCAACCTTTGATGGATCTTTACCAGAGAATGCACCGCCACCGTGACGTGCCGCACCGCCGTAGGTATCTACGATGATTTTACGGCCAGTCAGACCACAGTCACCCATAGGACCACCGATAACAAAACGACCGGTTGGGTTGATGAAGTACTTGGTCTCTTTGCTCAGCCATTCTGAAGGCAGAACCGGCTTGATGATCTCTTCCATTACCGCTTCGCGCAGGCTTTCAGTCGAGATGCTGTCGCTGTGCTGGGTAGACAGGACTACGGCGTCGATACCAACGATTTTGTTGTTATCGTACTGGAATGTAACCTGGCTCTTTGCGTCCGGGCGCAGCCAAGGAAGGGTGCCGTTCTTGCGCACTTCAGCCTGGCGCTGTACCAGACGGTGAGCATAAGTCACAGGTGCTGGCATCAGTACGTCAGTTTCGTTGGTTGCATAACCGAACATGATGCCCTGGTCACCGGCGCCTTGTTCTTTAGGGTCAATCTTGTCAACGCCCTGGTTGATGTCCGGAGACTGCTTGCCAATGGCGCTCAGTACAGCACATGAGTCGGCATCGAAGCCCATTTCAGAACCGGTGTAGCCGATTTCGCGCACGGTCTTGCGGGTCAGCTCTTCGATATCAACCCATGCAGAAGTGGTGATCTCACCGCCAACCATTACCATGCCAGTTTTGACATAGGTTTCACACGCTACACGTGCCTTAGGGTCTTGCTCAAGGATCGCGTCAAGTACTGCGTCTGAAATTTGGTCTGCGATTTTGTCAGGATGGCCTTCTGAAACTGACTCAGAAGTAAACAGGTGCTTAGCCATTAAGATTCCCACTTGTGAATTAGTCGATCGTAAAAACTTCGTTTAGATGTTTTCACATCTGGACGTCTATTCTATCTGCGATGTGATCAAAATCAATAGTGCTTTTTATGTGGTCATTCACTAAATCGATTGTTCATCGCTTCACGTTTTGAATTTTTTATTGCAGTTTGGCGACGTTCCCTTCAGTAAATCGTTTGCACCCCACATAGAGTCCTGCGAAAATACTCGCCCGCCAAAAGATGCGGCCGGCAGTGTCAGGAAAAGTTGCCAGTTGCATAAGTAATTCAATCTTAAGTGTAAGCATTTATCAGGAGCAGACATGTCTTCCCGTAAGGTTCTGGCCAATGCGATCCGTGCCCTGAGCATGGACGGCGTACAAAAAGCAAACTCTGGTCACCCGGGTGCCCCTATGGGCATGGCCGATATCGCCGAAGTTGTGTGGCGCGGCCACATGAACCACAACCCACAAAACCCGCAGTGGGCCAACCGCGACCGTTTCGTACTGTCAAACGGCCACGGCTCAATGCTGATTTACTCTCTGCTCCACCTGACCGGCTATGACCTGTCTATTGATGACCTGAAAAACTTCCGCCAGCTGCACTCCAAAACCCCGGGCCACCCGGAGTACGGTTATGCACCGGGCATTGAAACCACCACTGGCCCACTGGGTCAGGGCATCACCAATGCGGTGGGTATGGCACTGGCTGAAAAAGCCCTGGCTGCCCAGTTCAACCGTGATGGCCATGACATCGTTGACCACCACACTTATGTGTTTATGGGTGACGGCTGCCTGATGGAAGGTATCTCCCATGAGGCTTGCTCCCTGGCCGGTACCCTGGGCCTTGGCAAGCTGGTGGCGTTCTGGGACGACAACGGCATCTCTATCGACGGCCACGTAGAAGGCTGGTTCACTGACAACACTCCGGCCCGTTTTGAAGCGTACGGCTGGCATGTTATCCGTGATGTAGACGGCCATGATGCAGAAGCCATTGAAGCGGCTGTCCAGGCTGCCAAGGCAGAAACCGGCAAGCCAACCCTGATTTGTACCAAGACCATCATCGGTTTCGGCTCACCAAACAAGTCCGGCAGCCACGACTGCCACGGTGCTCCACTGGGTGATGCAGAAATCGCCGCAGCCCGTGAGTTCCTCGGCTGGAACCATGGCCCGTTTGACATCCCTGCGGATATCTACGCAGAGTGGGATGCCAAAGAAGCCGGTGCGGCCAAAGAAAGAGCCTGGGATGAGAAGTTTGCCGCTTACGCCAACGCCCACCCAGAGCTGGCTGCTGAGTTCAAGCGTCGTATGGCGGGCGAACTGCCAGCCAACTTCGCAGAAGAAGCGGACAAGTACATTGCTGAGCTGCAAGCCAACCCGGCTTCTATCGCCTCACGCAAGGCATCCCAGAATGCCCTGGAAGCGTTCGGCAAGATGCTGCCTGAATTCATGGGTGGCTCAGCTGACCTGGCACCGTCCAACCTCACCATGTGGTCCGGCTCCAAGTCACTGACCCACGATGATGCGTCTGGCAACTATATCCACTACGGTGTCCGTGAATTTGGTATGACTGCCATCATCAACGGTATTGCCCTGCACGGCGGTTTCGTCCCTTACGGTGCCACCTTCCTGATGTTTATGGAATATGCCCGTAATGCCATGCGTATGGCTGCCCTGATGAAGGTGCAGAACATCCAGGTATACACCCACGATTCTATCGGCCTGGGTGAAGACGGCCCGACCCACCAGCCGGTTGAGCAGATTGCCTCCCTGCGCCTGACCCCGAACATGAGCACCTGGCGCCCATGTGACCAGGTGGAATCTGCAGTTGCCTGGAAGCACGCCATCGAGCGTAAAGACGGCCCGACGTCACTGATTTTCTCCCGTCAGAACCTGGCCCAGCAGCCACGTACTGACGCGCAACTGGCGGATGTAGCTAAAGGCGGTTACATCCTGAAAGACAGCGACGGCAAGCCAGAGCTGATTTTCATCGCCACCGGCTCAGAAGTGGAGCTGGCGGTACAGGCAGCAGACCAACTGAGCGCAGAAGGCCGCAAGGTACGAGTGGTGTCCCTGCCATGTACTGACGTGTTTGATGCCCAGGATGCGGCTTACCGTGAAGCGGTACTGCCATCAGACGTCACTGCCCGCGTGGCAGTGGAAGCCGGCATTGCTGACTACTGGTACAAGTATGTTGGTTTCGGCGGCCGTATCGTTGGCATGACCAGCTTCGGTGAGTCTGCCCCGGCTGACCTGCTGTTCAAGGAGTTTGGCTTCACCGTTGAAAACGTGGTTGCCAAGGCCAAAGAAGTGCTGGCGTAAGCCTAAGCGGATCAATAAATGAAGATGATGCCGGTCCCAGTGACCGGCATTTTTTTGCTTGTTGAAAACCTCTATACCCAAGCCACCTCAAGATGCAGTTTTCAGCGAGAGTTGATTGGCTTTCAGTCAAGGCGCTGTTTTGACGATCTAGTGGCTCTAAATCAAAAACAGCAACGCAGAATGAGAGCCAATCAAACTCGCCCTTCGGGAGGGTTTCAGTGCGTCCACTTCTGTGTCAAATACCTTTGAAAGGGAACAGCCATTCCTTCAGGTATTTTCCTTGAATTGAACGCACTGAAATCACTCTGAATGACGCACCTTGAGGTGGTTTGGGTATATCCAACTTCTTGTGTAATAGTTAAAAGAAAAGAGATAAGAAAACAGAGAACCGTGACATGGAGAGTTTGGAATGGGGAATTACACCGCTACTGTTACCTGGCAACGACAGCCGGGTGAAGACTTCACCGACAACAAGTACAGCCGTGGGCATATATGGGCATTTGATGGAGGTGTAGAGCTTCCCGCATCTTCTTCTCCCCAAGTTGTACCGCTGCCGTATTCCGTTGAAGCCAACGTTGATCCGGAAGAGGCGTTCGTAGCTTCTCTGTCGAGTTGCCATATGTTGTTTTTCCTTTCATTCGCAGCTAAGCGGGGCTTTGTCGTCGAAAGCTATGTCGACAGTGCTGTTGGCTTTATGGAAGCCAATGAGGAAGGAAAGATCGCAATGACTAAAGTGATACTTCGTCCCCGTGTGATTTTCTCCGGTGAAAAGCAACCGGATTTCGATATGCTGGAAGCGTTGCACCAAAGAGCCCATGACGCATGTTTTATAGCCAACTCGGTCAAGACGGATGTGGTTACTGAAATCCTGAATGACTGATATTGCCGCCTTATATTTACCTGTTATTACTGCTGGGGAAGCGTGACCCTAGTACTCTGTTCCAGCCCCGGGCATGGCCTCTGACCTGCTGTCATCTTACTATTCCTGCCGGTAGTAACCCCGCTTTAAGTAAGTGTTTTAAAAGGTCTCACCTACGTTAACAAAAGGTGAGACCAGTCACAATTTACGTGCTTCTCATTCGGGCTTGAGATACACTTAGCTGCGCTTTAAAGGAATAGACGGAAATGACACTCAAAGTTGCGATAAACGGATTTGGCCGTATCGGCCGCAGCGTATTACGTGCTCTTTATGAAAGCGGAAAACGTGACCAGATAGAAGTGGTTGCAGTGAATGAACTTGCTGAACCCGAAGCGATGGCTCACCTGTTGCAGTATGACACCAGTCATGGCCGCTTTTTTAAGCTTGTCAGTTGCACTCAGGAAATTCTGCACGTAGGGGATGACAAAATACGTATCCTCCACCTCAGTGATATCCACCTCCTTCCCTGGCGGGATCTCGGCGTAGACATCGTATTAGACTGCACCGGGGTGTTTGGCGAGCGAGGAGACGGTGAAGCCCACATCGCAGCCGGTGCCGGTAAGGTGCTGTTCTCTCATCCCGGTGGTAACGATCTCGATAACACCATTATCTATGGTGTAAATCACGACACACTCAAACCAGAACACAAAATCGTGTCGAACGGATCCTGTACCACAAACTGTATCGTGCCGGTTATCAAGGTCTTGGATGAAAAGTTCGGTATCGATTCAGGTACCATCACTACTATCCACGCTTCCATGCATGATCAGCAGGTTATTGACGCTTATCATTCAGATTTGCGACGCACCCGAGCTGCCAGCCAGTCTATCATTCCCGTTGATACCAAATTGCATAAAGGTATTGGTAGAATATTTCCGAAATTTTCTAACAAATTTGAAGCGATATCGGTTAGAGTTCCAACAATTAACGTCACAGCAATGGATTTGAGCGTGACTGTTAACACTAAAGTGAAAGTTAATGACGTAAATCAATCACTCTCCGAGGCCTCTGGGTGTACATTGAATGGCATTGTAGATTACACCGAAGCCCCACTGGTTTCCGTCGACTTTAACCATGACCCCCACAGCGCCATCGTCGATGGGTCTCAGACCCGCGTAAGTAACGGGCATCTCGTGAAGATGCTGGTTTGGTGCGACAACGAATGGGGATTTGCCAACCGCATGCTGGATACGGCGTTAGCAATGGCAGGAATTCAAGGCTGTTCACCGCAGTGAGCAGCCTAACATTTACAAATTATTGATTCGTAAAAGATAGAGAGGACGACCATGTCTGTAATCAAAATGACTGATCTGGAACTGGCTGGTAAGCGTGTTCTGATCCGTGCTGACCTGAACGTGCCAGTTAAAGAAGGTAAAGTAACTTCTGACGCTCGTATCCTGGCTTCTCTGCCAACTATCAAGCACTGCCTTGAAGCTGGCGCAAAAGTAATGGTGACTTCTCACCTGGGTCGTCCTACTGAAGGTGAGTACGACGAGCAGTTCTCTCTGGCTCCTGTAGTTAACTACCTGAACGATGCGCTGGATTGCGAAGTTCGCCTGGAAAAAGACTACCTGAACGGTCTGGAACTGAATGCTGGTGAACTGGTTGTTCTGGAAAACGTTCGTTTCAACAAAGGCGAGAAGAAGAACGAAGAAGATCTGTCTAAGCAATACGCTGCTCTGTGTGACGTATTCGTAATGGACGCATTCGGTACTGCTCACCGTGCACAGGCTTCAACTCACGGTGTTGGTATGCACGCTCCTGTAGCATGTGCTGGCCCTCTGCTGGCTGCAGAACTGGACGCTCTGGGCAAAGCCCTGACCAACCCAGCTCGCCCAATGGTTGCTATCGTTGGTGGTTCTAAAGTTTCTACCAAGCTGACTGTTCTTGAGTCTCTGGCCAAGATCGCTGACAAAGTGGTAGTTGGTGGCGGTATCGCTAACACCTTCATCGCAGCTACCGGCAAAAACGTTGGTAAGTCTCTGTACGAAGCAGACCTGATCGATACAGCGAAAGCGCTGATGGAACAAACTGACGTGCCAGTAGCAACTGACGTAGTTTGTGCAAAAGAATTCTCTGAGTCTGCAGAAGCGACTATCAAGTCTGCTGCTGACATCGCTGAAGACGACATGGTGCTGGATATCGGCCCTGATTCAGCGGAAGAACTGGCTCAAATCATCAAGGGTGCCAAGACCATCCTGTGGAACGGCCCAGTAGGTGTATTCGAAATCGATCAGTTCGGCAACGGTACAGAAATCGTTTCTAAGGCAATTGCTGAGTCTGAAGGTTTCTCTATCGCTGGTGGTGGTGACACTCTGGCTGCTATCGACAAGTATGGCATCAAAGAGCAGGTGTCTTACATCTCTACCGGCGGCGGCGCTTTCCTTGAGTTCGTTGAAGGTAAAGTACTGCCAGCAGTCGCTATGCTGGAAGAGCGCGCCAAAGCGTAATTGACAAAATAAACGGGAGTTCAGGCTCCCGTTTTGCTTAACGTTTGTATAGAATGCCCTGCATTGAAAGCAAACGTTTGCCCTAAGATTTTTATTAATCTCGCGAAGACAACAAAGTAAACAGGACCATAGACATGTCTAAAATCTTTGATTTCGTAAAGCCAGGTGTTATCTCTGGTGATGACGTACAAAAAGTATTCGAAATTGCTAAAGAGCATAACTTTGCCCTGCCAGCGGTTAACGTAGTTAACACTGACTCTATCAACGCTGTACTGGAATCAGCTGCAAAAGTTAAAGCACCAGTTATCGTTCAGTTCTCTAACGGCGGTGCTGCTTTCTTCGCTGGTAAAGGTCTGAAGCTGGAAGGTCAGGATGCACAAATCCTGGGTGCAGTTGCTGGTGCGAAATACGTTCACGCGATCGCTGAAACTTACGGTGTGCCAGTAATTCTGCACACTGACCACGCAGCTAAGAAACTGCTGCCATGGATCGACGGTCTGCTGTCTGCTGGTGAAGAGTTCTTCGCTCAGACTGGTAAGCCACTGTTCTCTTCTCACATGATCGACCTGTCAGAAGAAACTCTGGAAGAAAACATCGAAATCAGCGGCAAGTACCTTGAGCGCATGGCTAAGATGAACATGACCCTGGAGATCGAACTGGGTTGTACTGGTGGTGAAGAAGACGGCGTTGATAACTCAGACATGGATTCTTCTGAGCTGTACACTTCTCCAGAAGACGTTGCATACGCTTACGAGAAGCTGAGCGCAATCAGCCACCGTTTCACCATCGCTGCCTCTTTCGGTAACGTACACGGTGTATACCAGGCTGGTAACGTTGTTCTGACTCCTACCATCCTGCGTGACTCTCAGGCATACGTTTCTGAGAAGTTCAACCTGCCAGCTAAGTCTCTGAACTTCGTATTCCACGGCGGTTCAGGTTCTTCAGAAGCTGATATCCAGGAATCAATCAGCTACGGTGTTATCAAGATGAACATCGATACTGATACTCAGTGGGCAAACTGGGATGGCGTTCGTCAGTACGAAGCAGCTAACCACGATTACCTGCAAGGTCAAATCGGTAACCCTACCGGTGAAGCAGCTCCTAACAAGAAGTACTACGATCCACGCGTATGGCTGCGTGCTGGTCAGGCTTCTATGGTTGCTCGTCTGGAGAAAGCATTCTCTGACCTGAACGCTATCGACGTACTGTAATTTTTTACAGAAACGACGGTTATAAGAAGGCCCGCTTATATAAGCGGGCTTTTTCTTATTTGAGACAGGCTATTTTCGCATTACAATTTAAACTTCGTTACATTTTAACGGTTTTGTAAGGCCTGAGTGCCTGATGTAAGGTGGCCGAGCCCCGCTTTTTTGGGAGGTTCGGGCGTTAATCACTCAAATGAGAAAATAAGAATGAGTCAAGAAAACCCAGTAGTAGAGCTGGCCGGAACAGCTGAAAAAGCACAGCATTGGCTGGCTAGCAACCAGGATCTTATCATCCAGTATGGCGTGAATGTTATTTCCGCTATCCTTATCCTCATCATTGGTAACTTCGTGGTGAAGGCAATTGCCGGTTCAGTTGCCAAGGTACTGCGCAAGAAACAGATGGATAACGCTGTTGTAGAGTTTATCCATGCGTTGGTTCGTTACCTGCTGTTTGTCATCGTTATTATTGCAGCACTGAGCCGTATTGGTGTTCAGACTGCATCTGTAGTGGCTGTTATCGGTGCTGCCGGCCTGGCTGTTGGCCTGGCGTTGCAGGGTTCACTGTCTAACTTCGCAGCTGGCGTACTGATTGTAGGTTTCCGCCCATTCAAGTCAGGTGACTATGTGGAAGTGGGTGGTGTTGCCGGTTCTGTTGAATCTATCCAGATCTTCTCTACCGTACTGAAGACACCGGACAACAAAATGGTTGTTGTGCCAAACGGTTCTGTTATCGGTGGCCCAATCACCAACTACTCCCGCCATGATACCCGCCGCATCGATTTCGTAATCGGTGTGTCTTACAACGCTGATTTGCAAAAGACCAAAGCTGTTCTGGAGCGTGTATGTGCCGCTGATGAGCGTGTTCTGAAAGATCCAGAAACTACAGTGGGTGTTGTTGCCCTGGCTGATTCTTCAGTTAACTTTGTGGTACGCCCTTGGGTACGTACTGCTGATTACTGGGCGGTATACTTCGACCTGATGCAAGCCATCAAGGAAGAACTCGATAAAGAAGGTATCGAGATCCCATTCCCTCAGATGGATGTTCACCTGAACAAGGTCGACTAATCTTACTGAATGTAAAAAAGGCTTCCGGTTGGAAGCCTTTTTTATTGGCTGTTGCCAAGAACCAACACAGGGTTTGGGATGGCTGCCAGGATATTGTCAAGATGTCGGGAAGCAAATCCCATGGTGTTAACCGGCGGGCCGGGTGTGAACATCAGTTCTTTGAATTTGTAGACGTCCGGATCGATAATCAGCGGGATGTCCGGGGGGAGAGTAAAGGGGCTTACAGCTTTTGGAAGACACCCGGTCACTGCCGTCATTTCCTCATCCCCGGCGATGGAGGGACGTTTCCCTGTCAGGGCTTTGATGGACTTGGTATCCAGCCTCTGATCTTTGTGGGTAAACAGTAAAGCGTACCCGCTGCCTTTGAGTTTGAGGAAAAGACTTTTGGTTAATGCCCCTGTCCAGCCAAGGCGTGCCGCTACCTTTTCATCAGTGTCAAAATCAAGGATGGGTTCATGCTCCCAAATAAGGTAAGGGACGCCTGCTTCCCTGAAAAGCGTGATATTTGCCTCCAAGATAGCTTCAACAGATGGGTACATTAGCCCAGCCTCCCCAAAAGCCCGCTAGCCAGTTTCCAGGCAATAAAAAACATAAACCCGGCTATAACTGCATCAATCGTTCTCTGAACCCTGGGTTTGCTCAGTACTGGCGCCATTTTCGCTGCCGCAAGGGACACACCGTAAAACCAGCTCAGTGATGCCAGCAACGTGCCCGTGGCAAATGCAATGCGGCCATCTTCGGAAAACTGTCCGCCGATCGACCCTAACACCACAATGGTATCGAGGTAGACATGTGGGTTGAGCAGGGTAACGGCAAGCGCCCCGAGAATAACTGCGCGCCTTCCTCGACTGGTGCTTTTATCAATTTCGGCTTTTTCATACCTGTTCTGCAGTACTGCTTTAACCGACATGGCACCGTAGAAACTTAAGAACAGGATACCGCCTAAAGTCACGGTATTAAGCAATGTCGCATTGCTGGAAAGCAGTGCACCGCCCCCGAAAATTCCCAGCGTGATAAATACGATGTCGCAGAGGCTGCAGATGGTCGCGGTTGTCAGGTGATGCTGTCGTTTGATCCCCTGGTTCAAGACGTAGGCGTTTTGGGCACCGATAGGCACTATCATGCTTAGGCCCAGACCAAATCCTTGCAGAATAATCCATATGTTGCTCATTGCCCGATTCCGTTGAGTATGCCGTTAACTGTGGAAGTTAGAGTAAAGAGTGGACGATTTTCAGTAAATCTAATAATTTTTATACAACATAAGGAAGACTAATGAGGCAGGGAAATGAGAGGGTTGGATTACCGCTGGCTGGAAGCGCTGGACAGCGTCATTGCCAATGGCGGCTTTGATAAAGCCGCTGAGGCCTTGTTTGTTACCCAGTCAGCGGTATCACAGAGAATCAAGCAGTTGGAAAAATGGGCGTCTCAGCCTTTGTTGGTCAGGGAAACGCCACCGCGCCCAACTGAAGCAGGCCAAAAGCTGCTTGGGCTTTACCGCCGGGTCTGTTTGTTGGAGCAGGAAATGCTGCCAGAGGTGACCCCTTCAGTAGAAAGCCGGCGTCTGTCGGCAACCATTGGAACCAATGCTGACAGCCTGGCGACCTGGTTAATCCCGGCACTTGCACCGGTGATGAAGACTTACCCGGTTGAGTTTAATTTTCTGGTGGATAATGAAAGCCGGACGCTTAACCGGTTAAGAAATGGTGAGGCTATAGCTGTAATCAGTACAGCGGAAACGTCCTTGCAGGGGTGTGTCAGCCACTATCTTGGCGAACTTATTTACTGTTGTGTAGCGACGCCTGAATTCGCCCAAAAGTACTTCCCGCAAGGTGCAACACGCGATGAAGTCCAGCATGCACCGACGACGGTGTTCGACCAGTTTGATGATATGCAGGGTGAGTTTTTGATGGATCATTTTGACTTACCCATTACGGCAGTACCCAAACATATTGTCCGGACAACAGAGGCCATCCTGGAACTGGTAAAACATGGGGTGGCAAACAGCCTTGTTCCGGTCATTATGATTGAACGGGAGCTCGCCAGTGGTGAACTTGTCGATGTGATGCCAGGTAAAACGGTCCACTACAAACTCTACTGGCATCACTGGGCAACAGAGAGCGGAATCCTTTCGAAAATATCTGAAAGCTGTATTAATTATGCCCGAGGGCACCTGGCCAATTTCACGGGGAAATCCTGACAGAAATTTAATTGAACAGTGTTGGGAATTTTTCTTTGATGTGGGAGTCTTACTGTCTGTAATTCCTCTTTTTCGGAGAATGAAGATGAAAAAAACACTGATTGCAGCCCTGTTTACCGCCGGTATGGTTACCGTTCCTGCAGCGATGGCTGCAACACCGGATTTTCCTCACCTGGAAACCATGGGGGTTGGGCAGGTAACAGTGCAGCCGGACATGGCTAACCTCAATGTTGAAGTTGTGGTAACCAAAGATTCCGCACAGGCAGCGAAAAAAGCATCAGATAAAGCCATCAGTGCCTTCATCTCCCGACTGAAGAAAGAAGGTGTGGCCGATGAGGATATTCAGAGCGCTAACCTCAACCTTCAGCCTCAATACCGTTATGAGAACGGTAAAGCGCCAGAGCTGACCGGTTATCGTGCCAGCCGTCAGGTTACCGTAACAGTGAATAAGCTTGCTGACCTGAACAGCATTCTGGATTCTGCGCTGGACAAAGGCCTGAACCGCGTCAATAACATCCAGCTGAAATCAAGCAAGGAAGCAGAACTTGCCAAGCAGGCCCGAATTGCCGCTATCAAAGATGCGCAGGTAAAAGCTGCAGAGCTGGCGAAAGGCTTTGGCCAGAAACTGGATGGTGTGTGGGAGATCCGTTATATGGATAGCATGCCAGTACGCCCTGTTGCCCTGCGTATGGCTATGGACGAGAGTGCGGTAAACAAGAGCTACCAGTACGGCCAGATCACCCTGCAAGACCAGGTAGAAGTGGTTTATAAGATTAAGTAATTCACTTATACCCAAACCACCTCAAGGTGCATCTTGATGTGGCTAGGGTATATTCTCTGAATAACAAAAAGGGCAGCCTCGGCTGCCCCTTTTCATTCTTGCTAGAAGCTTAGTGAAGGATGCGGGCACGCATAGTGCCGTCGATAGCCTTCAGCTTTTCCAGTGCCTTTTCAGATTGTTCGGTTTCAACATCAATAACCACATAACCGATATCTGCAGAAGTTTGCAGGTACTGTGCGGCGATGTTGATTCCGGCCTCAGCAAAGATGGTATTGATCTTGGTGAGGATACCCGGACGGTTTTGGTGAATGTGCAGCAGGCGTGATGTACCTGAATGCTCCGGCAGTGATACCTCAGGGAAGTTGACGCTGGAGAGGGTAGAACCGTTGTCAGAGTACTTCGCCATTTTTCCGGCGACCTCAATACCGATGTTCTCCTGGGCTTCCTGGGTTGAACCGCCCACATGCGGTGTCAGGATCACGTTATCAAACTTGGTGAGAGGTGATTCAAACGGGTCTTTGTTGGTTTTCGGTTCCACCGGGAAAACATCAATAGCTGCGCCACTGATATGGCCGCTTTCCAGTGCAGAACACAGCGCATCGATTTCAACCACAGTGCCGCGGGCAGCGTTAATAAAGATAGAGCCCGGCTTCATGCGCGCAAATTCTTCTGCTCCCATCATGTCTTTGGTGCTGTCTGTTTCCGGCACATGCAGCGAAATCACGTCACATTTGTTGAGAAGCTCGCTCATGGTATCAACCTGAGTGGCGTTACCCAGGGACAACTTATTCTCGATGTCGTAGTAGTAAACCCGCATACCGAGGTTTTCCGCCAGAATACCCAACTGGGTACCAATGTGGCCATAACCGATGATACCCAGGTTTTTCCCTCGGGCTTCGTAGGAGTTATCGGCAGATTTCATCCATTCACCGCGATGCGCCATGGCATTTTTCTGGGGGATGCCGCGCATGAGCAGCAGTATTTCACCCAGTACCAGCTCAGCCACACTCCGGGTATTGGAGAACGGAGCGTTAAATACCGGAATACCACGTCGGGTAGCGGCTTTGAGATCGACCTGGTTGGTGCCTATGCAGAAGCAGCCTACGGCAACCAGTTTGTTTGCCTTGGCAAACACTTCTTCGGTCAGTTGGGTACGGGAACGGATACCAATGAAGTGTACGTCTTTGACGGCTTCTTCAAGTTCTTTTCCTGCCAATGAGCCCTTGTGGTAGGCGATGTTGGTGTAACCCGCCGCATTCAAGGTATCGACAGCGCTCTGGTGGAGTCCTTCGAGCAGAAGGATCTTAATTTTGCTCTTTTCTAGAGAAAAAGTTGCCATGTCAGGTTCTCATCCTTAAAAACTACAAAAAATCAAATCTGGCCGTGTTTAGGTGTGATAGTTGTCGCGGTCCATACAGTGACTAACTTAACAAAAATTAATCGACATGGGTAAGAAAAATACAAGTGCAGGAGAGAAAAAAAGCGCCGGTGAGAGGCGCTTTTAAGTAATTGAATAACTTAGACGCAAACGTTTACCATTTTTTAACACCGTCAGGGGTGCCGACCAGTACGACATCGGCGCCGCGGTTAGCAAACAGGCCCACAGTCACAACGCCGGCAATAGCATTAATTTTGTCTTCCATTGCCTTTGGTTCTGTAATTTCCATGTTGTAGACATCAAGGATCACGTTGCCGTTATCAGTGACCACACCCTGTCGGTAACACGGGTCACCACCGAGTTTTACCAGCTCTCTTGCCACATAGGAGCGAGCCATAGGAATAACTTCAACCGGCAGAGGGAAAGTGCCTAAAACATCCACTTCCTTGGTGTTATCGACGATACAGATGAATTTCTCTGCAATTGCAGCAACAATCTTTTCTCGGGTCAGGGCTGCACCGCCGCCTTTGATCATGTCTTTGGCTGCATTAATTTCATCGGCGCCGTCAACATAGATATCGAGGGAGGCTACTTCGTTTGCGTCAAAGACATTGATACCCAGATCTTTCAGGCGCTCAGTTGAAGCCTCAGAGCTGGATACTGCACCCTGGATCTGGTCTTTCATTGAGCCCAGGGCATCAATGAAGTGGTTAACCGTAGAACCGGTACCGACACCTACAATGCTGCCTTTGGTCACGTATTCCAATGCTGCCTGGCCGGCGGCTTTTTTCATTTCGTCTTGGGTCATTGCCATTCTCCTGAAAAGCCCAAAGTCAGTGTCGGGATGAACAAACAGCAGTTTATTCAATCACGGGTTAGCTGGCGGGGATTATATCGAACCCGGCTAAGGGCGTCAGGGGCTAAAACTGTGATCCGGTTATCAGTTCCACTGCCAGTGGCGGGAAGGGGTAATAATCTCCGGAAGCGGAACATCCCAGATTTCTGACGGGAGTTGGTCGACTTGCTGGCAGTCATGGGCAATACCAACAGGGCGGGCACCCATACCGGTAGCAAACCAGGGGGCCAGTGTCCTGTCGTAGTACCCGCCGCCCATTCCCAGCCGCTGTCCCCTGTTATCGAAAGCAACCAGCGGGGTTCCAATGAGATCAAGCTGCTGCGGGGGGAGTACATCCCGGATGTCCAGTTTGGGTTCGGGAATACCGTAACGGTTGGCAACCATCTGGCTGTCATTGCGGTAATGCAGGAATAACAGGTTCCCCGGGCTGAAAGGGTGGATCACCGGGAGGTAGACATTCTTTCCGGCCCGCCAGCATGCCTCAATCAGGGGAAGGGTATCCAGTTCCCCGTCAACGGGGAGGTAAAGGGCGATATGCTGCGCCCCTGAAAATGCCGGCGACGAAATAAAACGCTGGCACAGCATATTTGCTGCATGGATCTGCTGTTCCTGGGACAGTGAGCGGCGACGGCTCCGAATATCTTTTCTCAGTGCCTGGCGAAGATCCTGCGAAGGCATAGTGCATCCTTTACATTGAGTCAGTTGGTTGGGGCTGATCTCATCGTAAAAGGAATGCTGCTTTCAGGAAAGCTTTGGAACCGGGTCTGTTGTAATAAAAACAGACTGTTCAGGAAAGGTATACCCCCAGAGTGCCGTTGGAGTCTTAGCCCTTGAACCCTACGGTTCAAGGCGGGCCTGCAATACCGTCCGTAGGCTTCCCGGTACGTGCCGGGCTTGCTCAATAGCCAGTAAGTACAAACCCTTTGGTGTTAACATCGGCTCAGGGACATCGACACCTGACGCACACCCCAGGGAGAATTCGTTTTATCAGCTTTTGCTCTGTGAAAGCAAGGCCTGTTCAATCGTTGTTTGCAGCATATTAATTCGCTGCGTCATTTCTGCCATGTCATCAGCATTTTTATTGCGCTCACTGTGGAGCTCATAGCAGAGATTCAGGGCAGCGATAGTGACCAACTGCTCTGTGTTTGAAACTTTAGTGCGTCCGGCCAGTTCCTGCAAGCGTTTATCGACATCTTCTGCCGCACGCAACAACGCGTCCTCTTGCCCTTGCGGACAATTTACGCGCAGAGTGCGCCCAAAAATGGTGATCTCAACAGCTTGCGTGCTCATTGTCTCTTCTGGCTCCTGTCAGAGTGCGGGAAGCACCCTGTCGCAACGGAGGAAAACTATAGAAAATGAGGGTAGAAGTTTCAAGTGGTTCGGGGTGTTAGCGGGGCACAGGTGCCGCCTTTGCCAGCGTCTTTGTCAGAAATTGAGCGATTAGTCGGTTTCTTTTTCGGCGAGACGCAAGCAGCAGGGCAAAATTTGCCGGGTATCGTGTTAGGATTACGCCGTTAATGAACAAACCTAAAAGGGCAAGACTGTGAGTGAGACCAACCGTCTGGATTACGAAAAAGCCGCCTCAACCCTGATGGCGAACAGCCTGGCTGTGTCGCCGGCGGAACTGCACGGATTGCTCTCCGGTATGCTGTGTGGCGGCATGTCACCGGAAGGTACCGACTGGCTGCCAATGCTGTATGACTTTACCAATGATGGCATGGGTTGGCCGGAAGCCCCGCGTGAGCTGGCAATCAGCTGTTTTGACTCGCTGGTTGAATCCCTGAATGACGACAGCCTGGGATTTGCCATGTGGCTGCCGGAAAATGCCGGTGTTGTTGAACATGCCGAAGCACTGAGCGAGTGGGTAAATACATTTATGGCAGGCCTGGGCCTTGCAGGGATCAAAATGGGTGAACTCAGTGCCGAAAGCAAGGAAGCACTGGAAGACCTCCGTGAAATTGCGCAACTTGGCGTAGATGAAGACGACGATATGGAAGAGCAGGCCAACCTGCTTGAACAGGTTGCCGAACATGTTCGTATGTGTGCGCTGGTTCTCCATGCAGAACTGGGTAAAAAACTGAAAGCGGATGAGAGCCGTACCCTGCACTAATCAGGTACACGAAATAGCTCAGGTACACAAAACAGCAATGGTTCAGGACTGAGGCAGACATGAAGCATTACGATGTGGTCATCGCCGGTGGGGCCATGGCCGGTGCAACACTGGCACTGGCATTGAACAGGTTATCCCGGCACAAATTAGATGGCAGAGAACTCGCCATCGCCGTAGTGGAAGCTGTAGCGCCGGAGTTGGACAGCCACCCAGGCTATGATGCCCGCAGCATTGCCCTTGCGCTTGGCTCCTGCCGTCAACTGGATGACATCGGCATCTGGCAGGCGCTTGAACCATTTGCGACCCCTATCAAACATATCCATGTGTCTGACCGAGGCCATTGCGGGATGGCTTCAATCGCCGCCCCGGAATACGGAGTCCCATTCCTCGGCAATGTGGTTGAACTGGCTGACTGTGGCAGGGTTTTCCATGACGCCATGTCAGTGGTCGATAACATTACCCTCTATTGTCCGGACAGCGTCACTGATGTTACCCGGAGTGAAGAAAAGGTCAGTGTAACCCTGGAATCAGGTGAGATTATGGAAGCCGGTCTGCTGGTGGCGGCCGACGGCGCTGTCTCTGCCAGTTGTGATGCTCTCGGTATCACCAGGGATGAACACGATTTCAGCCAGGTAGCAGTGATTGCCAATGTCTCGACGTCGGAACGTCATCAGGGGCGGGCTTTTGAACGCTTTACCGAGCACGGTCCGGTTGCTTTGTTGCCGATGTCCCAAGGGCGCAGTTCATTGGTTTGGTGCTTGCCACCACACGAAGTGGAAGACTTACTTCGGATGGACGATGAAGCCTTTGCCAATCGGCTTCAACAGGCCTTTGGCTGGCGCCTGGGCGAAATTACCCAGGTTGGCGAGCGTTTTGCGTACCCGCTTATTTTGCGAAGGGCTACCCGTACCACCAGCCACAGGTTTGCGGTGGTGGGGAATGCAGCCCAAACACTGCACCCTATAGCCGGACAGGGGTTTAACCTCGGTCTTCGCGATGTGATGAGCCTTGCAGAAGAGGTTGTTGCCGGGCTGGCTCGTGGTGAGCGGGCTGGGGATTTTGGACAGTTAAGCCGTTACCGCCAGCGAAGGGAGCAGGACAGGGAAGAAACTGTAATGCTGACAGCCGGGCTGGTTTATGGGTTTTCCTCTCCCTCAAAACTGCTTGCTGCAGGCCGGAACCTCGGCTTGATGGCAATGGCTGGCAGCCAAACACTCAAAACACCTTTAGTACAACGGACAATGGGACTGGTAACACGATGATGATGAAGAGTGTCGATATCGCCATTATTGGCGGCGGTATGGTTGGACTGACGCTGGCGGCTGCATTGGCCGATACGGAATTGCGTGTTGCCGTTATTGAAGGGTTCCTGCCGGATGAGACCCTCAATCCACTGCCGGATATTCGGGTTTCAGCCCTCAGCCGGGCGAGTGAGCGGATCTTTCGCCGTGTTGGGGCCTGGGATGGCATAACCTCCCGCCGGGCGGCCCCATACGTGGCAATGAAGGTTTGGGAGCAGGACAGCTTTGCCAATATCGGATTCCGGGCAGATGATCTCGGCCAGCCGGATTTGGGGCACATCGTGGAAAACCGGGCTATCCAACTGGCACTGCTGGACCGGGTAAAGCGCCTGGGTAATGTTGAATTGTTTGCACCTGACCGCTGCCAATCCCTGGCGATGGGGGAAAATGAAGCCTGGCTGACACTGGAATCTGGTCAGTCACTCACGGCCAAACTGGTGGTCGGCGCGGATGGTGCAAATTCCTGGCTGCGCAGCAAAGCCGACATCCCACTCACCTGGCGGGATTACGGCCACAGCGCCCTGGTTGCCAATATCCGTTGTAGCGAACCACATGACGGCGTTGCCCGCCAGATCTTTACACCGGAAGGCCCCCTGGCGTTTCTGCCGCTGTCTGAGCCGGAGTTGTGTTCCATTGTGTGGTCACTGCCACCGGAAAAGGCTGACTTGCTGGTGGCAATGGACGAGGAAAGCTTTAACAGGCAGCTGACAGTGGCGTTTGATAACCAGCTCGGTCTTTGCCGGGTTGAAGGCGACCGAGCCGCTTTCCCGCTTAAGATGCGTTATGCACGGGACTTCGCCAAAAACCGGATTGCCCTGGTCGGCGATGCTGCCCATACCATTCACCCGTTGGCTGGGCAGGGAGTAAACCTTGGGATTTTGGATGCAGCCTCCCTGGCTGAAGACCTGATACTGCTCTGGCAACAGGGAAAAGACATTGGCCTTCACGAAAACCTTCGCCATTATGAACGCTGGCGCAAAGCCGAGGCAGCCAAGATGATCGCTGCCATGCAGGGGTTCCGCGAATTGTTCGATGGTGCAAACCCGCTAAAGAAACTGGTGCGTGGAATAGGCATGGTTGCTGCCGATACGTTACCGGGAGTAAAACAACAGTTTATGTTGCGAGCCCTGGGTCTTGAGGGTGATTTACCAGCGTTGGCCAAATCACAGTAGATCCCGGCTATTTGGCGGTGATCTTAATAGGTAAGCCAGTCAATCGACTGGCTTTTTTATTACTGCCAGATTCTCTTGATCAACTTAAAACTATTGCCGGATTATCGGAATATTTCCTTGCAGACTTTAAGGCTGTCTTCTAACTTGGCTTTAGTAGACACAAACCGGTGTTGGGCGAGCTACCGTACATATTCCTGTCTGACGGTTGATCGCTTGGCTCACCACGGCCGGAAGATTTAAGGAAGGATCGAGAAAAATGAGCAACGTTCCCACAGAATTGAGCTTTACCAATACCCATGAATGGGTGCGCCCGGAAGGTGATGGCGTGTTCACCATCGGCATTACGGATCATGCCCAGGCACTGCTGGGTGATATGGTATTTATTGACACCCCTGATGTCGGTAGCCAGGTAGATGCCGGTGATGATGCTGCAGTAGCAGAATCGGTAAAAGCGGCTTCAGATATCTATTCGCCACTGACTGGGGAAGTGATTGCCATCAACGAAGATCTGGAAGGGTCGCCGGAATTGGTGAACTCAGACCCTTATGGTGACGGTTGGCTGTTTCAGGTGAAAGCTGATGATCCGGCAGAGCTGGATGAGTTGCTTTCAGCTGAAGATTACGAAGCGATGATAGAGGAAGACGAGTAGTCTTTGCCCGCATTCCGGTAATCTTAAACGAAAAACCCCGGCCATGCAGACCGGGGTTTTGGTTGTTTTTATGACCTGTCTACCCAGGTCTTAATACTCCAAGGCACGCATTCTTCTTATTTCCTGGTTTACTTCCTTAACCGTCCGGTAGTGCCTGTGCTCAGGCTTTATCGGAACCAGCAACATGCCTTCATTGAACTCGAATCCACCGCGTCCCGCGATATAGACCCGACCACTGAAAAGCCGGCTGACATGTTTAGCGATCAGTTTTGGAATGTAACGCTTAAAAATGCGCATTTTCTCCCCTTGCAGCTGTATGTCCGTGTACGGCGCACATTATATCTGCCTAATGATGACGGCACTGTGACTCCTGTGCCTTCCTCACCAAATAGACCGGGGTATTTGGTGTATTAGTTCAAAAAACTGAAATTTACCGGATGTTGGCTCTGCTAATGAAGATTTCTAAGGCGGGATACTTCATATTCAATGGTTTGGGTAACCTGTTCCCTTAACCAATTGATTCTAGGGTTGGAAGAGTCAGATGTACGCCAAATTAGACGGATGTCGAAGTTTGCAACTGGAATGGGTGGGGGGCTGAGAACAAGGTTATCGTCAAAGCTGTCTATTCTTGCCATCAGTTCCGCGACGATACACAGCAGATTGCGCCCTTTTAACAGGCGTCTTACGGTAAGGAAACGTTGTGACCCCATAGCAACATGGCGGCTGAATCCCATTTCACTGAGGGTTTTGTCTACCGGGCTCTGCAGTCTGCCGTCGGCGGTGACCAGTGCATGAGGGGTTAACAGGTAGTCAGAAAGTGGTATCGGTGCGCAGAGGCCGGTGGCTTCAGCGTCGAACAGACAGACGTGCTGTTCTTCATAAATTTTCTGGTTACTGAAACGGGCAGTGTTTTCCGGCTCCATTGCGCCGATCACTACATCAACATCATTGTCGTTGAGTGCTTTTTGATAGTTTTCCCTGTCAACAGGCCGAAAACTCAACTGGCAGCCTGGAGCTTCCTTTATCAACCGGTCAAAAAGCGCCGGTGCGAAGATCAGCTCTGCATAGTCCGTCAGGCCAATACGCAGCGATCCGGTAAAGGCTGCCGGGTCAAAATGCGCTGATTTTAAGATACGGTGTGTGATGGTGTTGAGCACCTCTTCAATAACGGGAGCCACTTCCTTGGCCCTGGCTGTCGGCACCATTTCGTGGCCCTGGCGGATAAACAGCGGGTCATCAAGCAAAGTACGTAAACGTGCCAGTGAATGGCTCATGGCGGATTGGCCTACGGCTACTTTATCCGCGGCTCGCGTTACGCTGCGCGTTTCCATCAAGGCATCGAATACAATCAGCAGGTTGAGGTCTATGGCGCGCCAGTTAACGTCTTTCATCACAGCCTTTCTTGATCTCGGCAGATGTCAGCCAGTTGCGGTTTACACAGCGCCATCAGGTCATCCAGCGCCAGTTCTATACCGGCCATACGGTCGCCTGAACTGATGTTTACCGTTCTGTGGGCGAGCAACTGCCTGTCAAATATGACGGGCAGTTGTGTTGCCAGTGCGATAGGGGCAACCGCCCCAATCTGGAAACCGGTAACTCTCAGGACGTCGTCGCTGTCGGCACAGGTCATACGGCGGCAGTTAAACTGGGCACGAACCCGTTTGGGGTCTACCTGTTTCAGGCCCGGTACACAAGCGAGGGCATAGAGGCCGCCCATGTCACGGACAAGAATGGATTTGACCATCTGTTCCGGTACGACACCCCGTTGCCTGGCTGCATCCTCGACCGTGAAAACCGGCTGGCTGTGGGGAAGCAACGTAAAAGGAACCTGGTGCTGTTCGAGCAGTGAGATAACCGGGGTTTGCATCGATTATTCGTCATCCAGTGAATATGGCAGTGGCAAGCGTTGCCATACAGCATCCTGGCCTTCGAGGCGGAATGCCGTTTCTTCTTCAAGGTTGTTTGGCAGTACGGCCAGTGCCAGTGCCTGACCGTCAGCGAACAGGTAGCCTGCTACAACGGTACCACCGCTGCGCCAGTTCTCACCCACCTGACGTTCGAACATGTCACCGGCTTTGGGGGCATTGGGGGCCTCTCCGGCCAACAGGTACATGGCGCGCTTGTTTATGCCACGGTACTTGGCGCGGGCAACTGTTTCCTGGCCGGTGTAACAGCCTTTGCTGAAGCTGACACCGCCGACTGCCTGCAGGTTCATCGCCTGAGGGATGTGCTCTGCACTGGTTTCAGCTTCAATACGAGGCAAGGCTGCCTTGATGTCAAACAGATCCCAGAGGGTATTGTCAGCCAGGACGGCGGTGTCCAAAGTTGCGAGAACTTTGTCAGCCCCTTCCCGGTTCACAGCCAACAACCACTGGTTTTCCGCTACCAGAGCCGCCGTGCCAACAGCGTTGTGGCGCACTTCGCCACCTTCACCAAACAAGGTGTCTACCGCACTGCCTGCTTCGGTGCCGGTCAGGCCCAGCAGGATGTCTTCGCTGATGGCAAAAGTGATCTTGGAAAATATCGCGTATTTACGGATTTCATTCAATTCAGTTTCTGCCTGGGACGCAGGCATGCTGTACGCCAGTCCGTCACGGTGATGGAACAGGCGGAATGCGGCCCACATCTTCCCTTTGGCATCGCAGTGCGCAGCCATGGTAGATTCGGTGTCACCGAGGGCTGTGACATCGCAGGTAAACTGTCCCTGAAGGTACTTTACGGTGTCTTCACCACTTGCAGTAATCAACGACCAGTTATCCAGTGCAATAACAGCCAGTGCGGGCAGTGGATCTTTGTGCCCAATAGGCTGCGCAGTAAAAGCTTGGTTTTCGTACCAGGTGGTCATTGTTTTTCCCTCTGTATTCTGATGGGGTTATGGTAATCCCAAGGCCGAATTTTGTCAGCACAGGGAAAGTAAGGGTTTATAACATTTAAGCTGAATATGCAGAGTGGCCGGGCAATATCGCATCTTGGACGATTGAATCTGGGCGCACAGCGATAACAGGGGTAAACTCTGGCTCAATAAATCCAATTGGTATAAGAAACACTAATTTATCTGAGGACACCATGTTTAGTGCAGAAGAGAAAGCACGGATTAAATGGGCTTGCCGCCGCGGTATGCTGGAGCTGGACGTCATTATCATGCCGTTTTTTGAGGAGCAGTTTGAGTCTCTGTCAGAACAGGATCAGAAGGACTTTGTCGCCCTTCTGGAGTGCGATGATCCTGACCTCTTCAACTGGCTGATGGGACACGGACGAAGCGAAGACCAGGCAATTGCCGCCATGGTAGATAAAATTGTCGCCCACAACCGATCCAAGCTTCGCTGAGGTTACCCTCTCACCGTCCAAAACCGGCCTGATACTGACTGCCTTAATCTACAGTCTGGCCGGTTTATCCTTACTGTTTCTTACCGCCTTCCCCCTTGAATTGTGTGCTGTCTTGGTTGCTTTACTGGTGCACGAGTATCGCAGTTTTCAGGAAAAAGTATCCGCACACAGTGGGACACTTCGGTTGCTCATTAGTTGCAGTGTCCGCTGGCAGGGAAAGGCTGCTGTGCTGGAGCGGGTTGTCATGGTCAATACCCGGTTTGTATGGCTGGAAATCCTGCAAAACGGGAAGCGCCGCAATGTGGTTTGCTTTTATGACGCTACCGGGGAAGGGGGCTATCGTAGCCTTTGCCGTCTTGCCAGCTACCTCCAGACTCATCCTGGGCAAGAAGTTACTTAGCTGAGAGTGCGGAGAAAAAAGCCGGGAGTGCTTCCCGGCCTTGTGGTTACTGCTGGTCGGGTGTGAGGATGGTTGGCCCTGCATCCGGCTGGGTATTCGGGTAGTCAATGTTATAGTGCAGCCCGCGGCTTTCCCTGCGAGCCATGGCACAGCGAACAATCAACTCTGCAACCTGCAGCAAGTTTCGCAGTTCCAGCAGGTTGTTGGAAACCCGGAAGTTGCTGTAGTAATCATGCACTTCCTGTTTTAGGAGCTCTATCCGGCGCAAGGCCCGCTCAAGGCGTTTGGTGGACCGCACGATACCGACGTAGTCCCACATAAAAAGGCGCAGCTCATGCCAGTTGTGCTGTATGACCACCTCTTCATCTGAGCAGCCTACCTGGCTTTCATCCCATGGTGGCAACTCTGGTGGCATCTCAGCTTTAGACGCTTCCCGGAAAATATCCTGCGCAGCAGACCATGCATAGACCACACATTCCAGCAAAGAGTTGGAAGCCATGCGGTTGGCCCCGTGCAGCCCGGTATAACTCACTTCCCCGATTGCATACAGGCCGGGCAGGTCAGTGCGGCCGCGCTTATCCACGATGACTCCGCCACAGGTGTAGTGGGCGGCAGGCACAATAGGGATACGGTCTTTGGTGAGATCGAAGCCGAGTGGCAGCAGTTTCTCATATATGGTCGGGAAGTGCTTTTGTACAAACTCGGGATCTTTGTGGCTGATATCGAGGTACATGCAGTCAGCACCGAGACGCTTCATCTCATAGTCGATAGCGCGGGCGACGATATCCCGTGGTGCCAGTTCACCCCGCTCATCAAATTCCGGCATAAACCGGCTGCCATCGGGCCGGAGCAGGTAAGCCCCTTCTCCCCTGAGAGCTTCGGTCAGCAGGAAGTTGCGGGCATCCGGGTGGAAAAGGCAGGTAGGGTGGAACTGGTTGAATTCAAGGTTTGCTACCCGGCATCCGGCGCGCCAGGCCATGGCGATACCGTCACCGGAGGAAACATCCGGGTTGGATGTGTATTGGTAGACCTTGGATGCCCCCCCGGTTGCCAGGATCACAAACTTGGCCCGGACGGTTTCCACCGCTTCCCGGTTACGGTTCCACACATAGGCTCCGAGCACCCGGTTAGGCTTACTGCTACCTGTTTTGGCATGGGTAATCAGATCCAGTGCAGTGTAGCGCTCAAGCACAGTGATGTTGGGGTGGTTGCGTGCATTTTCCTGCAGGGTGGTTTGTACCGCCATTCCGGTGGCGTCGGCAGCATGGAGGATGCGTCGGTGGCTGTGCCCACCCTCGCGGGTCAGGTGATACTTTGGTTCTTCGTCATCATCGGTTTCCACCTGGTCAAAGGGGACACCGCCGTCAATGAGCCATTGCACGCAGTCCTTCGCATTTTCTGCAATAAACCGGACGACATCCTCTTCGCAAATCCCGCCACCCGCTATCATGGTGTCGTCGACATGTGCGTCAATGCTGTCATCTTCTTCATCAAAAACCGCGGCAATGCCGCCCTGGGCATAATATGTGGCCCCTTCATTCAAAGGGCCTTTGCTCAGCACGGTCACCTTATGTTTCCTCGCGAGACGGAGGGAGAGTGACAACCCGGCGGCACCACTGCCGACGACCAGAATGTCACACTGGTGCTGTTGCTGCTTGGTCATAGTGTTAAAGGTTCCCTGTCTATGTTGACTGTTGGCTGACACGAGTATGACGTTGATACCATCCAGACCCATTAGATTGTCGGTCTGAGTGGCAGAAATCATCTTTTCCTGCGTTACCCGCTTTGATGTTAGCCCCACTGGCCATTACAACTCGCGCCCAGGGCTGAATGATTTCTCCTGCATCATTGCCGGCTGACGTATTAGCCCAATTGGTATTAGCGGGTATCAAAGGGTGCAGTCACTACGGCTGCTTGCTACTATCGTGCTGTCTAGCATAGTTATTGTGGCTCGTGACGGGCCAAAAACTTTTTAACGTCTGATGGAACTTTCGTCAGACTTCAGACTCATAGATAATGCTCATGCGCAGCAGGGTGTCAATAGAATTCCTATAAACTTCCTGCAATCGGGCGTTAACAATAAACATAAGGGGTAAACGCTCGGATGAGCGAGCAGATTACAGATCAGGTTCTGATCGAGCGTGTGCAAAATGGAGATAAACAGGCATTTAACCTTTTGGTCATCAAATACCAGAACAAGGTTTGTAACCTGATTGCACGCTATGTCAGCAACCAGGGCGATATTCCGGATGTCGCTCAGGAAGCGTTTATAAAAGCCTATCGTGCTTTGCCCGGTTTCCGTGGGGAGAGTGCGTTTTATACCTGGCTTTACCGGATTGTGGTCAATACCGCAAAGAATTATTTAGTTGCCCAGGGTCGCAGGCCACCTGCAAACGATGTTGATGCAGAAGAGGCCGAGTACTACGAAGAGAACAGTGCGTTAAAAGAAATTTCGAACCCTGAGAATTTAATGTTGTCAGATGAGATAAGGCAGGTGGTTTTTTCGACAATCGAGTCTCTTCCTGACGACCTGAAAACAGCAATTACCCTCCGCGAGATCGAAGGTCTCAGCTATGAGGAGATTGCCGAAGTCATGGAGTGCCCAGTAGGGACTGTGCGGTCGCGTATTTTCCGGGCAAGGGAAGCGGTAGATAAGCGAATCGCACCACTCATTAACCGTTAGCACCAAACGTGACAAATTTGATGGTGGAATCAATGGCGGAAAAAGAGAATATTTCTGCAATGCTGGATGGGGAATCACTGAGCCAGGACGTGTTCAGTGAAATGGAAAATTCCCCGGAAGCCCTCGAAACATGGGCAAGCTACCATACTATCCGCGACGTCATGCGCGGTGAGCCTGTAGCGGCTCACCAGTGGGACATTGCGGGGAAGGTGGCTATGGCCCTTGAAGATGAGCCGGCTCACAAGCCTCATACAGCAGCACCTCTTCATGAGGTTGCAACGCAGGAAGATCAACCTAACCCCCATACTGTACGCCGTACCATGCCAAGCTGGTTTCACCAGTTTGGGCAGGTAGCGATTGCAGCAACAGTGACCCTGGCGGTGATTGTTGGCGTACAACAGTACAATGGCGGCGATTCAGGTGCCCCGCAGCTTGCGGACAGCCAGCTTCCCGTTCTTCAGACTGTTCCTTTTACTGGCCAGGCCGAGCCGGTGAGTCTGAATCGTGAGTCATTAAGACAGCAGCCTACAGAAGCGCAATTGATGGAGCAGCGTAAGCGCATTAATGCTATTTTGCAGGATTATGAATTGCAGCTTCGCCTGAATGCCCAAGGGGAACTGCATACTACCGGACAGCATCAGGAAATACCTGCAGCTTCACAGCAATAAGTGTGGGAGTAGAATGAAAAAAATTCTGGTCGGTGTTGTTGCGCTGGTCAGTTTGATGTCTGGACAAGCCTCGGCTGACTCAGGGTCAGCCGAGGCTTTGTTGCATCAGATGGACAAGGCAACGGCCGAACTCAACTACGAGTTATCATATATTTGGGTGCGCAAGAACAGTATTGAACCGCTGCGCTTTCGCCACGCTATTGTAGACAGCAACAACTTCTCCCAGTTGGCATACCTCAGCGGACCACCCCGTGAAGTCATTCAGCGTGGTGGTGAAGTCAGCTATTTCGAGCCAGGCATTGAGCCTTTCACCATTAAAAGTGATGCCATTGTCGCTCCAATCCCTGCCGTGATGCAGGCAGATGTTGACCAACTGGCAAAATATTACGATTTCATCTCCCTGGGCCGGGCTCGCGAAGCTGGCTTACCGTGTTACGTCGTTCGTGTTGTCCCTAAAGATGGGGAACGGTACTCCTACGTAATCTGGGTCGATGAACGAACCAAGCTGTTGGTTCGCGCAGACCTTCTTGACCGGGATGGTGACCCCATTGAGCAATACCGGACTGTCTCACTGGTTGTGACGCCGAAAGTTGGCGAGGCTATGCAGCAACTTGATACAGTGAAGTTGCCGCCAGTGGTAGACATCCCGAAAGCTCCTAATGTAGCGCTAGGGTGGGAAGTGACAAAACTGCCGCGTGGGTTCAAGCCGGTTTACCAAAACCGCCACCGTCTTTTGATGACAGAAAAACCGGTTGAAAGCCAGATGTTCAGTGACGGCCTGTTTTCGTTCTCTGTCTACCTGTCAAAAGCAGACCAGAATTCGGTAGGCCAGCAGATGGTACGCCAAGGGCGCCGTACCCTGCACAGCTTTGTTGTAGGTAACACAGAAGTGACTGTCGTTGGGGATATCCCGCCGGAAACAGCGCGCAGTATTGCTGAGTCTGTCCGCTTTGTGAGCCCGGCCAGTATTCAGGTCGATGCCAAAACGGAAGACACTTCCTTGCAAGGAAATGCGACCCAGCAGGGAACAGATACGCCATGATTACCGCCGTTGCTACTGTCGTGAAGGCAGAAAAAGGCGAGATTTTGCTTAGCTGCCGACAGCAATCAAGCTGCGGCAGCTGTGCTTCACAGTCAAGCTGTGGAACGGGTATCGTCAGCAAAGCCTTGCCGGGCCGGGATCTGTCGGTCAGTGTTGCTTCTGACAAAAATCTCTCTCCGGGTACCCAGGTGGAAATCGGTCTGACAGAGCGCAGCGTGCTGGGTTCTGCCATGCTGGTTTACCTGGTTCCCCTGTTCGGGTTAATTGCCGGTACTGCACTTGGCCAGTTTTTATCAAACCTGATTGGTGCCGGAGAGGGTGTCATTATTCTCTGTGCATTGTTGTTCGCAGCTGCCGGCCTGTTTTTGGCCAGGAGCATTGCGAGAAAAAGGGAAAATGAAAGCCACCTCAAGCCGGTGTTACTCCGGGTGCTGGGCACACCGGTTGATTCCGGGCTGGCGATAAATGCCGCAAGTGAGGATAGCGACTAGCCGCTAAATTCGGTAGAATCCCGCAACTTGATCGAAAGATCCCAATCTGAACAGAATGAGTTAGTCACGCCAATCTATGAAGCATATTCGTAACTTTTCGATTATTGCCCACATTGACCATGGTAAGTCGACCCTATCGGATCGCCTTATCCAGGTGTGTGGAGGCCTCACCGACCGCGAAATGGCCGAGCAGGTCCTTGACTCGATGGATCTCGAGCGCGAGCGCGGTATTACCATCAAAGCCCAGAGTGTAACCCTGAATTACACCGCCAAAGATGGTGAGACTTACCAGCTGAACTTCATCGACACCCCGGGACACGTGGACTTCTCCTATGAAGTTTCACGCTCACTGGCTGCCTGTGAAGGTGCGCTGCTGGTGGTGGACGCAGGCCAGGGCGTAGAAGCCCAAACGCTGGCTAACTGCTACACCGCTATTGAAATGGACCTTGAGGTGGTGCCAATCCTTAACAAGATTGACCTGCCGGCTGCAGATCCAGAGCGCGTGGCTGAAGAAATTGAAGACATCGTCGGTATCGATGCTGTTGAAGCGACCCGTTGCTCGGCGAAAACCGGTGTGGGCGTTGATGACGTGCTGGAAGATATCGTACGCCTGATCCCGCCACCGGAAGGTGACCCGGATGCGCCGCCGCAAGCCCTGATTATCGACTCTTGGTTCGATAACTACCTGGGTGTTGTGTCTCTGGTGCGCATGAAAAACGGTTCACTGAAAAAAGGCGACAAGATCAAGGTGATGAGCACCGGCCAGGTCTGGGGTATCGACCGTATCGGTATCTTCACCCCTAAGCAGACAGACACCAAGGGTCTGAACTGCGGTGAGGTGGGCTGGATTGTCTGTGGTATCAAGGACATCACTGGTGCGCCAGTGGGTGATACCCTGACACTGGCTAAAGGCGGCTGCGAAACTGCACTGCCGGGCTTCAAGAAAGTGAAGCCCCAGGTTTATGCCGGCCTGTTCCCGATTTCGTCTGACGATTACGAGAACTTCCGCGATGCGCTGGGCAAACTGAGCCTCAACGATGCGTCGCTGTTCTACGAGCCAGAGAACTCTGCTGCACTGGGCTTTGGTTTCCGTTGTGGTTTCCTTGGCATGCTGCACATGGAAATCATCCAGGAGCGTCTGGAGCGTGAATACGACCTGGATCTCATCACCACCGCACCTACCGTAGTCTACGAAGTGAAGAAGACCAACGGTGAAATGATGCTGGTGGACAGCCCGGCCAAACTGCCTGCGGTAAACGACATTGAAGAAATGCGTGAGCCGATTGCCCGCTGTAACATCCTGGTACCAACTGAATACCTGGGTAACGTAATTACCCTGTGCGTTGAGAAGCGCGGTATGCAGGTAGACATGGTTTACCACGGCAACCAGGTGGCACTGACTTATGATATCCCGATGGCAGAAGTGGTCCTGGACTTCTTCGATCGCCTGAAGTCGACCTCCCGTGGCTATGCGTCCCTGGATTACGGCTTCCAGCGTTTTGAAACCTCGAACATGGTTCGTGTGGATATTCTGGTTAACGGTGACCGTGTTGACGCACTAGCGATTATCACCCACAAAGAGCAATCGCAAAGCCGTGGCCGTGACCTGGTTGAGAAGATGCGTGAATTCATCCCTCGCCAGCAGTTTGATATTGCCATCCAGGCAGCCATCGGTAACCACGTTATCGCCCGTTCTACAGTTAAACAGCTGCGTAAGAACGTACTGGCGAAGTGTTACGGTGGTGACGTAAGCCGTAAGAAGAAACTGTTGCAGAAACAGAAAGAAGGTAAGAAGCGAATGAAGCAGATCGGTAACGTAGAACTGCCTCAGGAAGCCTTCCTTGCCATTCTGCATGTAGGAAAAGACAAATAAAATCTTAGGGGAAAGTAATGGCAAACACGTTTTCACTGATACTGGTGGTGGTGACTGTATTCACCGGTATCATCTGGGCGCTGGACAGGTTTGTCTGGTCGAAAAGACGCCAGGCAGAAGTACGGGCAGCACTCAGTGCTGAAGGTGCAAACGTGGATGACAAGGTTGTGGCGGACGCCGCCCAACCTACGGGCTGGGTGGAAACAGCCAGCTCTATTTTCCCCGTGATTGGTTTGGTTCTGGTATTGCGTTCTTTTATTTATGAGCCGTTCCAGATCCCATCCGGTTCCATGATGCCCACACTGCTGGTAGGCGACTTCATCCTGGTGGAGAAGTTTGCTTACGGCCTGCGTGATCCAGTTTTCCGCCACAAGCTGGTGGAAACCGGGGAGCCAGAGCGTGGTGACGTGGTAGTGTTTAAATACCCGCTTCAACCAAGCATTGACTACATCAAGCGTGTTGTCGGTATGCCGGGCGATACCGTGCGTTACCTTTCAGACAAGCGTATCTGCATCAAGAGCCAGGGCGAAAAAGAGTGCAAGCTTGTGCCTTGGTCAAACATGCATGAAAGTGAATTCAAACAGGGTCCTGTCTATCTCGACCAGGTTGAAGAGACGCTGGGTAAACACAACCATGAAATCCTGCTTAACCCGCTCAAGCACGACCTGACCCAGGCTTATCGTCCGCGTCCGGGTGTGGCTGAATGGGTTGTACCGCAAGGGCATTACTTTGTGATGGGCGACAACCGTGACAACAGTGCTGACAGCCGTTTCTGGGGCTTTGTTCCGGAAGCGAACCTGGTCGGCAAAGCGGTAGGGATCTGGATCAGCTTTGAATTCGAACGCAGTGAAGACAGCATTTTGCCGTCTTGGGTTCCCTCCGGTGTGAGATTCAACCGCATCGGTGGCATTGACTGATTGAGAAAATATGACAACGCCTTTTAATCGCCTTCAGCGTAAGCTGGGTTACCAGTTTAACGACGAAGGACACCTGAACCTGGCACTGACCCACAGAAGTGCCAATGGTACGCATAACGAAAGACTGGAGTTCCTTGGGGACTCCATTCTTAGTTTTGTGATTGCTGATGATCTGTATCATCGCTTCCCAACCGTGAACGAAGGGGATATGAGCCGCATGCGTGCAACCCTGGTTCGCGGTAATACCCTGGCAGAGCTTGCACGCGAGTTTGATCTCGGTGACAACCTGCTGCTTGGCCCTGGCGAGCTGAAAAGCGGTGGTTTCCGCCGTGATTCAATCCTTGCTGATGCCGTGGAAGCCATCATCGGCGCGATCTATCTCGACAGTGACATCGAGATGGTCCGCAAGATTGTATTGTCCTGGTATGCCAGCCGCCTGGATACCATCCAGCCGGGTGTCGGCCAGAAAGATCCGAAAACCCGCCTTCAGGAATTCCTGCAGGGTCGCCGACAGCCACTTCCCGCCTATAATGTGGTGAAGGTACACGGTGAAGCCCACAATCAGGAATTTACCGTTCAGTGCGACGTAGCAGGCTTGGATAAGCCTGTAATTGGAAAAGGCAGCAGCCGGCGCAAGGCAGAGCAGGCGGCAGCAGAACTGGCACTTGGACAGTTAGAGTCATGACAGACAAAACCCACTGCGGATTTATCGCGATTGTCGGCCGGCCTAACGTTGGCAAATCCACCCTGCTCAACCGTCTGGTCGGGCAGAAGCTGTCGATCACTTCGCGTAAACCGCAAACCACCCGCCACCGCATCATGGGCGTTGATACCCGTGACGGCTACCAGGCGGTGTACGTGGATACCCCGGGCCTTCATATTGAAGAGAAGCGCGCCATCAACCGGTTGATGAACCGTGCTGCGACCAGCTCACTGACTGACGTCAACCTGGTACTTTTCCTTGTGGACGGAACCCGTTGGACCGAAGACGATGAAATGGTGCTCAACAAGCTGCGCAAAGCTGAGCTGCCAACCGTCCTGCTGGTAAATAAAGTGGATAACGTCAGGGAGAAGGCAGAACTCTTCCCGCACCTTAAAGATCTGTCTGACAAGATGGATTTCATTGACGTTGTACCTGTATCAGCCAAGCATGGCACCAACATCGACGTGGTTGAGAAGCTGGTACGTCAGTACCTGCCGGAAAGTGACTACTTCTTCCCGGAAGAGTATGTGACTGATCGCTCACAGCGTTTTATGGCGTCTGAGATCATCCGTGAGAAGCTGATGCGTTTCACCGGTGAAGAGCTGCCGTATTCTGTGACTGTCGAGATTGAGCGGTTTGACTACAACCCGGAAACAGACGGTTTCCATATCAACGGCCTGATTCTGGTTGAGCGTAATGGCCAGAAGAAGATGGTGATCGGCAAAGGTGGCGAGAAGATCAAAACCATCGGCCGGGAAGCCCGCCTGGATATGGAAGAGCTGTTCGAGCGCAAGGTGTACCTTGAGCTGTGGGTGAAAGTGAAATCCGGTTGGGCAGACGACGAACGTGCACTGCGCAGCCTTGGCTATATTGACGATCTTTAAGAGGTAAGATGGAAGGGCTGCAACGCTGTTTTGTCCTCCATACCCGTCCCTACAGTGAAACCAGCCTGATCCTGGATGTTTTCAGTGAGCAGTCCGGCCGGGTAACCCTGATGGCGAAAGGGGCGCGCAGCAAGCGTTCAAACCTGAAGGGCGCTTTGCAACCTTTCACTCCGCTTCTTGTGAAATGGTCCGGCCGCGGGGAGATGTTTACTCTCCGCCAGGCCGAGCCTATTGGCCTTGCCCTCCCACTCTCCGGCAAGGCCCTCTATTCCGGTTTTTACCTCAACGAACTGGTCGGCCGGGTGATTGAAAACGGCACATCGTATCCGACCCTTTTCTTTGACTATGTGAATGCGCTCACCGAGCTTGCCCGGTACAACAACCCGGAGCCTGCCCTGCGCCGGTTCGAGCTGGCGTTACTGGATGCACTGGGTTACGGCATTGATTTTCTGCATTGTGCTGGCAGTGGGGAACCGGTTAGCGATAACATGACGTATCTATTCCGTGAGCAGCAGGGTTTTGTTGCCTCACTGATGAAGAACCACAACCTTATCTTTTTAGGTAATGAATTAAAGGCGATTGCTGCCAGGGAATTTTCAACCGTTGAGCAACTGCGCGCTGCGAAGCGCTTTACACGCATTGCACTTAAGCCCTACCTTGGTGGCAAGCCGTTAAAAAGCAGGGAGCTGTTCCTGCCAAGAACAAGGAAATGACGTTTATGAGTGCCATCTATCTCGGTGTAAATATCGACCACGTTGCCACCTTGCGCAATGCCCGCGGAACCAAGTATCCGGACCCTGTTCATGCGGCAGAAATTGCTGAACGTGCCGGTGCTGACGGTATTACCATCCATTTGAGGGAAGACCGCCGCCATATCGTCGATCGTGACGTTTATGTTCTGCGCGACACTATCCAGACCCGCATGAACCTTGAAATGGCCGTCACTGATGAAATGGTCGGTATTGCGCTGGAAGTGAAACCGGACTTTGTCTGTCTGGTGCCGGAGAAACGCGAAGAGCTGACGACAGAAGGCGGTCTGGACGTCGCCGGTAACCTTGAGCGTGTGAAATCTGCCACTGATAAGCTTTCTGAAGCCGGTATCCTGGTTTCCCTGTTTATCGACCCAGACCGCACCCAGATTGATGCTGCGGTGGCTGCCGGAGCCCCTTACATTGAACTGCATACCGGGCACTATGCCGATGCTGATACTGAAACCGAGCGTCAGGCTGAGCTGAAGAAAATTTCTGCTGCGGCCAGTTATGCGGCGGATGTGGGTCTGAAAGTGAATGCCGGCCACGGCCTGACTTACCACAATGTCGCCCCAATTGCCGCACTGCCTGAGGTCTATGAGCTGAATATCGGCCACGCGATTATTGGGCGCGCCGTGTTTGACGGCCTGCCAAAAGCAGTGGCAGACATGAAGGCCATCATGCGGGAAGCGCGTCTGTAATGGCAGTTATCGGGCTGGGGACAGATATCGTCGAAATTGCGCGTCTTGAGAAAGTCATCGCGCGCACCGGGGACGCATTTGCTAAACGTGTCCTGACGGAAAGCGAGATGGAAACCTATTCCGACTCTAACTTTCCAGCCCGTTTTCTTGCCAAGCGTTTTGCGGTGAAAGAAGCGGCCTCAAAAGCCTTGGGGACGGGGATCGCCTGCGGTGTCACTTTTCACGACTTTGACGTAACCAACGATGAGCTGGGAAAGCCTGTTGTGGAATTTTCCGGCGTAGCGCGAAAACTCGCTGACGAGCGTGGCGTGAAGAACATCTTCCTTACCATCGCTGATGAGAAATGCTACGCAGTGGCGACTGTCCTGTTGGAGACCAACTAGCGCTTTTCCCAATCGTCAACCTTCAAAAACAAAAGCGCCCGCAGTTTATTGCGGGCGCATTGTTATTTGCCGAGTGTTAGACGCGTTTGAAGATAATCGATGTATTTATACCACCAAAAGCAAAGTTATTGCTCATGATATATTCACAGTCGATGTGACGCCCTTCACCGCGGATGTAGTCCAGTTCACCACAAGCCGGGTCGATGTTGTCAAGGTTGAGGGTCGGGCTGAACCAGCCGCTGTTCATCATCTCCAAGCTCAGCCAGGCTTCAATCGCACCACAAGCACCCAGTGTGTGGCCGAAGTAGCTTTTCAGTGAACTGATGGGTGTCTGGTTGCCAAAGATATTCGCTGTTGCATTACTCTCTGCAATATCCCCTTTTTCAGTGGCTGTGCCGTGAGCGGAAACATAGCCGATTTTTTCCGGTTGCAGATAGGCATCACGCAGCGCCATTTCCATACAGATTTGCATTGTCTCCATGGTGGGCTGGGTAACGTGCGCGGCATCGCAGTTGCTGGCAAAGCCAACAATCTCTGCAATGATGTTTGCGCCGCGGCTTACCGCGTGTTCATACTCTTCCAGTACCAAAGTGCCGGCACCCTCACCAATCACCAAACCATCACGGTCAGTGTCATAAGGGCGAGGGGTTTTTTCCGGCTCGCCATTTTTCAGGCTGGTGGCAAAGAGGGTGTCGAAAACGGCAGACTCGGTAGGGCAGAGTTCTTCGGCACCGCCAGCGACCATCACGGTCTGATAACCGTGCTTGATGGCTTCATAGGCATAACCAATCGCCTGACTGCCTGATGTACATGCACTGCTGGTCGGGATCACGCGGCCTTTCAGGCCAAAAAACAAGCCAACGTTAACCGCAGTGGTATGCGGCATCATCTGAACATAGGTGGTGGCGGTGATAGCGCGTGTGCTTTTTTCATTGAGCATCACACCGAAGGCACCGATAGCTGGTGTGCTGCCTGTGGAGGAGCCATAGGCAATACCAGTCTGGCCGTTGGTCAGGATTTCATTGCCGATCAGGCCGCTTTGCTCAAGGGCATTTTCTGTCGCGACAGTGGAAAGCAGGGAAACACGCCCCATGCCACGCACTTTTTTACGTGGGTAATGTTTTGGCACACTGAACCCTTCTACCGGCGCTGCCAGTTTGGTGTTCAGGCCATCATACTGTTCGTAGTCAGGCATGTAGCGGACTGCGTTCATCATAGCAGCGAGTTTTGGTTGAACGCTCTGCCAGTCATTCCCGAATGCAGTGACACCGGACATTCCGGTGACAACAACTCTGCGATTCATATCAGTCCTCCATTGACTGAAATAACCTGACGGGTCACATAGCTAGCGCTGTCTGACATCAGGTAGCTGACAAGGCCTGCTACCTCTTCCGGTGTGCCCATTCTGCGCATAGGAACCTGCGGTAGTGCGTGCTCTTTCACTTCTTCGTCTACCATGCCGGTATCAATAAGGCCTGGCGCAACACAGTTAACCGTGATCTTACGTTTCGCCAGCTCCAGCGCCAGCGCTTTGGTAGCACCTATGATACCTGCTTTAGCGGCACTGTAGTTAGTCTGGCCACGGTTCCCCATGATACCGGATACCGACGCCATGGTGATGATGCGGCCACCGCGCCGGCAACGGATCATGGGCATCACACAGGGATGAAGCACGTTGTAGAAGCTATCCAGATTAGTGTGTACCACGCCATCCCACTCATTTTCTGTCATGGCCGGGAAGGCGGTATCAGCGGTCACTCCGGCATTGTTAACGATACCAAAGTATCCGCCATGGGCGTCCATATCCGCTTCAAGTTGAAGACGACATTGATCTCGATGGCTGATATCAAAGGAGATCAACCTGCCACTTCCGCCACTTTTTGTAATTTCTGCCAGCGTCGATTCTGCCCCTGCTTTATCGCGACCATAGTGGATGACGATGTTGAAACCGTCTTTCGCTAATTGGACAGCAATGGCGCGGCCAATGCCTTTGCTGGCACCGGTAACTAAAACATCACGGTTCATTGGGGCTTTCCTTCTAACATTTGCTGTAGTTTTTCTTCAGTTGGCACATAGGCATTAAGCTGGGCGGTTGCAAGTGTTTCGCTATTGTGCTCAATAGTACAGGAGAATACTGCCATACCATTACTTTCCATGACGTGTTTAGCGTGAATATCCAACCGCTTTCCCGATGTGAAAAACGGACAATCGCTGGTGTAGCGGCGACTGCCAAGCAGGAAGCCGATAGGGGGCGATTTGTCCTTTTTTCGTGCCTGATAGCCTGACCAGGCGGCGACAGACTGTGCCATCAGCTCGATACCTACCCATCCCGGGATGCCATTTATCGCGTTGTCGAAAAACAGGCTACTTGGTTCTGGAGTCACCTGACAATGCACATGAAAATCCCCAACATCGACCAGAGAGTCGAGAAGGATCATCGGTGCCTCGTGAGGCAGTAATTCATCAAGGGGGGGGAGCGAACTCATAGTTTTCCAAAAATTAACGATACGTTGTTGCCGCCGAAAGCAAAAGAATTACTCAATATGGCGTTTTTCTTAAGTTTTTCACCTGGCGTAACCAGGCTGACAGGAGCGATTCCCGGGTCCATTTTTAGCTCTTTGGCTGGGCGGGGCAGTGGTAAGTCATGACTCAGGATATGCCAGCAAATGGCCGCTTCAATCGCGCTTGCCGCACCGAGGGTATGTCCGGTAAAGGGCTTGGTTGAGCTTACGGGGACGTCATGACCCAAAACCACACTGATGGCTTTGGACTCCATGGCATCATTAAGAGGAGTGGCGGTGCCATGAGCGTTAACATAGCCAATTTCCTCTGCCTTCAGACCAGCATCTTCCAGTGCGTTTCGCATAGCCTTTTCCGCGCCAAGACCGTCAGGTTGCGGTGCAGAAATGTGGTGTGCGTCCGAGCTGTCTCCTGTCCCCAACAGGGCGATGACAGGGTCAGAGACAGGGCGGGTAAGAGACAACAGCATAAAGGCGGCGGCTTCACCAATGTTGATTCCGTCCCTTTCTGCACCAAAGGGTTGGCAGAGATCAGATGAAACTGAGTCAAGTCCGTGAAAGCCATTGAGTGTCAGCCGGCACAAGGTATCTGTCCCTCCGACAATCACTGCATCAGCAAGGCCGGAAAGCAGTAAACGCTTGGCAGTAATGAATACCCGCCCGCTGGATGAGCAGGCGGTAGAAACCACATACGAGGGTCCGCAAAGGCTAAAGTAATCACTGACAAACTCAGAAAGGTTGCTGAGTTCCTGCTGATAATAGTGATACTCTTCCGGCAGTTCGCCGCCCGTCGCCACTGGTTTAAGCGCTGCTTCACCATTGGCGATCCCGGATGTACTCGAGCCGACCACCACCGCAACGCGGTCACTGCCGTAAGTGGAAATTGCCTGCTGGATATCTGCTTCTATTTGTTTGAGTGCGGAGAGGGCGAGACGGTTGTTACGCGTCTGCTGGTGTTCGAATTGCGGACCGATCTCCGGAAGATCCCCTATGGCACGGCCGACAATGACCTGTTTGCCATCGTTAAGTGTGAAGCGCTCGCCCTTCATCCCTACACTTTCCCCTTGCAGGAGGCTTTGCTGGATCTGCAACGGCGTAGCACCCAGTGCAGAGTGGGAACCACAGGCATGAATATAAATCGGTGTTGGTGAACTGGATGCTGTCATTGCTTGGTGTACGTCCGGTTACTCAAGAGTCTGAATCGTAATCTGGTAGTTTTGTTGCCGTTGCTCAAACTGAATATGGTCTGGAATGACACCGGAAACTACGGGTTCATCATACTGGATTGTTGCCACGGTTTCGCCGTTCTCGTTCAACAGGGTTCGTGCCAATCCATTGTCTTTTAATTGCCAGCCAATCTTTGCAAGGTGCGGTTCCCAGGCCTCCAATGGCCATAGCGTCAGCATCAGGTTCATCAGCACCTGACGCCCATCAGGCAGGACAGCCCCGATACCGGCAAGGTTATCAGCTTCGAGCATTTCGCCGTCATAATGCAGGGTGAGAACCCTGGTTCCCCAACTGGAAAAGCCCACCAGTACAATCTCTGAAGGTGTGATTTCTAGATACACGGGCAGAGTTTGTGTGCTGTCATCCCACTTTGCGGTAATAAGCTGGTTCACGCTGGCTCTTCCCTCAAACTCTGAAGGGGCTGGCAAAGTGATATATCGATCCTGAGCAATTTCCACCTGATTGCTCTCTGGCACTGAGGCACAGGCGGAAAGCAGCAGTGAGAAAACCAAGTTGAGTGCAACGCGAATCATGGATTGAGCTCCTTTTCCGGCTTTTGGATAGCCAACGGTGCGAGTAGCCAGGCCACGACAATACCCACCAGTACAGTGAGACCAAAGCTATGTATCGCTTCAGTCTGACTGAGTGACAGCAAGCCGAACGACAGCAAGGTTGTCAGGGCAGCAAGGGAATTGGCCACCAAGGCGCGATAGCTGTCTTTGTGCTCGGCGAAGAAAAGGGTGTAGTCGACACCGATACCCAGAACGAGAAACAGTGCCAGTAGGTTAAACAGGTTCATCGGGACTGGGCTGATGGCCCCGGCAGTCAATGCTACGCCGGTTGCGAGCAAAGGTGGGATGAGAATATGAACTGCACGGCGAACGCCAAATCGCATGCATAGCACGCCCAGAATAGCCAGACAGGCGATGCTCATCAAAATGGAAATACGCAGACGGTACAGACCAAACAGTGTGGAAACATCCTCAGCTTTGTTCAGTATGCTAACCTCTGGAAACCTTGCTATCGCTTGTTTGATGGCATTTATGTCTGTCACATTCTGCAGTATCACAATCGCAGCATGTTGCCCGTCACCTGGCTCCAACCAAAGCGATGAGAAAAGTTCGCCGCTTGGAGCGTTAAGAACCTGCTTTGGCGTCAGAATGTCTAAGTTGCTTGGGAGTTGTGGTGGCGTTGCCAAGCCAATTTGCGCGGCGAGCTTGTCTCCCTCTGACTGATAAAGCGATTGAACAAGGCCAAAGTTCTCAAACTGCACTGATGCAGGTGGCACCAAGTCCGCGGGGTTTTGATAACCGGAAAGGGCCTGTTCGCTTCGAAGTTTTTCAAGCGCAGGCACCAGCGCGTAAGTATTCTCCAGCACTTCCTGCTCGCTATTTCCTTTGACCAGCAGCATGGGCTGGGAGCTGCTCAGCCCCGTTACTGATTTGATGACTGACTCCTGTGCCTGTAACGACGGAGGCAAGGATTGTAGCTGACGGATGTTGTCATCGTAGTCAGCATTAAAAACGCCAATTAGGGCGACCAGCAATGCAGCAACAGGCATTCCGATCCTTACAAGCGGGTGTCGCCATAAAGTCAGGTAGCCTTTGCTGGAATTCGCGAGAGGAAGTGTCTGATATCTGGCCGGGTGCTCTGCCAACAGTGGATACCAGCAAATCACACTTAGATAGGCGCCAATCAGGCCCGCGGCTGAAAACAGTGCGAGTTGCTGCAACCCGGGGAAAGGGGCCGCTAACATACTGAGGTAAGCGATCAGCGTGGAAAAAAGACCAAAAGTGATGGGAACGAAAACGCGCCTTAACCCTTCGTCTGAACGCCACGATTTGCCCGAGGCGAGGCGGTCAGTGAGGTAGTGGAAGGCATAGTCTATCGAGACACCAATCAGGCTTGCGCCAATGACAAGGCTAAACAGGTGAATTTGTCCGAACACCAGAAGACAGACGGAAAAAGCGGTTACGACACCAGTAGCAATCGACAGTAAAGTCAGGCTGACAGGTAAAAGACTGCGGTAGACCCAAAGCACCAATAGCAAGATACCGAGCATAGAGCCAACGCCGATGGTACTGATTTCAGACTTGGCACTGTCGGTGCCAAATGCGGCATAAAACACCACGCCAGTATGGAAGATTTTGGCATCAAACTGTCTGGCAATGACCTGTTCAACTTGGGTGAGTGCTGCCAGCTGTTGCTGGGTTTGCATGGCGTAGGCTGAACCAGAAAGCGTACCGCGGAGCAGAACATAAAAAGCGCCGTCTTGCTCTGTGGTCAGATAACCTTCTGTGATGGAAAAGCGCTGGCTTTGCTTGTTCATCGTCTGCAGGTAGTCGCGGAATAGCAAAAAGGGATCGCCAGAAAGCTCAGCGCCGGTCACCCCTGAAAATGGATTGTAAACCTGTTGGATAACTTTGGCGGTCTGGGTAGCAGGCGAGTGCTTAAGTCTCTCGCGTTGCTCCTGTGTCAGCAGTTGATATCTGTAGGGCGCGTAGGTGCTCACCCAGGCTGATTGCTCTTCATCAGAGAGTTTGCCATTGATTTTGCTGAAAAGTGGCAGTGCTTTTAGCTTTGTTTCGAAGACGTGCGCAGCTTCAATGACCTTGGTTTGATTGTTGGCAGAAACAAGGAACAGCACCTGATCTTCCATACTGCCAGCCATCTCATCAAAGGCTTTCTGAGCCAGGGGATCTTGCTCGTTTTCAGGGAGCAGGTTAAGGATATTGGTGTCGAGCATCGCTACGCCGCTTGGATGGCGCAGTATCGCAGTGGTTGCCAGCAGGAGTAAGGTAATCAGCCAGAGAATAGCTTTAGTCGTTGAACGCACGGCGCTCCTCGTCACTCAGCGCTGATGCGTGTTGGATATTGCTGAAGGCCACTGTCGTTTTGTCACCGCGGAGCTCTTCCATGGTCAGGGCATCAATATTGTTGCTGCCTGATAAAGTGATCTGGCTGAAGACTTTAGTCAGTGGGGCTTCAGTTGGAGTCAGTACAAGTGTCCATGCCTCAGGGGTGCCATCTAGTTGGTAGCTAAAATGTTGGGTCAGCACATCAGCGTCAGCGTGGAACAGGTCGAGGAAAAGGTCACTGAAATAAAACGCCATCGGGTTATCTTTGGCGCGAATCACCTGCTCTGTCTGGCCCGGCATTTGTTGGCGCAGTATTTTGTCAGACAAAATCAGGGTGACAGGAAACGGCGTGGCCTGCTGCCAAAGCAGACCGTCGTTTTCGCTCAAGATGAAATCGCCTCTTGATACCAAAGGCTTGTTCAACATAGCGATCTCTTTGATCTGTTCGAAATCACCGCTGATAACGGCAGATTTCTTCAGTATCTGAGGCAGATCAGAGAGCCCGAATGCTGAAGCCAGTGGGCTGCTAATCATCAGGCTGAACATTAAAAGCGCAGTACCAAATTTAAGCAGCATTGAAGTAAGCCTCCAAACGGTCTGTCAGTGCTCTGGGGGAAACAAAACACATCTCCTGATCTGCCATCGACACTGCCACCTGCGTGGTATGACCTTTCGTCAATCGCTTACCACTTTGCACATCGTAAATCACATAGTCAGTGCGCAGCCGGTTTTCGTATTCGGTGAGCTTGGCGGTCACCCTGATTTGCTGATTAAACTGAATCGGTTTTACATAGCGCACTGCAGTGTCGATGATCGGCCACATGTAGCCGGAGGCATTCATGGCAAGGTAGCCGTAATCAATTTTTTCCATCATTACGCGCCGCGCTTCCTCAAAATAGCGGAAGTAGTTGCCGTGATAGATCACCCCCATGGGGTCCGCATCCTGAAACGAAGTCATGATAATCACTTCGGCTTCGAGCGTGCACTGTGTCATCAATAAAGCTCCCAAGCTTGTCGCTGAATGTTATCGACAAAACGGCGAAGATCCTGCTCCAAGGGGCGATCTTCAATCACCATTTCAAATTCATCAAGCACCTGTTTTCTCATGGTGCGAAGCGCCGGGCTGAAATGATTCAAATCCAGCTCGCCATGCTTACGGCGGATTTCCAGAGCTTGCGTAGCTGCCAACAGGCTGGCTGCGGTGACTTGCTCGGTCAGTTGCAACACCCGCAGACAATCACGGGATGCGATGGTGCCCATGCTGACCTTGTCCTGGTTATGACACTCGGTCGAGCGGGAAAAGACACTCGCAGGCATGGTATGCTTCAGGGCTTCTGCCGTCCAGGCTGAGATGCCGATTTGTACCGCTTTGAAACCGTGGTTAATGGGCTTGCGATCGCCTTCAGCACCAGTGAGGTTAAACGGCAGACCGTTGTTGAACTTGTAGTCCATCAGCTGTGCCATCTGGCGATCAAGCAGGTCAGCAATGTTGGCAATCGCGGTTTTCAGAGAGTCCATCACCATGGCAATGTGGCCGCCGTAGAAGTGGCCGCCGTGCAGAACGCGCTCGTTGTCACCATCGATGATCGGGTTGTCGTTGGCACTGTTGAGCTCGTTTTCAATCATCTGGCGCACCCACGGCAGGGTGTCTTGCAGCACGCCTATCACGTGAGGCGAACAGCGCAGCGAGTAGCGATCTTGCAGTCGGTCGCTGTTGCGAGGCGGTTTGTCTGCCTGCAAATCGTCACGCAGCCATTTGGCAATCTGCTGCTGGCCAGGATGGGGTTTGACGGCAAACAAGGCTTCATCAAAGTGGAAGTCGTTGCCATGCATTGCCAGCGACACCATGGCGGTAATACGGGTAGAAAGTTGGGCTAGGTACTCTGCTCGTTTGTAAGCGAGACAGGCGAGCGCTGTCATCACGGACGTGCCATTCATCAGTGCTAAACCTTCCTTAGGTTTTAGCGTAATAGGCTCGATACCCAGCTCCGCAAATACCTCAGCGGTGGGCCGAAGTTCGCCTTTGTAAATGACTTCACGTTCACCAATCAGGGCGGCAGCGACGTAAGACAATGGGGTTAAATCACCGCTGGCACCCACTGACCCTTCCTGCGGAATGCGCGGGGAAATGTCGTGGTTAATCAGCGTGACCAGTTGGTTTAGCAGTTCCATGGAAACGCCAGACACGCCTTGTGTCAGGGAGTTCAGGCGGGTCGCCAGTACCGCGCGGCTTTGCACATGGTCTAGGTTTTCACCCAGGCCGCAGCCATGAAAACGAGTCAGGTTAAGTGGTAGTTCATTGACCAGGGCTGGGGGAATCGCAACGGTACAGGAGTCACCATATCCTGTGGTCACGCCATAAATCACGCCTTCTTCTTTCAACAGGCGATCCAGAAAACGGGTTCCACGGTCAATTCGCTCGGCAAATTCATCCGAAGGGTTAAGTGTTGCACGCCCACCATTGGCGATCGCCACCACAGACTCGATGGTGAGCGGCGCTTCGCCAAAAACAATCGTGTTACCAGAGTTACTCGTCATTGTTGCTGCTCGTTAACTGCCAGAAAGGAAAAAAGTTATACCACTGCAGTGGTGCCTGGAGCGTGTAATTCTCCAAGCGTTTTGCATATTGTTCTACCACAGCCTGAAGCGCTTCTTCACGCTTACCCCGGGGCAACAGGATGGGATCATGGAACGGCTCAAAGTAAACATTGAAATGCGGCGTTTTACTGTTTTCATCTCGAAGACCGAAAAGCAGTAGCACGGGGGCTTTCAACACAGATGCCAACACAAACGGACCTTGGGGGAAGGGGGCTGGCTGTCCCATAAAATCCGCCATCACTACACGCCCCTCTCGGGTGACGGATGTGCGGTCACCAACAATCACCACCCATTCACCCTGTTCAATTTTCTGTTGCAGCATGATGGCGGTTTCCGGCCCAAGGTTGGAGACGGAAATCAGGTTGACCGATGCGTCATTGTTGACTTCATCCATCACTGAGTTGAACTGCTCTGCATGCTCGGTAAACACCAGGGCATTGATTTTCACTCCGGTGTGCCGGCGGCTGAGCGCCCGACAAAGCTCTATGTTGCCAAGGTGTGACCCAATCAACACGGCGCCCCGATTTTGCTCCACGATCTCTCTAAAGTGTTCGCCGCCAGTAATAGTGAGGTTGGATTCGTCAAAATCCCCTTTCCAAGCAGCAAGCTTATCCAGCGTGGTTTCGCCGAATGAAAGCAGATGGTGGTAAGAGGTAAAGTGCCCGGGTAAAGGTATATTATTTGCCTTCGCGTAAGCCGAGACCTTGTCGAGATAATCCTGCGAGGCGGCTTTGGCTGCTTTCCCAGTCAGCCAGTAATAGTACATCACAGGCTTTAGCATCAGATTGAAGGCTCGCCGACCGAGCAGACTGTAGGTGGCCAGTAATAGCTTGATACCAAGGATGGTGCCGCGCTCTTTGCGTGCTGACCAATGTTGACTCCGGCTGCACTTCATCGCTAAAAGCCTGGGGATTTTCGGTAGCATGGAAAAGAACAGCCGGCTGTGCATTTTGCTGATACGCACATTGTCTTTGAACGCATCAAAGTGCGAGAGACCGTCCTCAGGGTAAATCACTTTGGTGTCGATAAAGCGGATATCACAGCCGTCCCAATGTAGGCGCACCATGATTTCGATGTCAAAGTCCATTCGTTTGCCGGGGGAGGACATCTCAATCACCTTGATTGTCTGGGCAAGCGGGTAGGCTCTGAAACCACACATGGAATCTTTGATGGTGGTCGACCAGGTTTCCAGTGTTACCCAAAAGTGGGTGATGTAGCGGCCATAAAGCCGGGACTTGGGAACAGATTCGTCGTAAACAGGGCGACCGGAAATCAGAGCCTCCGGGTGGGATTCAGACGCTTCGATAAGAGCAGGTACCGCCGTTAAGTCGTGTTGTCCGTCAGCGTCGATTTGAAGTGCATGGGTGAAGCCAAGTATTTGTGCCTGCTTCAGACCTGCCATCACTGCGCCGCCTTTGCCTTGGTTTTTCTCAAGGCGGTGAAGTGTCACCTCGTCTTGCAGTGAGAGCGTATCCAGAGCGGTTCTGGTTGGTTTGTCACTGCCGTCATCCACAATAACAATCGGCAGCTTAAATGCTTTAAGGGTATCGACCACAGCACCAATAGCGGAGCCGTGGTTATAACAGGGGATCAGGAAACAGGGTGCGTAGCTGCTCATGCCGCCTCGCTGATTAATATACGGCCTGAAGAGTGTGCCCTGTCACCGGACTGGTAACTGAAATAGAGCTTGTGCTTTTCCTCATCCCATTTGAGGGTCAGGGTGATAATGCTGTCTGGCAGGATAGGGTCCTGAAATTTGATCACTTCCATGCCGCCAAATACCCCTTCAGTTGGTAGGTATTCCATGGCGTAACGCACAGCTAAATCGATTTGCGTCACCCCCGGTAGCAGGGGAAACGTTGGGAAGTGGCCTTTGAAGTCTTCTAGCTCTCTGTCGATCTTCAGTGTGAGTGTCGCATTGTGCCCGTCGGTCTCAGCGCGAAGCAAAGTAGGTTTACGTTGCATACTTATCCTGTCTGCAGTTGTTACTGCGCCTCGTGGAACAAGGCTTCAATTGCCTGGTGTTGTCGCTTGCCCTGCGCATTTTGCGGGATGGCCTTAACAAAACGCCACTGGCGGGGAATTGCTATGGGCTCCAACCAGTTTCTAAGGCTTTGTCGCAGTGTCAGTTTGAATTTCCCTGCACCGATCTCGGCCAGCATCTTTTGTCCGTCACTGGATAATACCACTACGGCGGAAATGATTTGTCGTTCACCCTGAGTGTGCACAATGGTGGCAGCATCGAGAATCCACTCGCTTTGGCAAAGTCGCTGCTCAATCTCGGGCAGTGATACGCGCTTTTCTTCGATTTTGACGATGCGATCTGCGCGTCCCTTCAACATAAAAGTGTGATTGTCGAAAAGATCGCACATATCCGAGGTGGGATACCAGTGTTCGGGATCGATATAGGGGGAAAGTAGTTCAAGACAACCCAACCCGTCGAGCCTGGCCTGCATACCACTGAAAAGTAGCCAAGGTGTATTTTCGGTGCTTTGCTGGCGAAAGCCTATCCCGCCTGTTTCTGTACTGCCATAAACCTCAACTGGCAAGGCACCAAGATACGCCAAACTGTTCTGGGCGGCATTTATGGGCAAAGGCCCACCGGAAGAAAACACCGCACGGTACTGACCGGTGCTGGGTTCGACAATTCGTTTCAGTAGAGCTGGGCTGCTGACCAGAACCCGCTGGCGGTCAGCAATAGCACTCACCTGTTCCGGATATACCAGATCTTGGCGTTGGAAAGGCCGGCCTGCTGCGAGAGGCCACAGCACGCGGAACAAAAGGCCATAGATATGCTGGTGGGAGACCGTGCTTTGGATATCGGCTCCTTCGAGCAGGTCGCCCCATTGTTGCTCGAGCTGATGGAGCTCTTCCTGAAGCTGGAAAAGTGATTTCGGCACTGCTTTCGGTGTACCACTGGAGCCTGATGTGTAAAGGATGAGTGTTAAATCGTCGAATGCGGTCAGAGGTGGGGCGTTCTCTTCTTCCCCAGTATCGCAGGGTAATGCCAGCGAAGGCTTGTTGTTTGGTGCTTCCACCCGTTTGTCATGCAGCAGTGCGTCATAGTGTTCAGATAGATCGGCCAGTGCACCGGATTGGAGGTTTCCTGGCAATACCAGTGTTTTATTGGCATGGCTGCAGGCAAAAAAGGCGGTGGTGAAAAGGTAGCTGTCAGCAAATGCCAGTGCCCAGCGCGGTGCAGGATGTTTTTCCAGATAAGCCGCCAGACGGGCAACATCCTGGACAAACTGTGGCCAGTGGACATTTCCAGGATTTCCGAACGCGACCGGGCAAGAAGCTTCCCGCGTTGCGGTACAGAGTGATGAAATAGGAGTAAAACCGCTCACGAAGCCCGTACCTTTTTTCTGATCATATATTCCACGGCGAATAGCATGCAGGCCGCCAGATAACTGAGTAAGCCGTTATACAGTGTCCAGTATTCGACGGGCATAGCGCAGGTTATCCACGCGATCGTACCGTTGATGATAAAAAACAAACACCATACCTGGGTGACCTTACGGGTGTACCTGACGCCGGAGGGGGGCAAGTCAGATTCTTGCAGTCGGGCGAGTTGTTCAATGATTGTCATGGGTTGCCAAAAACTGGCGGCGAAAATCACCAGCATGGTGGCATTAACGGCAACCGGATAATAAAGAAACCAGTCGTGCTGCTTAAACAGGTAGCCGAGAGAGGCCAGAGAAAGACCTATCGCGCCTGTGGTGATGGCGATGGTTTTCAATGGGCTTTTTCCCACAACGCCGCCTGAGAAAAGTCTCAGTACAAACAGAATCCCCAAAACTAACGCCAGTGGACCAATTCCCCAGTGCGATATCCCGGCATAGACTGCCAAGGGATAAGCAAGCAGGAGAAGACCTGCCAATGCACTGACTTTTCGCATTATGCAGAGAGGAGGTCAGCCACTGCGTCAACCACATCCTGCACAGTGCGAACGGATTTGAATTCTTCCGGCTTTATCTTTTTACCCGTGATATTTTGCAGATAAACCACAAGATCTACGGCATCAATACTGTCGAGATCTAATTCCTGATAAAGATGAGCATCAGGAGTAATATCTTCCGGGGTAAGCTCGAATAACTCCACCAGAGCATCACGAACCTGTTCAAAAATTTCTGCTTTATTTACTTCTGTCATTTTCTTTACGCTTTATTCGCCGATATAAACTTCGCCAGATTCGCTACAGAAGCGAAGTGTTGACGTGTATTACTGTCATCGGCATCAATGACGACGTTGTAAGTCTTTTTAATTGCCAACCCAAGCTCAAGCGCATCAATAGAATCAAGACCCAGTCCATCCCCAAAAAGTGGCGCATCGGTTTCGATATCTTCAGCTGTCAGATCTTCAAGGTTCAATGCCTCAATGATCAGTTGTTTAATTTCATTGTGTAATGTGTCCACTGTAGCCTTCTTTAATTGTGTCTTGTTGTTTGGAGTTATTATTATCCGGGAATAAATCCCTCTTGAGCCGCTTATTCAACCGGCGTGCTGCCGTTGCTTCTGCGATGTCAAAATTGGCAAATTCGCCTGCCGCTATCTTACCCTTCACCTCTACATGAAAAAAGGGGCGAACGTCCGGAACTTGGTACCACTTTTTCTCTTTAGTGAGAAAGCTGGGTGTGACGGTGATATGCACCAGCCGGATATCAGTTTGGGTGCGGACTGCAATTTGTGATGCCCCACGCTGCAAAGTGGAAGCAACTCCCGGCGTGGTGCGGGTGCCCTCCGGGAAAATCAGTAATACATTGCCTTCACCAAGGCGTTGGGCACAGCGTTCAAGAAGATCGTCCGGACTGTTGTTTGGGATGTATCCTGCGGCTTTGACAATGCCTTTCATAAAAGGGTTGTGCCAAATAGCTGATTTGACCAGACAATCGCATTGGGGAAGCTGGGATGCGATGAGTACATAATCGATAAGGCTGGGGTGATTGGCGAGAATCAGGCAGTTTTTGTCTGACCTAAGGATATCTCCGCCAGTGATCTTGTAGTTTATCGCACCGGTGTATTTCATGGTCAGGCAGAAGAAGGTGAAGGTCTTCTGGATAATCCGTTGCACCCGGTTTTCACGTTCACGACTGTTTTTGGAGGTAAAGGTCATCAGTGGAAAAACAATGAAGGTCAGCACCAAGGCACCGATCCCAAACAAGCTAAAACAAAAGCCTGTCGCTAGCACCCGCCACCATTTGCTGACTAATCCTAGCATATAGCCTCCAGCTCCCAGTGCCATTGTTGACGCTGGCTCTGCATTGAAAATTGCCGATCTCCGTTGAGCCAATGGCGATAGAAGCTTAAAGCCTGTGGCAGCGTTTTATCGTGTCGAGTTTTACTTTCTGGTGCCGTGCGGGCCAGTGTCACCGCATCACCTGCCTCAATCACCAGTCCCAACGCATAAGGTGCGGTAGTGTGAGGTTCAAAGCGTGAGTACACATCCGGCAATGGCGCGTCAAAATCAACAATCAGGACTTTTTTATCCGGCTGCTCATTGAGAAAGAGAAAGGCCTCTAGAAGGGCGTAATGAAAGCCATCCTCACCGGCCGCAATTGAACTGGCAGGTATCGCTTTTTTGGTAGCTATGGTGAAAAGCCCGGCAGCGGTATTGTGCACCGATTGTGAAAAGGCGGTGGGTGAGGCATCTTCGCCGGATAATATGTCCTGGAGCAGTTGGACGGTCCGCTCAAGTTCACCGTGTCTGCTGGAGAAAACGGTGTAACCGATGTCTTCTCCTTCAGACAACTCAGCGGCAACCTGAACGGCAATTTTGCTGAGTTTACTCATCCTCCGTCGCATCATAGCCGGAATTTTGTCGGCAGGCAGAGCAGAGAATTCAGAAGGCCATTGGCCACTGTTTTTGTGCCATGCGAGCCATTCGTCCTGTTCTACCAAACCTGGAGAAAGTGCATAAAATCTGCGGATATGAAATTGAATACTGCTCATCAGTGATGCTATAACTACGGTGATTATGTGACTGATCAAAGTATTGTTACTTGGTCAGAGTTTAATATTTCGCTTGGCTGGAAGTCAAAACGAGATCATATCGTAATGGCTAAGTGAAGCAACCAGGGAATTAACTTCAACAGGGAGCTATCAGTGAATTTTAAAAAATACCTAGCTTTATTGGCAGTTGCGTTTGTCCTTGCTGGCTGTGGTCGTGTTCAACCAATTAAAAATGTTGAAAATGCACCAGTAGCATTCAATATCCCGGCATCTCTAGTAAAACAGGCAATTCTTGAGTCTGGTATTGACCGTGGGTGGATTATGACAGAAACCAAACCTGGTGTGATTCGCGGTGAATTATTTGTCCGTTCCCATCGCGCCGTTATCGACATTCCATACAGTTATAAGAGTTACTCTATTAATTATGTTGACTCAGAAAACCTGATGGAAAACGATGGGAAAATCCACCGTAATTACAACCGCTGGGTCAATAATTTAGATGTAGATATTCGCAAGAAACTGGCGGTCATGGCAGCTTCCAAGTAAATAGTTATCAGTAGTAGGTATAGAGTGAGTTCATTTCAAGCGGATCCGTACAGCGCTTTGAATGCAAAAACTGAGGCGCAAAAGTTGGCTTTTGCACCTATTGTTTTTCATGCGGCGAGAACATTGCGCGATCTCGGTATTTTGGCTGCATTAGACGAGGCCGGCGTTAACGGTTTAGATGCCACGGCGATCGCTACGAAAACCGGCGTATCAGAATACGGAGTCAGAGTATTGCTCGACATGGCGACCAGCGCCCATATTGTGACCTGGCAATCGCCAAATTATGTACTGGCCAATATTGGTCATTTTCTGCTTTATGATGGCATGACCCGTGCCAATATGGATTTCACCGCCGATGTTTGTTATGCGGCGATGGCCCACCTTACAGAATCGATTGAAACCGGCAGCCCCGCCGGGTTGAAAGAGCTCGGTGAGTGGCACTCCATCTATGAAGGCCTTTCAACCTTGCCGGAGAAAGCCAAACAAAGCTGGTTCCAGTTTGATCATTTCTATTCTGATCGCTCATTCCCACTGCTACTTGAAAAAGTCTTCGCGACCAAGCCGAAAAAGCTGTTTGATATTGGTGGCAATACCGGCAAGTGGGCGACTCAGTGTTGCAACTATGATCCAGATGTGGAAGTTACCATCATCGACTTGCCACAGCAAATTGGGATGGCGCTTGAGCAGGCCAAGATCAACGGATTGGAAGGGCGGATTATAGGCCATCCTTTCAATGCGCTGGACCAGTCACTGTCTTTGCCTGAAGGGGCGGATGTGTGGTGGATGAGTCAGTTTCTTGACTGCTTCTCACCGATGGAAATCTTGAGTATCCTGCGCCGGGTTCGCCAGGCCATGTCGCCAGGTGCTACGGTATATATTCTTGAACTGTTCTGGGACGCGCAGAAATACGAAGCAGCCTCCTACAGCCTGAATGCCACCTCGTTGTATTTTACCTGCCTGGCAAACGGAAATAGCCGCTTCTACCGCTGTGAAGAGTTCCTTCAAATTGCAGAAGAAGCCGGTTTTGACATAGCAGAGCACACTGACCATATCGGCTTGGGGCATACCCTGTTAACATTGAAAGCCCGCCTTTAACGGCGAATACCGTTACCGTTTGAAGAGTTGAAAGGAGTCCATTTCTTGAAGTTGGAAACCACCCAGGTCGCGATTATTGGCGCTGGCCCATCAGGTGCGATTGCAGCCGCCCTGTTGAATCAAAAAGGCATTGATGTACTGGTGCTAGAGAAAGCGACATTTCCCCGCTTTTCAATCGGTGAAAGCCTGCTCCCTGCTTGCATGGAGTCCATTCGTGCTGCAGGTATGTTGGATGCGGTAAACGCGGCTGGATTCCAGTTTAAGAACGGAGCGGCATTCAACCGGGAAGGGCGTTATATCAGCTTCGATTTTACAGATAAGTTCTCTCCGGGAATGGGTACCACCTTTCAGGTCCAGCGTGCAGTTTTTGATAAAGTGTTGGCGGACGATGCAGAGCGACAGGGCGTAACCATCCGCTATCAACACGAGATTGAAGCCGTCGATGTGAATGCTGATAAACCCTTGCTGCATGTGAAAAACGAGCAGGGCGAACCCTACCTACTTCAGGCTGATTTTATTCTCGACGCCAGTGGTTTTTGCCGTATATTGCCGAGGCTGCTCGAGTTGGAAAGCCCGTCTTGCCTGCCGCCGCGTCAGGCAATTTTCACCCATATCGTCGATAACATTGATGATCAGGCGTATGACAGGGATAAGATCCTGATATCCGTGCATCCTGATAACCATGATGTATGGTATTGGCTGATCCCTTTCAGTAATGGCACCTGTTCTTTCGGCATAGTTGGCGAGCCTGATTTCTTCGCCAACTATCCGGATGACCACATTGCAGCGATCAAGCAATTGGCAAGCGAAGAGCCTTGGCTGGAAAAGTTGCTTGCCCATGCTGAATATCCAAACCAGCCTGGCATGATTGGTGGCTATTCAGCCAATGTAAGCAAACTGGCGACCGACAAATTTGCCCTGCTTGGTAACGCTGGCGAGTTTTTGGATCCGGTATTTTCTTCCGGTGTGACCATCGCGATGAAATCAGCAGAACTGGCAGCGACCTCGCTGATCAGACAGCTTTCAGGTGAAAAGGTGGATTGGGAGTCGGAGTACGAAAAGCCGCTGCTGCGTGGCGTTGATACCTTCCGTTGTTACGTGGAAGGTTGGTACAAAGGCACGCTTCAGGGCGTAATTTTCTACCCAAGCCCCGACCCAAAAATCAAACGCATGGTGTGTTCTATCCTGGCTGGCTATGCATGGGATACGGATAACCCTTATGTGGATGAGCCATCAAGGCGACTAAACACGCTGGCTGCAGTATGTGCGGACGGGTAAACAGATAGGTATGGAAAAGGCGGACGTTGAGTCCGACTGTATATTGGGCAGTACTTAGCTGGGGGCGTTTTCCAGATTGTGTGGGGACTGATCCCGGATATTCTGGATTTCATCCAAGGGCTGAATAACTCAGGTTCGATATCCTAAGTGCTTGCACCGTGCTTCAACTGGGTTTCCAATTCATGGCAGAGGCTTTTTAGCCTAGGCACACCGCTGTAAGCACAACTTCCGTGGAGTTTGTGAGTGACCTGCCAAAGCTCAATATCCTTGCCATCCAGCTCTGCTTGCATGGCGTCTTCAGCTGCCGGGAATGAATCAACCAGCATTTGAAGCATTTCTAGGGCCAGGTCTTCTTTTCCCGCTGCCTGTTTGAGGGCCATTTGCCAGTCGAGACTGTTGCCTGAGGGTGAGATAGGCGAAACCTGAGAGCCGGTTCACTGGCTTCAGGTGCCAGGCCCGTTACCCGGAAGTCTATGAGCTGAATATCGGCCACGCGATTATTGGGCGCGCCGGGTTCTTAGTGAACCTGAATTGGAAACCTTCCGTCAGCATAAATTCCCAGCCCGTTTCCTCGCCAAGCGTTTTGCCGTCAAGGAAGCCGCAGCCAAGGCTCTGGGCACCGGTATTGCCGCCGGTATCACCCTCCAGGATTTTACGACCCGGAATGAGGCCTCCGGCAGGCCAGCCCTGGCCCTGTCCGGAGAAGCCAAAGCGTTGGCTGAACGCCTTGGCGTAACCGGTGTTTTCCTGACCATTGCCGATGAGCAGCATTACGCCGTTGCTACTGTGATTCTGGAGTCAGTCTGACCCAGTGTTGTGGGCCGGCTTGTCCCTTGTTTGTTCGCGGATCTTCCACTGTTGCGCCTTCTTTTCCTGCCTGAATTCGTTTTTATCACAAGAGCTTAGCCATTCATCGACTGTGGTGATATGCGGTGTCAAAGGGGCGATGCCACAGGAAATCTGAATGGGGATGGTCAGCTCGTTTGTTACCGGTACCTCAATGCTGGTTGCCAACAGGCGCTCTGCCAGTTCCAGGGTTGAGTCACGGTTACTCTCCCTGACAAGAACTGCAAATTCGTCAGCACCGATGCGGCCTAAGGAGTCTGATTCCCGCAATACTTCCCTGAGGATGCTTGCAAAATAGCGCAGCGCCCTGTCCCCGGTCTGGTGGCCGTATTTTTTATTGATCTGGCGAAACTCCTGGATATTGATATGCAGAAGGCAGGTAGGTGCCCGGTAGCGTTTGTAACGGACAAATTCCTGTTCCAGCTCCCTGTAGAGGGCATGACGGTTGAGGACATCGGTTAACCCATCGCAATCTGCGGTTTCAGCCAGTTTTTGGTAAGCAATGCGCAATTGCTCCAATGAGTCTTCCAACTGGTGCTGGCGGAGTTCTTCGTCAGTACAGTCATGGGCGGTACCAACCAGGAATGCCAGTTGTTTGTCCTTGCCAAATACACCTTTTCCGGTGTCATGGATGTGCCGGATATCCCCGTCGTCCCGGATGATGCGGTATTTGATGTCCCATGTTCCGTTGGCATGACGGACGATGTGCTCACGCACCTGCCGGATATCATCATGGTGAATAAGATCCATAAATGATTTTGGGTTGTTGTACAACGACCCCCGAGACCGCCCCCATATCTTTTCGAACCCGGTGTTTACATAAAGGATTTCATTGATACCCGGAGTTGATACCCAGACAACAGTGTCCTCTGACATTGCTTCTGCCAGCCCCCGGAATTTGTTTTCCTCTAAAGCCAGCCGGTCCTCTGTCAGTTTGACAAAATCTACATCATCAAATGCCAGGATAAAGTAGTCTGGCTGGTCTATGTCGTCACGTATCAGGGATACAGTCAGCTTTACCCAGCAAAAGTTGCCAATGGTGTTGCGTACCCGGGCATTCATGGTGAGCTGGTGGGTTTTACCCAGGGTCAGGGATTTGAGCTTATGGATATACTGCTCCAGGTCATCGGGGTGGGTAAGATCCTGGAAGGTCAGGGTGGTAAGCTGGTCCTGTGTATAACCCAGCTTGAACATCAAGGGCTGGTTTGCCCGGATAAATGCACCGCCAAGGCTGAGGTGAGCCAGTCCACAGGACGTCTTTTCAAAGGTTTCCCTGAAACGGCTTTCGGACTGCGCAAGCTGTTTTTCCCGCTCTATAACAACAGAGATGTCCCGGATTGCTGCAACTGCATAGTTATTTTCGCCGATGGTGACATGGTTAAGGTGCACTTCAATGTTCAACGTGCGACCGGTATTGGACATTCCCGTGACAGCATTTCGCATTTGGAAGCGGCCGCCGGACTTGAAATAGAGTGCACGCAGGTTGGCATGCTGGGCCCGGCTTGCCGCAGGGATAAGGGATTCCACTTTCCTGCCAATCAGGTTCCCCTGCTTGATATCAAACATACTGTTTGCTGCCGGGTTACTGGCAACGATGGTACCAGTGTCATCCACGACGAGAATCGGGTCTGGGCCAAGGGTTATCATTTCGAGATCTGTCCGGCTCAGGGACGGACGCCGAATCTGATTGCGAAATGCAAGCCCGCCCGTTAAGGCCATCCCAGACAGCGCCGTATAAAGGAAGATATTCTCTAACCCAGCTGTAATGGCAATAATTGCTATTACAGTGGAAATGCAAAAGAATCCCAGCAGCATATTCAGCCACGAAGTCGTCTGCACGGAGTGAGTCATGATTTGCCTTATTTTTTGTACTCAGCCAATTAAGTTAAGTAGATATAAGGATAATTTGCCAGTGGGATAAAAGGCTGCCGGTTTGCCAGCAGCCTTTTAGCGGTATGGAGCTGGGGGATTTAGCTGAGGTGGCTTAGTGCGGCTGTTTTTATGTGCTCGATTTCATCAAGGAGCTCCAGGAGTTCCGGCTCTAAGTCGGAAATGTTACTGCCATTTTTCAGACTGCTTTCCAGCGTGTAGCAGAGTTGCCGTAGCACCGGCACACCACTGTATGCGCAGCTTCCATGGAGTTTGTGGATCACCTGCCAGAGTTCGACGTCTTTGCCATCCAGCGCACCTTGAACAGCTTTTTCGACAGCGGGGAAAGAGTCAACCAGCATCTGCAGCATTTCCTGGGCAAGATCTTCCTTCCCTGCGGCCTGCTTTAACGCCATTTGCCAGTCCAGGCTGTTCCCGGACAGCGAAATGGGTGACACCTGCGGAGCCGGTTCGTTAGCCTCCGGGATCTGCCCGGCTGCCCGGGTCCACTTGTTGAGGACCTGCTCGAGGATTGGCTCCTCGATAGGTTTTGTCAGGTAATCGTCCATCCCTGCATCCAGAAGGCGTTCACGCTCACCGGCCATGGCATGTGCAGTTACTGCAATAACCGGTGTGGCCCGGTTAAGCTCAATGCCACGGATAGCCTGGCAGGCAGAGACACCGTCCATTTCAGGCATCTGGATATCCATCAGGATAATGTCGAATTTTTGCTGACGTGCCTTTTCAACTGCAATGCCCCCATGCTCAGCGGTGACCACAGTATCCACCCGTTCTTTCAGCAGGGTTTCTATCAGCTTGAGGTTTGCCGGGTTGTCATCCACCGCCATAACAGTCAACGGCAGTTTATGGTGCAGTACCGGTGTTTCCTGTTCTGGGAGATAGGTAAGCTCCTGGCCTTCAGTCATCAGATCCGTCAGTTTGCGGTAGGTGACCGGTTTTGAAATGCACGCATATACGCCATGGCTCAGCAGGCGCTCAGAGAGGGCAAGCTCAGTGGTCGGCAGGCTGAAGATGACCTTGTCGGAGAATTGTTCTGCTTTGTAAGCCACATCCAACAGTATATTGACGTCAGGGACGTTACCTGCGGGCACGCTGTAAAGTACGGTGTCAAACCGGGTTACATCATCTGGCAGCACAGAGGCATGCTCAAAGGCGATGCCAAATTCAGTCATGCGGCTTCGCATGCTTGCAGCAGCGTAGTCGTTTGGCTCTACCAACAGCATCGAACGGCCTGTCAGGGCATCAATATTGATAGGGTGGGAAACCGGAAGGTCGGTTTTCACCAGCGTCAGGGTAAACCAGAAAGTCGATCCCTGGTGCAAGCGGCTGCGCAGGCCGATTTCACCACCCATCTGTTTGACCAGTTTCTGGGTAATGACCAGTCCAAGGCCAGTTCCGCCATAGCGGCGTGAAATACTGGCATCAGCCTGGCGGAATGCCTGGAACAACTGGCTTTGCTGGCGCTCTGAAATACCGATACCGGTATCACGTACCTTAAACTGGACTTCAACCACATCTTCCCGATCGAGTTTGAGTGAAGCCTCAACATCAATCTGTCCCCTTTCAGTGAACTTGCTGGCATTACCGATAAGGTTAGTAAGCACTTGCTGAATGCGGAGCGGGTCTCCAATGACACCGGAAGGAATACGGTTATCCACCCGAAGGTTAAGTTCCAGCCCCTTTTCATGTGCCATGGGGGCAAGCAGCCGCATCACCTCGTCGACTGTATCCTGGAAATCAAACGGGATATTTTCCAGCATCAGCTTGCCCGCTTCCAGTTTCGAGAAATCAAGGATGTCGTTGATGATAGTCAGCAGGTTGTTGGCAGATTTCTCAATGGTCTGCAGGTAGTCGCGCTGGCTTGGCGTCAGGCGGGTTTTCAGCATCTGCCGGGTAAAGCCGATAACCCCGTTCAGCGGTGTACGCAGCTCATGGGACATATTGGCAAGGAATTCGGACTTTATCCGTGCAGCTTCCTGGGCATCTTTCTTGGCTATATCCAGTTCGACGTTCTGGATCTCCAACTGCTCAAGGGTTTCCCGCAGGTCGGAAGTTGCCTGGTCGATACTTTGCTGCATCTCGGAATGGTATTCGGACAGGGAAACCGCCATCGCGTTGATGCCGTTTTTGAGGGTATCGAGCTCGCCAAGCATCTGTCCTTCAATCCGGGAGCCAAGGTGTCCGCGCCGGATACGGTCGACCATGCTGACCATATTGGAAATTGGCCGGGTGACGTCCTTCACCAGACGCCCGGCTGCGAGTGCGGAGAGGAACACCCCGGTCAGCACCACCAGGAAAGCGGTCATCAGTTCCTGGTACTGATGGAGCTGCACCGAGGTGAGGTCCATCTCCATGGCGACATAGCCAAGGTTTTCCTCATTGCTCAGCGAGCTGTTAAAGCGGCCAATGGCCTTGATAGGCATACGGAGGATCAGCGAGTCTTTATCCTGTGTTACATCCAGGATATCGGGTGGCAGGATCCCGTCCGGTATGGCCAGCATAGCCAGGTTCCGGTGATAGTTGGAAGTGGCAAACAGCTTGTTGTTATCGTCAAAGACAGCGATGCCACGCACGTACTTGGAATGCTGACGGTGGGCAAAGCCTATCAGTCGCCGGACATTTTCCCGGCTTTCGTTAGTGAGTCCATACTCCAGGGAGAGGGCAAGGGGTTCAATGATGGCTGCGCCGCTCAGGGCTATCTGGTCTTCCAGATCGTCGTAGCGGTTTTTAGTGAAAAACGCGCTCAGCAACAGGCCGATTATCAGGGTTGGGGTAATGGTCAGAATCACTACCCGTGCACGCAGTCCGTATTTGGTCATGCTCTCGTTATGTGGGACAATACAAGCTTGTCTTAAGTGATAGTTCGTAAAGCGGTGATTGTAACCTATTTTATTTGCTAAATAGGTTTTGGCACGGAATAGTCGAATACGCATCACATCTGTTGCTGATTACAACCTACGCTGCGCCGGAGAGGAAACCGGGGTGGCACTGACCGGTAAAAGGCCATGGCCCGTTTTTTTAAACCCCAGAAGAAAAAAGCTCTCGATACCCAGCATAAATCCCTGACAGTAACCCGACTTGACCACCATGGTGACGGTATCGGTTTTCTTGATAAGCGCCCTGTGTTTGTACCCGGTGTGCTGCCTGGGGAAGAGGCTCTGGTCCAGTTGGTTGAGCAAAAGAAAAACTATGCCCGGGCACGCCTGATAAAGCGCCTTTCAGACTCTCCTGAGCGGGTAAAGCCGGTTTGTCCCCATTATGCTGAATGCGGTGGCTGTAACCTCCAGCACTGTGACCATGACGCCCAGGTGTCGCACAAGCAGGCAGTGCTGGCGGATCTGATGAATAAGCTTGCCGGTGCCTCGGCAACACAGGACGCACCATTGACATCGTCTCCGCTCGGTTACCGCAGGCGAGCACGTCTCAGTCTTCGCGTCGGCAAAGATGGTGCCTTGCAGATGGGTTTCCGCCGCCGCGGTGCAGACAATATCGTTGATGTCGAGGTTTGCCCGGTCATGAGCCAACCCCTGCAGGCGCTTCTTGAGCCGCTACGGAAGCTGTTTGGCAGCCTTCGTGGCCGCCGTGTCCTGGGGCATGCTGAGCTGGCAGAAGGGGCATACGGCGTTGTGTTGCTGGTGCGGACTACCAAGGCACTGGTCGTTGATGACGTTGTGTCCCTGACCGGTTTTGCCGAAAACGCAGGTATCACGCTGTACATCCACCAGGGCAATGATGCACCGGTTCGGGTAAGTGGTAACCAGCCCGCCTATAATCTGGGCGAACTGTCCCTGGCATTTGAACCGACTGACTTTATTCAGGTCAATGGAAGCGTAAACGAAAAAATGGTTGCCCAGGCACTGGCGTGGCTGGATGTACAGCCTGACGATCGGGTACTTGATCTGTTCAGCGGTGTGGGCAATTTCAGCCTGCCGCTGGCTGAAATTGCATCGGCAGTCGTTGGTGTTGAAGGTGTCGATGAAATGGTGGAACGGGCTGCGGCGAATGCCCGGCGGAACCGTCAGGAGAACGTGGCGTTTTACCAGGCCAACCTGGAAGAGCTACCGCACAGTGCACCGTGGACGAAAGAAAAATTCACAAAAGTCTTACTGGATCCGGCCCGAGCCGGGGCTGCAGGTGCTATGGAGTTTGTGGCACAATTGCGTCCAGAACGTATCGTTTATGTGTCTTGTAATCCGGCCACTTTGTCGCGGGACAGCCAACAACTGCTGTCAGCCGGGTACAAGCTAGAAAAGCTGGGCATGCTCGACATGTTCCCACACACCGGACACTTGGAGTCGATGGCGCTTTTCGTCAAATCATAATGCTGCAGGCAACCCCGCCTGCACAGAGGAATTAGCAGGAAACAAAGCATGGTTGCAATTCGTGGGGCGCACCTTAAGGAAAATGAAGAATTTACCCTCGAAGGATGGGTTAACAGCCTAAGCCAGGATGTACAGACATCTGCTGCCCTGACGTCCGCTTACCAGCAGGCGTTAAAACTGGGCACTGAAGAACAGTTGGCAATGCCGCTCTGGCGTGGCCGGGAAATGATTGAGATCCTGGTTACCCTCAGTATGGACACCGATACTCTGGTGGCAGCCCTGTTGTTCCCGCTTGCCGAATCGGGCCTCCTGAAGCGGGAAACCCTGGAAGAAAACTATAACCCGGATGTGGTCAAACTGATTGACGGTGTCCGGGAAATGGCGGCTATACGCCAGCTCAATGCCAGCGCAGAGGGTTCTGCCACGGCCACCCAGGTGGACAATGTCCGCCGTATGCTGTTGTCGATGGTGGAAGACTTCCGCTGTGTGATTATCAAGCTGGCAGAGCGTATCTGTTACCTGCGTGAGGTGAAAAATGAGCCTCACGAGGTGCGTATTGCTGTTGCCAAAGAGTGCGCCAATATCTATGCCCCGTTAGCCAACCGCCTCGGTATTGGCCAGCTAAAATGGGAAATTGAAGATTATGCCTTCCGTTACCAGCACCCGGATACCTACAAGCAGATAGCCAAGCAGCTGGCTGAGCGGCGTATCGACCGGGAAGACTACATTGATGCCTTTGTGGCTGACCTGCGCCAGTCGATCAAAGAGGCCTCCATTGATGCTGAAGTCTATGGCCGTCCTAAGCATATCTACAGTATCTGGCGCAAAATGCAGAAAAAGGCGCTGGATTTTGATGAGCTGTTTGATGTCCGAGCCGTGCGCATCATCGCCGAAAAACTGCAGGACTGTTATGCTGCCCTCGGTGTAGTCCATACCAAATACCGCCACCTCCCGAAAGAATTTGACGACTATGTCGCTAACCCCAAGCCCAATGGTTACCAGTCGATCCACACCGTGGTGCTGGGGCCGGAAGGCAAGACGGTAGAAATCCAGATCCGTACCCGCCAGATGCACGAAGATGCCGAGCTGGGTGTCGCCGCGCACTGGAAGTACAAAGAAGGTTCCTCAGCTCGCTCCAGTTTCGATGAGAAAATAAACTGGCTGCGCAAACTGCTGGCCTGGCAGGAGGAGATGTCTGACTCCGGCGAGATGATGGACGAACTCCGCAGCCAGGTGTTTGATGACCGGGTGTATGTCTTCACACCGAAAGGGGACGTGATTGACCTGCCAACCGGTGCGACCCCGCTGGATTTTGCCTACCACATCCACTCGGAAGTCGGGCACCGCTGTATCGGCGCCAAGGTGGAAGGGCGCATCGTACCTTTCACCTACCAGCTCCAGATGGGAGACCAGATTGATATCATCACCCAGAAAGAGCCAAACCCGTCCCGTGACTGGCTGAATCCCAACAACGGTTTTGTGACCAGCGGACGTGCCCGGGCAAAAATCAACGCCTGGTTCCGCAAGCAGGACAGGGACAAGAACATTGCGGCCGGCAAAGAGATTCTGGAAGACGAGCTCCACAAAATCGGTGCCCAGCTAAAAGACGCCAACCTTGCGTTCAAGCGCTTCAACGTCAACAGCACGGATGAGCTTTATGCAGGGGTAGGCAACGGTGACCTGCGTATCAACCAGCTTGTTAACTACATCAACTCACTGGTGAACAAGCCGACGGAGGAACAGGAAGATCAGGCGATCCTGGAGAAGCTGCAAACAGCGGAAACCAAGGCTGCCAGCAAAACCCACCGGGATGCCATTGTGGTCGAAGGTGTCAACAACCTGATGACCAACCTGGCACGTTGCTGCCAACCGATTCCGGGTGATGACATATCGGGCTATGTCACGCAGGGGCGCGGAATTTCTGTACACCGGGCGGACTGTGAACAGCTCGCTGAACTGCGCCACCATGCGCCGGAGCGTATCATTGATGCTGTCTGGGGCGCTGGGTACAAAGGTTCACACAACATTACCGTACGTGTGTCTGCAATGGACCGTACCGGGCTTCTCAAGGACATCACTACTGTCTTGTCAAATGACAAAGTGAAAGTGATTGGTATGCAAAACCGGATAGATGCAAAGCAGCAACTGAACGTGATGGATTTTGAGCTGGAACTGAACGATCTGGACACCCTGGCGAAAGTGCTGTCACACCTTGAAAACGTGCGTGATGTAACTGAAGCCAAACGGCTGAAATAAAAATGTTAATTCACTCTGAAAGGGAAGCGGAACGCTTCCCTTTTTGCTAGCGGGAGCTACAAAAATGAGCAAAAATCAGCAAGCCGTTGAACGCCTGCTCGGCATTATGGAAAGCCTGCGCCACCCGGAGAAGGGGTGCCCCTGGGACATTAAACAGACCTTTGAAACCATCGTTCCCCATACCATTGAGGAAACCTATGAGGTGGTGGATGCGATAGAAAATCAGCAATGGACTCAACTTCGCGACGAATTGGGCGATCTGTTGTTCCAGATCGTGTTCTATAGTCAGTTGGGTAAAGAGCAGGGCCTGTTTGATTTTGCCGATGTGGCAGAGGCTATCAGCGATAAACTTGAGCGTCGCCACCCGCACGTTTTCGGTGAAGAAGGCGAACAGTCTCCGGGTTGGGAGCAGATTAAGGCTGAGGAACGCCAGGAAAAATCATCCGGTGGAGAAATCAGCATTTTGGATGATGTTCCGGCGGCTTTCCCTGCGCTGACCCGTGCGGCCAAGTTGCAAAAACGTTGCGCATCTGTGGGCTTCGACTGGGATTCACTTGGCCCGGTTGCCGAGAAAGTATCTGAAGAACTTCAGGAAGTCATGGAAGAAGCAACTTATGCGGATGTTCAGCAGGAAAGGGTTGAAGAAGAGCTCGGGGACCTGTTGTTTGCAGTGGTTAACCTGTCCCGGCACCTGAGTTGCAACCCTGAGCAGGCACTGCGAAAAGCAAATAAAAAGTTCGAATCTCGCTTTCGCAAGATTGAAACAAAAGTACGTGAAAGTGAAAGAACGTTAGCGGAATGTTCCTTGGATGAGCTTGATTCGCTGTGGAATACCGTGAAAAGCGAGGAAAAAGTCAATTAAATGTAACGCCATGAATTGACGTACGACAAAAAAATACAGGGCACTGTGTGATAGTTTTCACGTTGTGAGAGGAAAAAGGGTCTGGTATCATGACGTCCCGTCCAGAAATCCGAAGTTTTTCCCCTTAAACTCCAATTCTCAGGTTTAGCATGACGACGAATTACATTTTTGTTACGGGCGGAGTAGTTTCTTCGTTAGGTAAAGGTATTGCTGCAGCATCACTGGCGGCGATTCTTGAAGCACGTGGCCTCAAGGTCACAATCATGAAGCTAGACCCATACATCAACGTTGACCCGGGTACAATGAGCCCGACTCAACATGGTGAAGTCTTCGTTACCGACGACGGTGCAGAAACTGACCTTGACCTTGGTCACTATGAGCGTTTCATCCGCACCAAGATGTCGAAGCGTAACAACTTCACTTCCGGCCGCATCTACGCAGACGTTTTGCGTAAAGAGCGTCGCGGTGACTACTTGGGTGCAACCATTCAGGTTATCCCTCACATCACCAACGAAATTAAGTCTCGCGTACTTGATGGTGGCGAAGGCCACGACGTTGCTATCGTCGAAATCGGCGGTACTGTAGGTGATATCGAGTCACTGCCATTCCTGGAAGCGATTCGCCAGCTGGCTGTTGAACTGGGCCGTGAGCGCGCCATGTTCATGCACCTGACTCTGGTTCCTTATCTGGCGGCTGCCGGTGAGGTGAAGACCAAGCCAACCCAGCACTCTGTTAAAGAGCTGCTTTCTATCGGTATCCAGCCGGATATCCTGATCTGCCGTAGCGACCGTGCTATTCCAGCAAACGAGCGTGCCAAGATTGCTCTGTTCTGTAACGTACCAGAGCGCGCCGTTATTTCGATGAAAGATGTTGACTCTATCTACAAGATCCCTGCGCTTATCCGCTCTCAGGGCTTGGACGATCTGGTCTGTCAGCGTTTTGGTATTACTGCACCACAAGCTGATCTGGGTGAGTGGGAACAGGTAATCTTCGAAGAAGCCAACCCAACCGGTGAAGTGACTATCGGTATGGTAGGTAAGTACATCGAACTGCCGGATGCATACAAGTCAGTAAACGAAGCACTGAAGCACGGAGGCTTGAAAAACCGTCTGACCGTTAACATCAAGTATGTTGATTCACAGGACGTTGAGACCAAAGGTACTGAAGTACTGCAGGGTCTGGACGCAATCCTGGTACCGGGTGGTTTCGGTGACCGTGGTGTTGAAGGTAAGATCATGGCCGCGCAATACGCGCGTGAAAACAATATTCCTTACCTGGGTATCTGCCTGGGTATGCAAGTGGCGCTTATTGAATATGCCCGCAACGTTGCAGGCATGAAAGGCGCTAACTCTTCTGAGTTTGACAAGAAGTCTCCGTTCCCGGTTGTTGGTTTGATCACCGAGTGGGTTGACGCAGAAGGTCAGGTTGAGAAGCGTACAGAAAAATCAGATCTGGGCGGCACAATGCGTCTGGGTGCGCAACTTTGCCACCTGGCTGACGGCACTAAAGTCCGTGAAATGTACGGCAATGCAACCATTCATGAGCGTCACCGTCACCGTTATGAGGTGAACAACAACCTGCTTCCTAAGATCAAGGAAGCCGGCCTGGTTGTCTCTGGTCTGTCAGCAGACAAGAAGCTGGTTGAAATCGTAGAAAACCCTGCGCATCCATGGTTTGTTGCATGTCAGTTCCACCCGGAATTCACATCAACGCCTCGCGATGGCCATCCGCTGTTCGCTGGGTTTGTAAAAGCCGCCGGTATGTATCAACGCGGCGAGCTGTAACAGGGATTTGTGGCGGTTGCCAGATTGGTGGCCGTCTTTAATTTTTGTGAATTAAATAACACGAGAGGAAACACAATGGCTAAGATCGTTAAAGTTCTGGGTCGTGAAATCATCGATTCACGTGGTAACCCAACTGTAGAAGCAGAAGTTCACCTGGAAGGTGGTTTCGTAGGTATGGCTGCTGCGCCATCAGGTGCTTCTACCGGTTCACGTGAAGCTCTTGAGCTGCGTGACGGTGACAAGTCTCGTTTCCTGGGTAAAGGTGTACTGAAAGCAATTTCTGCCGTTAACGGCCCAATTGCTGAAGCCCTGCTGGGTAAAGACGCTCTGGCGCAAGCTGAAATCGACCAGATCATGATCGACCTGGACGGCACTGAAAACAAATCTAACTTCGGTGCTAACGCAATCCTGGCTGTATCTCTGGCAAACGCAAAAGCAGCAGCTGCTGCCAAAGGCATGCCACTGTACGAGCACATTGCTGAACTGAACGGCACTCCAGGCGTATTCTCTATGCCTCTGCCAATGATGAACATCATCAACGGTGGTGAGCACGCAGACAACAACGTAGACATCCAGGAATTCATGATTCAGCCAGTTGGCGCTTCTACCCTGAAAGAAGCTCTGCGTATCGGTGCTGAAGTATTCCACAACCTGGCAAAAGTACTGAAGGCTAAAGGCCTGAATACTGCTGTTGGTGACGAAGGTGGTTTCGCTCCTAACCTGGAATCAAACGCTGCTGCACTGGCTGCAATCAAAGAAGCTGTTGAAGCTGCTGGTTACGAGCTGGGCAAAGACGTTACCCTGGCTATGGACTGTGCATCTTCTGAGTTCTACAACAAAGAAACTGGTATGTACGAGATGACTGGTGAAGGCAAGACTTTCACTTCAGAAGGCTTCTCTGACTACCTGGCTGAACTGACTACCCAGTACCCAATCGTTTCTATCGAAGACGGTTGTGACGAGTCTGACTGGGACGGTTTTGCATACCAGACCAAGATCCTGGGTGACAAGATCCAACTGGTTGGTGACGACCTGTTCGTAACTAACACCAAGATCCTGAAAGAAGGTATCGACAAAGGCATCGCTAACTCTATCCTGATCAAGTTCAACCAGATCGGTTCTCTGACTGAAACTCTGGCTGCTATCAAGATGGCTAAAGATGCTGGTTACACTGCAGTTATCTCTCACCGTTCTGGTGAAACTGAAGATGCAACCATCGCTGACCTGGCTGTAGGTACTGCTGCTGGTCAAATCAAGACTGGTTCTATGAGCCGTTCTGACCGTGTTGCTAAGTACAACCAACTGATCCGTATCGAAGAAGCACTGGGTGAACGTGCTCCTTTCAACGGTCTGAAGGAAGTTAAAGGCCAAGCTTAATTGCTGACCGATACTTCTGTTTGAAAAAACCGCCCTCCGGGGCGGTTTTTTTGTGCCTTTGTGTTTGGCGCGCAAAACACCCGTTAAACTGGTAAGATACGCCCCTAAATGTTGCATAAAGACTGACACTTGGAGGAAACCCCATGCGGAGCCTGACCGCACTGCTTTTAGCCTTGTTTTGCTGGCTGCAGTACAACCTGTGGTGGGGGAAAAATGGTGTCAGTGATTACCTTTCTTTAAAAGACAATGTGGCGGTTCAGTCTGAATCCAATGCCCATTTAAAAAGCCGGAACGAACAGATGTACGCGGAAATTGCCGATTTGAAAAAAGGCAATGAAGCGATTGAGGAGCGGGCGAGAAATGAACTCGGGCTGATAAAGCAGGGTGAGACTTTCTTCCGTATCATCAATGACAAAGACTGACTGTTCCAGCAACTATCTGTACGGACTGCAATGACAACAACACATTCCCAATCACTTCTGCCTTCGGGTAACGGCATCATTGCCGTTGTACCCGCAGCCGGGGTCGGCAAGCGCATGGGATCAACCATTCCCAAGCAATACCTGACTATCGGTAACAAAACCATTCTCGAACATACCGTAGAAAAGCTGCTGTCGCACCCTGGAGTCAGCCAGGTGGTTATTGCCATCAGTGAAGGGGATGAGTGGTATCCTGAAACCGGGATAGCGGGAAATGACCGGGTGGTGGTTGCTCCCGGCGGGAAAGAGCGGGCAGACTCAGTATTGTCGGCATTGAAAAATATGCCGGAAAGTGAGTGGGTGTTGGTTCATGATGCTGCCCGGCCCTGTGTTACACCTGAAGATATTTCAGCACTGATTGACGGCGCCATGAACCACCATGACGGCGCAATACTGGCCGCCCCGGTCCGTGACACCATGAAGCGCAGTACCCAGAATGGAATGATCACCGAAACGGTTGAGCGCGAGCATCTCTGGCATGCGCTGACTCCGCAGATGTTTCGTCGCGAACAGCTTCTCAGAGCGCTGGAAAAAGCATTGCAAGAGGGGGCGCCGGTAACGGATGAAGCCTCCGCCATTGAATATTGCGGCGGAAAACCAAAGCTGGTCTGTGGCAGGGCTGACAACATTAAAATTACCCAGCCGGAAGATCTCGCACTGGCGGCGTACTACCTCACACAACAAAACAATGGATAAATCGCCGGACGAAGACTGGCGAAGGTAAGTGACGTTGAGCAGTGTCCTAACGCAATGATTCTAATTGGAGAGCTTTATGATTCGTATTGGCCATGGTTTTGATGTTCACAAGTTTGGTGGTGAAGGCCCGGTAATAATCGGTGGGGTCAGTGTCCCTTATGAGCAAGGCCTGATCGCCCATTCCGACGGAGATGTCGCCCTCCATGCTGTCAGTGATGCGTTGCTAGGTGCCATTGCTGCCGGTGATATTGGCCGGCATTTCCCGGATACAGATGACAAGTGGAAAGGGGCAGACAGCCGTATGCTGCTCCGCGATGTCTATGCCCGCGTGAAGCGCGCAGGCTATATTCTGGGTAACCTGGATGTCACTATCATTGCCCAGGCACCTAAGATGGCACCCCATATAGACAACATGTGTGCGGCGATTGCCGAGGATCTTGAATCCGATATTGATCGCATCAACGTCAAAGCGACAACTACTGAAAAACTGGGTTTTACCGGCCGCAAGGAAGGCATTGCCTGTGAAGCCGTTGTGCTTATCACCAAAAAGCCCTGATCTGATAATCAGGGCTTGTTAGCAGGATTAAACCCATGAGTGATGTAATGAGCCACTTTCCCTGGCTGTTTGGCAAACCGTCAGTAACCGGCACTATCAAAAACAGCCCGGAAGACTTCCTGGTTGACGAAGTTTCAGATTTTGAACCGGCAGGCCTGGGCGAGCATATGCTGGTCCATATTCAAAAGCGTGGCGAGAATACCCAGTATGTTGCCAACGAGCTGGCAAAAGCCTGTGGTGTTAAATCCCGGGATGTCAGCTGGGCAGGCCTCAAGGATCGCCATGCTGTAACAACACAGTGGCTTGGCGTGCACCTGCCAGGCAAAGAAAACCCGGATCTTACCGAATTTGTTGAAACCCATGAGGGTGTTGAAGCCGTTCTGGCGGTTACACGTCACAATAAAAAGCTGCGCCCGGGCGATTTGGCCGGAAACCGTTTTACACTTGTTCTTCGTGAAGTCTCCGATATGGTGGAGCTGGAACGACGCCTGCAACTGGTGAAAGAGCAAGGCGTGCCCAACTATTACGGTGAGCAGCGTTTTGGCCGAGAGGGCAATAACGTAACCCAGGCACGCCGCTGGGGAGCTGATGAAATTCGTGTCCGTGACAAGAATAAACGCAGCTTCTATCTGTCGGCTGCCCGTTCCTGGCTGTTCAACCAGATCCTTGCAGCCCGTATTGAGGCCGGTACGGCAGCGACACTGCTGCAGGGTGATTGCCTGCTGGACAACGAAGAACGTATGACAGTGGCTGAAACAGTAACACCCTCTTTACTGGAATCAGTGTCCAAAGGCACGCTCCATATCACCGGTGCGGTAGCGGGAGACAATGCATTGCCTGGCAGTGGTGAGGCAGAAGCATTCGAAATGGCGATATTGGACAAAGAGCCAGAATTGATGGCTTTGATTCGGGGAAACCGGATGCGTCAAGAGCGCCGCGAGTTGCTGCTCAAGCCTCAGGATATGGCATGGCACGGTGAAGGCGATGTAATGACGGTGTCCTTCAGTTTACCGGCAGGTTGCTTTGCAACTGCGGTTGTAAGGGAGCTAATGGAATACACGGAAGGAACGCCAGAATATGCGCATTCTGATAAGTAATGATGACGGTATATTTGCTGATGGCATAAACGCCCTTGCAGATGCGCTTTCGGAAATTGCAGATGTTGTCGTCGTTGCTCCTGACCGAAACCGTTCAGGCGCATCAAACTCGTTAACACTGGAAAACCCGCTTCGGGTGAGGGAAGTCAGCCCCGGCCGTTTTGCTGTACAGGGAACGCCGACAGATTGCGTACACCTTGCATTGAATGCGCTTTTGGACTTCCGCCCGGATTTTGTGGTTTCTGGCATTAACCATGGAGCCAATCAGGGTGATGACGTGCTCTATTCCGGTACCGTGGCCGCGGCAACGGAAGGGTTTTTCCTAGGGGTTCCGGCAATTGCCATTTCCCTGGTGGGGCAAACGCATTTTGAAACTGCGGCAGCTGTCGCGAGGAAAGTGATTCAAAACAGTTTGTTATCACCGTTGCCAGTGAATAAAATTCTGAACATCAACGTTCCTGATGTCCCGGAAAGCGAACTGGCTGGCTGGGAAGTGACCCGGCTGGGGGCTCGGCACCGGGCTGAAGGCATGATAAAAGAGCGGGATCCCCGTGGACATCCCATTTACTGGATTGGTCCTCCGGGAGCACGTCAGGATGCCGGTCCGGGGACAGATTTTTTTGCGGTTGAGCAGAACCGGGTTTCTGTTACACCGCTTCAGGTTGATCTTACTGCACACGACTCATTGCAAGCCGTGGACAGTTGGATAAATCACATCGAAAAGTAATAGGAAACTTCAGTGAGTACCCAACAATCACTCATTGACATTCTCTGGCAGCAGGGAATCAGGCAGCAACCGGTTTTGGATGCTATTGCCGGGATTCCCCGCCACCTGTTTGTGTCCGAAGCCATGGCACACCAGGCCTATTCCAATAATGCACTGCCCATAGGATGTGGACAGACTATCTCGCAGCCTTATATCGTTGCGAAGATGACAGAGCTTCTGGGGCTGAGGCGAGATATGCGGGTTTTGGAAATAGGCACAGGTTCCGGTTATCAGACCGCGGTGCTGTCGCGCCTTGTTGACCATGTCTATTCGGTTGAGCGTATCAAGCAGTTACAAATGCTGGCAAAGCGTCGCTTTAAGCTGCTTGATATTTATAATGTTTCCACCAAGCATGGGGACGGTTGGCGTGGCTGGCCAACGAAAGGGCCATTTGATGCCATTATCGTGACCGCCGCTGCTGCAAATATGCCGGAAGCCCTGGTGCATCAATTGGCTGACGGTGGCGTTTTAGTTGTTCCGGTAGGTACTGAATCACAACATCTTTATAAAGTGACCCGACAGGGTGACGAATTTTCTTCTGAAGTGGTTGAGGCCGTCCGGTTTGTTCCTCTGGTGGCAGGCGAACTGGCATAAAAAAGGATAAAGGGTGCAGGTAAAGAAAGTTTGGGCAAAGCTTCTGCTTTTGAGTGTTTTTCTGGGTTTTTTATCTGGATGTGCCCGGAATACGCCTGCACCTGTCCACAGCGTAAAACCTGATTACAATGACTTGAAGCGGGGAAGCTACCGCGGCAGTTATTATCAGGTACAGAAAGGCGATACCCTGTATTTTATTGCTTACATCAGTGACCAGGATGTCAAAGACCTGATAGCCCGCAATGATCTCTCTCCTCCCTACACTATTTACCCCGGACAGAAGCTGAAACTCTGGGGAGATGTCTATGTTCCTCCAAACTATGGCAAAAAAGGTGAAAACTCCGGCGGAGAGGGTATCACTGTTGCGACGGCGGGAGCTGCGGTTGCTGGCACTGCTGCCGTTGCTGCCGGTGCAGGATCTGTAGCTGCAAAAACAACGGCTGTAAAAACACCTTCAAAACCAATTGGTAAGAGTTCTAACTCTAAAACAGGATCTTCTCCTGCAGCCAAGCAAGACGGCAAAAAATATCCATCAAAAAATAAGTCTGATTATGCGACAGATGGCAAAAAAAGGGTTGAACCCCAAAAAGCCAAGGAGTACAGTCAAGAAACAAAAAGTAAAAAAAATGTTACAAAACCTGTCAGTAAAGCTTCCGGTAAGCTAGCGTGGAGTTGGCCTACAAAAGGAAGAGTCATCGCTGGATTTTCCAGTTCTGAAACAGGTAATCGTGGCATTGATATCGCTGGCAAGCGTGGTCAAGCCATCGTCGCAGCGGAGTCCGGTAAGGTGGTATATGCCGGTAATGCGCTGAGAGGATACGGGAATTTAATCATTCTTAAACACAATGATGATTACCTAAGTGCTTATGCCCACAACGACCGGCTTTTGGTCAGGGAACAACAAGTAGTAAAGAAAGGTCAGAAGATCGCCGCAATGGGTAGCTCAGCTACAGACAGCGTTCGACTGCACTTTGAAATACGCTACAAGGGTAAATCGGTCAACCCGATTAGATACTTGCCCAGACAATAATCTGACAGAGGAAGCTGTACTGTCCTTGCTGCTATGCATACGGGAGGCGCTATGAGTCAGAACAACACTGCGACCAAGCTTGACGTCTTTGAAGAGGATGTCGACGCAACTGACTTGGAGCTGGAAGTAGAAGCCGAGGAGGAGGTAGTTGCAGAGGCTGCACCCGTTGCGGTTACGCAACGTGCACTGGATGCTACTCAGCTCTATCTTAGTGAAATCGGTTTTTCACCCCTTTTGACCGCTGAAGAAGAAGTTTTCTATGCGCGTCGGGCACTTCGTGGAGACGAAGCAGCCAGAAAACGGATGATTGAAAGTAACCTCCGCCTGGTGGTGAAAATCTCTCGCCGTTACATCAACCGCGGTCTTGCGCTGTTGGATTTGGTTGAGGAAGGAAACCTCGGTCTTATCCGTGCGGTCGAAAAGTTCGACCCAGAGCGTGGATTCCGTTTCTCCACCTATGCGACTTGGTGGATCCGCCAGACTATCGAACGCGCCATCATGAACCAGACCCGCACCATCCGTCTGCCTATCCATGTGGTGAAAGAGCTGAATGTCTACCTGCGTACTGCCCGTGAACTGGCCCAAAAGCTGGATCATGAGCCCACAGCAGAAGAGATTGCCCAGCAACTCGACAAGCCGGTGGAAGACGTCGATCGTATGCTGCGCCTGAATGAGCGTATCAGTTCAGTGGACAATCCGCTGGGCAGTGATAACGACAAGGCACTTCTGGATGTGATTCCGGATGAGAAAGAAAGCAGTCCGGAGATGAGCACCCAGGACAACGATCTCAAACAGTCTATTGTGTACTGGTTAAGTGAGTTGAACCCGAAGCAGCGTGAAGTACTGGCCCGCCGTTTTGGCCTGCTTGGACATGAAGCTGCAACGTTGGAAGATGTTGGTCGTGAAATCGGTCTTACCCGTGAACGTGTTCGACAGATTCAGGTAGAAGGGTTGCGTCGTCTTCGTGAAATGTTGACCCATCAGGGTTTGGATGTTGAGTCACTTTTTGAGGTTGAGGTTCCTTAACCCCCCCACTTTCTAATCAACATTCAAGGAAAAGGCGCCCTCTGGCGCCTTTGCTTTATCAGGGGCTTGTTTTACCCGTCAGGTGTAATTTTTTGCTATACCATTCCCTTCAGTTTATACAGCAAATCTAATGCAGCCCTTGGTGTCAGATCATCCGGGTTGATTCCCTGAAGAGCCAGTTCAACCTCGCTCGGTTCCGGGATCAGTGACAGTTGGGATGCCGGGTGACCAATTGGCTGGGATGTCGGGTTCGCCGCAACTTCCTGCCCGATAGCCTCCAGTTCCTGCAACTTCTGGCGGGCTCGCTGAATAACGGCTTTGGGTACGCCGGCAAGCCCAGCTACAGCCAGACCGTATGATTTGCTGGCAGCGCCTTCCTGTACCGCATGCATGAAAGCTATCTCATCGCCATGCTCGACTGCATCAAGGTGGACATTGGCAAGCCCCTCCATCATGGACGCCAGTTCGGTCAGTTCAAAATAGTGGGTGGCGAACAGGGTCATGGCTTTCAGTTTGTCAGCCAGCCACTCCGCACTTGCCCATGCCAGTGACAGTCCGTCGTAAGTACTGGTGCCCCGGCCTATTTCATCCATCAGTACCAAGCTGTGCTCAGTCGCGTTGTGGAGAATATTTGCCGTCTCGGTCATTTCAACCATAAAGGTCGAACGGCCGGATGCAAGGTCATCCGATGCGCCGATACGGGTAAAAATACGGTCGACCGGCCCCAGAGTTGCTGCTTCTGCCGGTACGTATGAGCCGATATGTGCAAGCAGGGTAATAAGGGCTGTCTGGCGCATATAGGTGGATTTACCGCCCATGTTAGGGCCGGTAATAATCAGCATCCGGCGGTCCGGGCTGAGCTCCGTCGGGTTGGCGATAAAGGGCTCACTTGATACCTGCTCAACCACCGGGTGACGACCGGCGGTAATGCTCACCCCCGGCTCTTCCACTAAGGATGGGCGGCAGTAATTCAGGGCTTCGGCACGTTCTGCCATGTTGCAGAATACGTCCAGCGTCGCCAGGGCAAGGGATGCAGACTGGAGCTGTTCGAGGTGCGGAAGGAGAAGGTCAAACAGTTCCTCCCACAGGCGTTTTTCCAAAGCCAGTGCATTGGATTTTGAGTTAAGTACCTTGTCCTCGTGTTCCTTGAGCTCAGGGATAATGTACCGCTCGGCATTTTTAAGTGTCTGGCGGCGTACATAGTGTGGGGGAACAAGGTGGCTCTGGCCTCTGCTGACCTGGATATAAAAACCATGCACCTGGTTAAAGCCCACTTTCAGGGTATCAATACCGTGGCGGTCACGCTCGCGTAGTTCCAGCTCTTCCAGGTAACGGGTCGCACCGTCGGAGAGTTCGCGCAGTTCATCAAGCTCACTGTTGTACCCTGGTGCAATGACGCCACCGTCGCGGATTACAACCGGGGGCGCTTCAACAACAGCGCGCTCCAGCAGTTCACACAGATCTGGCATTGGGGAACAGGCTGCAGCAAGGCCTTTGAGCGCTGGTTCAGCGGTTTCTTCCATCAAGGTTTCAATTTCAGGAAGCTGCTGGAGGGCACCGCGCAGGCGGGTCATATCCCGTGGGCGGGCGGAACGCAGTGCCAGTCGGGCAAGTACGCGCTCCATATCTCCCACGTTACGCAGTACGCCGGACAATTCAGCATGCAGGCCACTGTCCTTGAGGTCTGTGATGGCATCAAGACGGGCGTTGAGCAATTTACGGTCGCGGATCGGCTGGTGGATCCAACGTTTTAACAGACGGCTGCCCATAGCCGTGGTGGTTTTGTCCAGCACGTCAGCGAGAGTGTTGTCGAGGCCGCCTGAGAGATTCTGTGTCAGTTCCAGGTTGCGGCGGGTTGCGGCATCCAGAATCACGCTGTCATCCTGGCTCTCTTTGACCAGAGAGCGGATATGGGGAAGCGCAGTGCGCTGGGTGTCTTTTACGTATTGTAATACGCAACCTGCGGCAGCCAGCCCCAGTTCACACTTTTCGACGCCAAAACCGACAAGGTCACGGGTACCAAACTGTTGGGTAAGTTGCTGGCGGGCCGTGTCGACATCAAATTCCCATACCGGGCGACGGCGGATCCCTTTGAACGACTCGATCAGCACCATCTGGCTGAAGTCTTCCGGGTAGAGGAGCTCTGCCGGGCGGGTGCGTTGCAGTTCTGCCTGCATGGCCTCTTCAGTTTGGGGTTCAGTCAGCAAAAAACGGCCGGAGGTAATATCCAGCGTGGCAAAACCGAATTTGCCTTTGAATTCATAGATGGCCGCAACCAGGTTATCGACCCGCTCATGGAGCAGGGCCTCGTCGGTCACAGTGCCGGGGGTAACAATACGGACGACCTGACGCTCTACCGGACCTTTGCTGGTTGCCGGGTCGCCGATTTGCTCACAGATTGCTACCGGTACACCGAGTTGAACCAGCTTGGCAAGGTAGCCTTCAACAGCATGGTAGGGCACACCGGCCATTGGAATCGGTTCACCGGCAGATGCGCCGCGTTTGGTAAGGGATATTTCCAGCAGCTGGGATGCCCGCTTGGCATCGTCATAAAACAGCTCGTAAAAGTCTCCCATACGGTAAAACAGCAGCTCATCAGGATGTTGCGCCTTAATCTTAAGGTACTGCTGCATCATCGGGGTGTGTTTTTCCAATACTTGATGTGTCACGATTCCGCCTGCACACTGTCATTTTTAAGTTCCGGGCGCTAAGGATACGTGAATCATCCCAGTGCCGCAAAACGGGGAAAGCATAAAGTGGAAAGCCTTTATACCCTGTCAGAAACCTTGGGTGAAAGCCTGACAGCCAAGCATGCCACAGTTACTACAGTGGAGTCCTGTACCGGTGGCGGTATCGCCTATGTGATCACGGATACAGCAGGCAGTTCCGGGTGGTTCGAACGTGCTTTTGTCACCTACAGCAATGAAGCCAAAAACCAGATGGTCGGGGTGAAAAACGAAACCCTGGCCGACCACGGTGCAGTCAGTGAGGATGTGGCACTTGAGATGGCGTTGGGAGCGCTTGCCGAATCTGGTGCGGATTATTCACTGGCAGTGAGCGGCGTCGCCGGGCCAAGTGGCGGAACAGACGAAAAACCGGTCGGTATGGTTTGCTTTGCCTGGGCAGGGAAAGATGGCTGGCGCCAGACTGAAACCTGTTATTTTGACGGAAACCGCCGGGCGGTACGCCACCAGACGATCGCTTTTTCACTCAATACCCTGATACTTCACCTGAAAGATTGAGTTGGAAATATTTGACCCGGCAAAGATTTCTGTGCCGGGATCGCAAAAATTTTTATCCAGGTATGGACACTGTATAAATGGACAGTATACTTACCTGCAGTTAATCAAGATTTACCGCATCCGCTGGAGATAGGAATGGACGATAACAAGCAGAAGGCGCTTTCGGCTGCCCTCAGCCAGATTGAAAAGCAATTCGGTAAAGGCTCTATCATGCGCCTGGGCGATGACCGCACTCTGGACATTGAAACCGTATCTACCGGTTCCCTGTCACTGGATATCGCATTGGGTGTTGGTGGCCTGCCTTATGGTCGTATCGTTGAGATCTACGGTCCTGAATCATCAGGTAAAACCACACTGACTCTCCAAATCATCGCGGAAGCCCAGAAGCAGGGTAAGACCTGTGCCTTTATCGATGCCGAGCACGCACTGGATCCTGTATATGCAGGCAAACTGGGTGTACAGATCGACAACCTGCTGGTATCCCAGCCGGATACCGGTGAACAGGCGCTGGAAATTGCAGATGCGCTGGTTCGCTCTGGTGCGGTAGATGTGGTTATCGTCGACTCCGTTGCAGCCCTGACACCAAAAGCTGAGCTTGAAGGTGAAATGGGTGACTCTCACGTAGGTCTGCAGGCACGTATGCTGTCTCAGGCGATGCGTAAGCTGACCGGTAATATCAAGAACAGCAACACCCTGATGATCTTTATCAACCAGATCCGTATGAAGATCGGTGTGATGTTTGGTAACCCGGAAACAACTACCGGTGGTAACGCACTTAAGTTCTATGCCTCGGTTCGTCTGGATATCCGTCGTATCGGCTCTATCAAAGAAGGCGATGAGGTAGTGGGTAACGAAACCCGCGTTAAAGTAGTGAAGAACAAGGTCGCCGCGCCGTTTAAGCAGGCTGAATTCCAGATCATGTACGGCGAAGGTATCAACCTGTACGGTGAGCTGATTGATCTGGGTGTGAAGCACAAGCTGGTTGAGAAATCCGGTGCCTGGTACAGCTACAAAGGCGACAAGATTGGCCAGGGTAAGGCAAATGCCACCAAGTTCCTGAAAGAACATACTGAAATCAAGAACGAGATCGAAACATCCCTGCGTCAGATGCTGCTGACCGGCCCGACAACAGACAGCCTGGCCGCTGCACCTGAAAATGAAATTCTGGAAGGGGAAGACTTCTGAGTCTCTCCGCCCGAGAAGTCGCGGTAGGGCTGCTGTCCCGCCGTGACCATTCCGTAAAAGAGCTGCGCCAGAAATTGGCGCAGCGTTCGTTTGCGGCCAATGAAATTGATGAAGCCATTGCCCATTGTGAGCACTATGGCTGGCTTAACGATGCCCGGGTTGCCGAAATGCTGCTTCGCCATGGCATCAGTAAAGGGCATGGGCTGAGCCGTATCCGTCAGGACTGCCAGCGCAAAGGTATCAGTGCCAGCCTAACTGATCAGGCAACAGAATCGCTGGAGTTTGACTGGTACGAACATGCAAGGGAAATTGCCACGCGGAAATTCGGAGTGCTGGGAGAACTGACGAAAGCGAAAGACCCAAAAGAGCATGCCAAACGGATGCGTTATCTCCAGTACCGTGGTTTTGACTTTGACCAGATTCGTTACGCGCTCAACCCTGAAGACTGATCGATTAACCCTTCTCCCTTTCCTGCAATATATTCACTCAAACCGGACAATTTACGCATCGCTGGCGCGAAAACTTTGCGCATTGGCGATGGTTGTTTACAATGACCGCTACTTTGACAACGACCAGTGCCACATAAAGGCATTGTGTTGCTAGCAGAACCAAAAACTCCAGGAATTGCCAATGTATATGAGCACTGACGAGATTCGCCGCGCGTTTCTCGATTACTTTGCCAGCAAAGGTCACCAGGTGGTGTCCAGCTCATCGCTCGTGCCTGCGAACGACCCGACTCTGCTGTTCACCAACGCAGGTATGAACCAGTTCAAAGATGTTTTCCTTGGTATGGAAAAGCGTGGCTACTCCCGCGCAACAACCGCTCAGCGTTGTGTCCGTGCCGGTGGTAAGCACAACGACCTGGAAAACGTTGGCTTTACAGCCCGTCACCATACTTTCTTCGAAATGCTGGGTAACTTCAGCTTCGGTGATTACTTCAAGCACGATGCTATTCCCTTCGCATGGGAATTTCTGACCGGTACCCTCGGCCTGCCAAAAGACCGCCTGATGGTAACCGTGTACGAAACTGATGACGAAGCGTTTGAAATCTGGAACAAGCAAATTGGTGTTCCGGCTGACAAGATTGTCCGCATCGGCGACAACAAGGGTGCACCATACGCATCAGATAACTTCTGGCAGATGGGTGACACTGGCCCTTGTGGTCCTTGTACTGAGATTTTCTATGACCACGGCGACCACATCTGGGGCGGTCCTCCAGGATCACCAGAAGAAGACGGTGACCGTTTCATCGAAATCTGGAACATCGTGTTTATGCAGTTCAACCGTCATGCTGACGGCCGTATGGAACCGCTGCCTAAGCCTTCTGTTGATACCGGTATGGGTATTGAACGTGTTGCTGCCATCATGCAGGGCGTTCACTCAAACTACGAAATCGACGTATTCCAGACACTGATCAAAGCGGCTGCTGAAGTGATTGGTTACCAGGACCTGTCCAACCAGTCTCTGCGTGTTGTGGCTGACCACATCCGCTCATGTGCCTATCTGATTGCTGACGGCGTAATGCCTTCAAACGAAGGTCGTGGCTACGTGCTGCGCCGTATCATCCGTCGTGCAGTCCGTCATGGAAACAAACTGGGTGCACAGGGTGCCTTCTTCTACAAGCTGGTGGGTGTACTTGCCGATGTGATGGGTACTGCCGGTGAGGAAGTGAAGCAGCAGCAGGCCATGATTGAAAAAGTGCTGAAGATCGAAGAAGAAAACTTCGGCCGTACACTTGATCGTGGTATGGCACTTCTGAATGACGCACTGGATGGCCTGGAAGGCAACGTACTTGACGGTGAAACCGTCTTCAAACTGTACGACACCTACGGTTTCCCTGCTGACCTGACCAACGATGTTGCCCGTGAACGCGGCTACAGCATTGATGAGGAAGGTTTCGAGACTGCGATGGAAGCCCAGCGCCAGCGTGCCCGTGAAGCGGGTAACTTCGGTGCAGACTACAACGCAATGATCAAAGTTGACGGTACGTCTGCGTTCCAAGGCTACGAAGGTACGGAAGGTCAGGGCACCATTACCCATATCTTTGTTGACGGTGCAGCAACTGAAATGCTGGCTACCGGCGATGAAGCGGTAATCATCCTGGATGAAACCCCGTTCTATGCCGAGTCAGGCGGCCAGGTGGGTGATGCGGGCTTCCTGCAGACCGAAACCGGACGCTTTGAAGTGACTGACACCCAGAAGTACGGCAACGCCATCGGCCATATCGGTAAGCTGGTTGACGGTACTATCAACGTTGGTGAGACTGCGAAAGCATCCGCTGATGCTGGCCGCCGTCAGGCGACAGTCCTGAACCACTCAGCCACCCACCTGATGCACGAAGCACTTCGCATCGTCCTGGGTGACCATGTGGCTCAGAAAGGCTCTCTGGTACGTGCAGATGGCCTTCGTTTTGACTTCTCTCATCTGGAAGCGGTTAAACCGGAAGAGCTGCGTGCCGTTGAAAAGATGGTCAATGATGAAATCCGTGCCAACCACGCGGTTGAAACAGAAATCATGGATCTGGAAGCGGCCAAGGCGAAAGGTGCAATGGCACTGTTCGGTGAGAAATACGATGAGAAAGTACGCGTGCTTAGCATGGGTGACTTCTCAACCGAACTGTGTGGTGGTACCCACGCCAAGCGTACCGGTGACATCGGTTACTTCAAGATTCTTTCTGAAGGTGGTATTGCTGCCGGTGTACGCCGTATCGAAGCGGTAACCGGTGCGCAGGCTGCCGAAGTTATCTATGACCAGCAGAGCCAGTACCAGCAAAAACTGACTGATGCCCAAAGCCGTGCCAAGCATCTGGAAAAAGAAATCCAGCAGCTGAAAGACAAGCTGGCGGCACAGGAAAGCGCAGGTCTTATCAACAAGGTTGAAGAGATCAATGGCGTTAAGGTCCTGGTATGTCAGTTGAACGGTGCTGATAACAAAGCGTTGCGTACCATGGTTGACGATCTGAAAAACCAGATGGGCAGCGGTGTGGTTCTGCTTGGCAATGTTGCCGATGATAAAGTTGGCCTTATCGCCGGTGTAACCAAAGACCTGACTGGCAAAGTAAAAGCCGGTGAACTGGTCAACCTGGTTGCCCAACAAGTTGGCGGTAAGGGCGGTGGTCGTCCTGATATGGCACAGGCTGGTGGTACAGATGCAGCAGCATTGCCTGCAGCACTGGACTCAGCAAAGCCATGGCTGACTGAGCGTCTGTAATCGGTTACATACTGCTTACAAATGAAAATGAGAAAGGCTCCCTTCATGGGAGCTTTTTTTGTCATATTTTTTCATCAATTTTGTTGGCAGGATCACACTTTATGTGTATAGTTCAGCGCCTAAACGACAACAGTTGATTAAACCTCGAGCAATGTGGGTTGGGTCACTGAAAGTTGTCTAGTGTCAAATGTTCGGGAACATTTTGGAATTCCAGTAGGAAATTGGTGAGAATTACCGCTTTGGCTGGTAGCTTTTCTCGCCAGCTTTATGGCTTTGTTGCGACAAATGCTTCATAGTGTTGAGTGGCAAAGGGATAGGTTTCTGTCTTTACTTGGAATTCCTTGCAGTAGTGTAATTTGGTGGCATAACATACTGTCTGAGTTGTAGATTACAGCCTACTATCTTGTCCGTTGACCCGAATATTCAACGTTGACAGCACCTAAATTGCCGGAATGTGCTTCATTGATGTTGGCAGCACATTCGGAACTGTTCCTAGAAACGACGTAAGTTGAGATGACTCAAGGAGTGGAAGAATGCTGATTTTGACTCGTCGCGTTGGTGAAACGCTGATGATTGGTGATGAAGTCACCGTTACTGTACTGGGCGTTAAAGGTAACCAGGTTCGCATCGGTGTAAACGCACCGAAAGAAGTTTCTGTACACCGCGAAGAAATCTACCTGCGTATTCAGGCAGAAAAAGGTAACCCAGCGCAGTCTACCGGCAACTACTAATTTAGTTGTCAGGCGCTGAAAAGACCGATATTAAATCGGTCTTTTTGGTTTCTGGAGATCGGAAACCTTTCCGTTGGCAGAGCAAAATCTGCTGGCAGGCAAAATTAACGGGTGCGTGATGGATTTTTCCTGTGAATAGGAAAGAAACACCACTTTTGCGAAGCGAATGGGCTTGTTGCAGAAAGCGCACAGATTGACACGAAAAATGTGGAATATTTTAAGAAAAGGCTAATAATCGTACGTGGTTGGGCGATAATTACGCAATCGCACTGCGGTTGGCCACTTTTCTTAAGAAAGTGTTTGACATATTTCCGTGCAAAAGTAATATTTGCCCCCGCACCACGGTGAGGTGGCCGAGAGGCTGAAGGCGCTCCCCTGCTAAGGGAGTATACGGTTTGTAGCCGTATCGAGGGTTCGAATCCCTCCTTCACCGCCATTTCCTTTTTGGAATTCATTGAGGTTTTGGCAAGTGCATTACGCGTCCGTAGCTCAGCTGGATAGAGTACCTGGCTACGAACCAGGCGGTCGGAGGTTCGAATCCTCCCGGACGCGCCATCTTCCTGTTGGAAGATACGAATTTTAAAGAATTGTGCGCTCGTAGCTCAGCTGGATAGAGTACCTGGCTACGAACCAGGCGGTCGGAGGTTCGAATCCTCCCGAGCGCGCCATTTTCAAGTGTGGTGAGGTGGCCGAGAGGCTGAAGGCGCTCCCCTGCTAAGGGAGTATACGGTTTGTAGCCGTATCGAGGGTTCGAATCCCTCCTTCACCGCCATTCTTCTTCAACGCATCCGTAGCTCAGCTGGATAGAGTACCTGGCTACGAACCAGGCGGTCGGAGGTTCGAATCCTCCCGGATGCGCCATATTCTCTTCACGGACGACCTCCAAGTTATCAGGACGATAGCGAACCGACAGCGCGCTCGTAGCTCAGCTGGATAGAGTACCTGGCTACGAACCAGGCGGTCGGAGGTTCGAATCCTCCCGAGCGCGCCATTTTTCTCCAAGGACGAACACAAGTTATCCGGACGATAACGACCCGATCAGCGCGCTCGTAGCTCAGCTGGATAGAGTACCTGGCTACGAACCAGGCGGTCGGAGGTTCGAATCCTCCCGAGCGCGCCATTTTCTCCAAGGACGATTACAAGTTATCCGGACGATAACAACCCGATCAGCGCGCTCGTAGCTCAGCTGGATAGAGTACCTGGCTACGAACCAGGCGGTCGGAGGTTCGAATCCTCCCGAGCGCGCCATTTTCTTCCTTCTTCTCCTGTATTCCCAACAATTTCCCACTCAAATCCTTAATTCCCGAATAATTCTCTTTACCTTAACCGCAATTCACTTCGTTGATTGTTTATTCATATCGTAAAGATCTGCGTATTTCCCCTTGAGATACATTTTCCCGGTCATACCAATTCTTGTTTACGAGACGCGTAGCAAGCCATACAGGTTAGCGCGAGTGAGAAGTCCTATCCTTATTTGCTGTGCTGGCTCGCAAAAATCGCGGGAAACCTTAATTTCCTCCAAATAACGCGACCAAAAATTACCACCTTTCGACACCTTCAATTCCCTTTGTGAAAAAGTAAAATTATTTGCGCAGCATATCTGACTGAATAAATGTGTATTGCGCCGCAGAAGAGCTCGCTTCGTCTTAAATATGCAAGATTTTCGTGTTTTTGTGAGCAGTACTTGACCAGCTATTAGAGATAATTGTTATTATTTTGCGGCCTAGAGGGGAGAATAGGCGCGATTGATATATTTTTGTTAACAATTGCCTGTCCGCGCATTTACAAATGGCTGTGGCTGTTTTTTGTGTGCGGAGATGCACGTAACTAGGAAACAGTACTATGGAGTTAGGCGCTGTATTGGAAGAAGCGTTGGCCTTAATGCTGATAGGGATGTCAGTGGTTTATGCGTTTCTTGGACTTCTGGTCATTACCGTCAAACTGATCTCTCGCCTCGTACCTGAGGAGCAGCCACCACAAGCTGCGACGGCGGTACAACCTGCCACAAATCATAACAACTCGGCTGCACCTGACGTAATTGCTGCGATTTCGGCAGCGGTTCATCAGTACCGTAACCGTAATAAGTGACGGGAATAAAATAGTTTTATTACATGGAGTTTACACCTATGTCGAAGCCACTAGCTATCACGGATGTGGTGTTGCGTGATGCGCACCAGTCGTTGTTTGCAACTCGGATGCGCATTGACGATATGTTGCCTATTGCGGCCGAGCTGGATGATATCGGTTACTGGTCACTGGAAACATGGGGTGGGGCCACCTTTGATGCCTGCATCCGTTTTCTCGGTGAAGATCCTTGGGTTCGCCTGCGCGAACTGAAAAAGGCGATGCCTAAAACCCCAATGCAGATGCTGCTTCGTGGCCAGAACCTGCTTGGGTACCGTCACTATGCTGACGATGTTGTCGACAAGTTTGTCGAGCGTGCCCATGCAAATGGTATGGACGTTTTCCGTATCTTTGACGCGATGAACGACCCGCGTAACTTTGAACGTGCGGTAAAAGCCGCCATCAATGTTGGCGCTCATGCCCAGGGTACCATTTCTTATACCACCAGCCCTGTACATACCCTGGATACCTGGACTGACCTTGCCAAGCGACTGGAAGATATGGGTTGCCACTCGCTATGTATCAAGGATATGTCCGGCCTGTTGAAGCCTTATGAAGCGGAAGAGCTGATTAAGCGCATTAAAGCGTCTACCGACATTCCTCTGGCATTGCACTGCCATGCCACTACCGGCCTTTCTACTGCGACCGCCGTTAAGGCTGTTGAGGCAGGGCTGGATATCCTGGATACCGCTATCTCTTCAATGAGCCAGACTTACGGCCATACCCCGACAGAAACTGTTGTGGCGATGCTGGAAGGCACAGAGCGTGACACCGGCCTGAAGCTTGAGCAGATTGAACCTATCGCGGCTTACTTCCGTGAGGTGCGTAAGAAGTACGCCAAGTTTGAAGGTGCCCTCAAGGGTGTTGATTCCCGAATCCTGATCGCCCAGGTTCCGGGTGGCATGCTTACCAACATGGAAGGCCAGCTCAAAGAACAGGGAGCTGCTGACCGTATTGATGAGGTACTGGAAGAGATCCCTCGCGTGCGTAAGGATCTGGGTTACATCCCACTGGTGACACCGACTTCACAGATCGTTGGTTCCCAGGCGGTGATTAACGTCCTGACCGGTGAGCGTTACAAGTCCATCACCAAGGAAACCCAGGGGCTCCTGAAAGGCGAATACGGTAAAGCTCCGGCAGAGTTGAACGCTGAGCTTCAGGCTCGCGTGCTTGATGGTAAGGAAGCGATTACCTGCCGTCCGGCTGACCTTCTTGAAGCTGAGCTAGAGAAACTGACCGGCGAACTGAAAGCCAAAGCCTCTGATGAGGGTATCAGCCTGGCAGAGAGTGAAGTGGACGATGTACTTACGTATGCTCTGTTCCCTCAGGTTGGCCTCAAGTTCTTGAAAAACCGCGGCAACCCGGATGCATTTGAGCCAGCGCCGACCGCCGAAAGTGCGAAACCGGCTGCGCCAGTACCTGCTGCGGCACCTGTTGCCGGTGGTGTTGAAAACTACAGCGTTCGCGTAAACGGGCAGGTTTATGAGGTTGAAGTGGGCCCTGGTGGTCAGCTGACATCTGTTGTTGCCTCTCCTGTACCTGCTGCAACACCAGCACCAGTCGCACCGTCCGGCAATGTTGAGACCGTAGCCGCACCGCTTGCCGGCACTATTTTTAAAGTGGTGGCGGGTGCCGGCTCTGCAGTAGCCGAGGGTGACGTACTTATCGTGCTGGAAGCGATGAAGATGGAAACGGAAATCCGCGCCTCCCGCGCAGGTACCGTGCAGGATGTCCATGTTCGTGAAGGTGACTCAGTGACTGTGGGTGCATCCCTGGTCAGCCTGGCATAAGAGGACGACATGGAAGGCTTGATTACACTGTGGCAAGGGACCGGGCTGGCTAATTTCCACTTTGGCCAGCTGATCATGATTGCCGTTGGCTGTGTGCTGCTGTTCCTGGCGATTCGCAAGGGCTTTGAGCCCTTGCTGCTTCTGCCTATTGGCTTCGGTGCTATCCTGGCTAACATCCCGGAAGCGGGCTTTACCGATCCGGGTGGTGTGCTGTACTACGTCTATGAAGTGGGTATCGGAACCGGTGTGTTCCCGCTGCTGATCTTTATGGGCGTGGGAGCCATGACGGACTTCGGTGCTCTGATTGCCAACCCTCGTACCCTGTTCCTGGGTGCGGCGGCACAGTTTGGTATTTTCGCTACCCTGTTTGGTGCGATTTTGCTGAACCTGGTGCCGGGGATGGAGTTCACCCTGGCTGATGCTGCAGCAATCGCCATCATCGGTGGTGCAGACGGCCCGACCGCTATCTTCCTGGCAAGTAGGCTGGCGCCGGATCTGCTGGGTGCCATCGCAGTAGCGGCTTACAGCTATATGGCTCTGGTTCCGATTATCCAGCCGCCTATCATGAAGGCGCTGACTACCCCGGCAGAGCGTCAAATCCAGATGAAGCAGCTCCGCCACGTCGGAAAAGCGGAGAAGGTTCTCTTTCCACTCGGCGTATTAGGCATGGCTATTCTGTTCCTGCCATCGGCAACACCACTGGTTGGTATGTTCTGTCTTGGCAACCTGATGCGTGAATGTGGTGTGGTGGATCGTCTGTCAAAAACTGCCCAGAATGAACTGATCAACGTCGTGACCATCTTCCTTGGTCTGGCTGTGGGATCCAAACTTCAGGCGGATAAGTTCCTTAAGTTTGAAACTCTGGGTATTCTGGCGCTGGGTGCTGTTGCATTCTGCATCGGTACAGCAACGGGCGTTATCATGGCCAAGCTGATGAACAAGTACAGCAAAGAGCCAATTAACCCATTGCTGGGTGCGGCAGGCGTATCAGCTGTACCTATGGCGGCGCGGGTAGTGAACAAGGTTGGCCTGCAGGCAAACCCACACAACTTCCTGCTGATGCATGCCATGGGGCCAAACGTGGCAGGCGTGCTGGGTTCAGCAGTTGCAGCCGGTGTGTTGTTGGCGCTTGTACAGTAGCCTTTAACATACTGAGACAGAAAAGGCGGGTGGCTTCATGGTCATCTGCCTTTTTTTTATGTACCTTTTCTGGGTACTAAAATAACTTGATATCAACCAGATTAATCAGTCGATAATCCTGACTGGTTAAAGCCCCATTCAGCCCGATAAGGATATCTCATGTCGAATAATATGACTCTGGTGATTACTGCATTTGGTGGTCCTGAAACACTTGCCCCTGTGTTTAAGGATATACCTGAGCCTGCCGCCGGAGAGGTGCTGGTACGAGTGGAATTTGCCGGGGTGAACCCAATTGACGCCAAAACCCGGGCAGGCCTTGGGTGGGCGGCCCAGCAAAACAAGGATAACCTGCCATGGACCCCTGGCTATGACATGGCTGGGGTGATTGTCGCCACGGGAGAAGGTGTAGAAGGTCTTGAAGCCGGCCAGCGTGTCGCTGGGTTGGTAGGATTCCCCGGTCAGGGAGGAGCTTACTCCCAATATCTGGTTACTGCTGCCGACACGCTTTCAGTCGTCCCTGAAACTGTCAATGCACAGACAGCAGCGGCATTGCCTGTTGCCGGGCAAACTGCCTGGCAGGCGCTTGAAAAAGCCGGAGTAAAGGCCGGGGAGAAGGTGCTTATCCTGGCTGGTGCCGGTGGTGTGGGACATGTAGCCATACAGCTTGCTAAAGCCCTGGGGGCGGATGTCTTTGCATCGTGCTCACAAACCAACGTTGGTTTTGTCCAGGCCCTGGGGGCGTCAGCGGTGGACTATACCGCTGGTGATATTGCCGGGCAAGTCAGCGACTGTGATGTGCTGATAGACCTTGTCGGGGGCAATGTGGGTATCGCTGCCCTGGATACACTGAAAGAAGGTGGCCGGGTAGTGACTATTCCGACCATTACTGCTGAAGCGGTGAAAGAAGCTGCCGGAGAAAAAGCCCTTGAGGCAGACGGGATGCTTGTATCCCCCAGCAAAGCGCAGATGGATTCCTTGCTGGAGATGGCTGACAGTGGGAGATTGCTGGTTTCTGTCGGCGGGAAGTATCCGCTGGAGCAGGGGGCTCAGGCACACAGCGTGATTGAAAGTGGCCACGTGCGGGGTAAACTGCTGCTGGAAATGCCCAACTGACTTTGCCAGGGAGGCTTGGTTTCAAACCGAGAATAAACAATAAGGCACGAAAAAGTGCCGATGGAAGATTGTGGTTAAGGAGAGACAATGAGTGCGCTATATGACAGCTATGATGCCTTGATTTTTGACTTGGATGGTACCGTGCTGGACTCGATGGAAGGGCATTTGGCCGCCTGGAGAAAAGTGGCCCAATCCCACGGGTTCCACATCGAGGACGACTGGTACCACTCCCTTGGCGGGTCACCTACCATCCGGACCGCCACGCTGCTGGTGGAAAAGTTCAGCCTGGGTGTTTCCCCCCAGCAGCTGGCAGACGAAAAAGCCGCCTATTTTATGGAAGTGATGGAAGACCATATCAATGAACTGCCTTTTGCCGATGTGGTTCGCCGCTACACCGGTTTGAAGCGTATGGCTGTCGGCACCGGCACACTGACAGAAATTGCGAACAGAATGTTGGATAAAGCCGGTCTCCTTAATTGCTTCAATGTGGTGGTAGGGGCGGATCAGGTAGATAACCACAAGCCGGCCCCGGATACCTTCTTGGCCTGCGCCCGGGCCCTGAATGTAAGGCCGGTTGACTGTTTGGTCTTTGAAGATGCCGATTTTGGCATCCAGGCAGCAGAGGCTGCCGGGATGGATGTCGTTGATGTAAGGAAAGCGCGTGTCGAGCCTGTTTGACGGGCTGTTGTCAGGTGTAGGAACGCTAATCACTCAAGGACCCGGCGCACTGTGGGTACTGTTTTCCACTGGATTTCTCAGTGCCACGTTGCTGCCCGGAGGCTCGGAAGCCAATTTAATCGCCCTGTTGCAGGCCGGACACTTCCCGGTCTGGCAACTTGTCGTTGTGGCGACACTTGGCAATACCTTAGGGGGAATGACCAACTACTGGATTGGCCGTTTCCTGCCAAATAAAACTTCCGGTGAAAAACATGGTCATAAGGCAATGCAGTGGCTGGAAAAATACGGCTACTGGGCTTTGCTTCTCAGTTGGATGCCGATTATCGGTGATCCGCTTTGCCTTGCAGCAGGCTGGTTGCGCCTCCGACAACGCTGGTGCTGGCTGATGATTGCTACCGGAAAAGCAGCGAGATATATGCTGCTCTCACTACTGACATTAGGACTATTTTAATGCGCAAGACTCTTGTTGCCCTGTCTCTGCTCTCTCTGATGGGATGCAGCGCCTTGACAGAAAACAACCCCATGCGCCTGCCTGATGGCGTGAACCTGGTCGAGCAGGGGGGAACCGCAAAAGACGGTGTCGAAATTCCCTATCAGAAATATCGCCTGAAAAATGGCCTTACCGTGGTGCTGCACGAAGACCACTCCGACCCTATTGTCAGCGTGGACGTAACTTACCATGTAGGTTCTGCCCGTGAAGAATTGGGTAAGTCGGGTTTTGCGCATTTCTTTGAACACATGATGTTCCAGGGGTCAGAGCATGTTGGTGACCAGGAACACTTCCGCTTGATCACTGAGGCGGGTGGCACCCTTAACGGCACGACTAACCGTGACCGTACCAACTACTATGAAACCGTACCCGCCAACCAGTTGGAAAAAGCCCTGTGGCTGGAATCAGATCGTATGGGCTTCCTGTTAGGGGCCGTTTCCCAGCGTAAATTCGAAATCCAGCGCGCCACAGTGAAAAACGAACGGGCACAGAGCTACGACAACCGCCCATACGGCCTTGCCGGTGAGCGGACTATGGAAGCCCTGTACCCGGAAGGCCACCCTTATTCCTGGATGCCGATTGGCTATGTAGAAGACCTCGACCGGGTAACCGTCAATGACCTGAAAGATTTCTTCCTGCGCTGGTATGGCCCGAATAATGCGACCCTGACTATCGGCGGTGATATTGACCCTGCCCAGACCCTTGCCTGGGTAAACAAATACTTCGGTGATATTCCGGCAGGCCCGGAAGTGAATGCGCCGGAAAAACAGCCGGTAAAATTGGCCAAAGACCGATATGTCACCCTGGAAGATAAAATCCAGCAGCCGATGCTCAGCATGACCTGGCCTACAGAATACCAGGGGGCGAAGAGTGAGTACCCGCTGTATATGTTTGCCTCTGTACTTGGCAGCGGCCGGAACAGCCTTCTCTACCAGGAACTGGTCAAAACCGGCAAAGCACTCAGTGCCGGAGCCTATCAGGACTGTGGTGAGATCTCCTGTACCTTTAATGTTTACGTACTGGCGAACCAAGGTGAGCCGCTGGCACCGCTTCGCAAAGATGTGATGGATATCCTTAATGGGGTTGCCAGGAAGGGCGTCAGTGAAAAATCGCTGGAAGAAGTAAAAGGCCAGACTGAAGCCAACGCAATTTTTGGCCTGCAAAGTGTCGCCGGGAAAGTATCCCAACTGGCAGAGTATGAAACCTTCTATGGTACGCCGGGCAAACTGCCAACGTTGCTTGCCACCATGAATGGCGTAACGGTGAAAGATGTCGAGGGAGCTTTCAATACCTTTATTTACCAGAAGCCCAATGTAACCCTGAGTGTGGTGCCCCAGGGCAGTTCCCAGTTAGCTGCCGCAAAAGACAACACCCCTCCGCCCAAGCGTGATTTCAAGATCAGCACGGTATCCGCTGACCAATTGAAGTTACGGGAAACCCCGGTCACTTTTGACCGCAGCATTATCCCGCCGGTCTCCGGCCCGGTGTCTGTCAAAGTGCCATCGCTTTACCATGCCGTACTGAAAAATGGTATTTCTGTCGCTGGTACTGTCAGTGCAGAAACACCGACCATCAGCCTGACACTGCAAATGCCGGCAGGCAGCAACTACGATCCGGAAGGCAAGGCCGGCCTGGCTGAACTGACAGCAGCACTGGTTGGGGAAGGTACCCGGCAGCGTACGGCAGAGCAGCTTGAATCAGAGTTGGACAAACTTGGCAGCAGTGTGAGCTTTTCTGCTGGCAGGAATTACAGCAAGTTGATGGTCAGCACCCTGACTAAAAACCTGGGTGAAACCCTGAAAATTGCCAGGGAGCAGCTTGAAGACCCGGCTTTCAACCAGGCTGATTTTAACCGGGTGAAGCGCCAGGTGCTGGAAGGCATTACGTTTGACCATAACAGCCCGCAGTGGATGGCAAGACAGGCGACCCGCGAAGTACTCTATGGTAATACACGCTGGGAGCAGCCGTCTGACGGCACGATTGAAAGCGTGAAGAAACTGACCCTCGCTGATGTAAAAGCCTTCTATAAAGCACATTACACGCCGAAAGGTGCAACCCTGGTGGCAGTTGGCGACATCGGCAAACCGGCGTTGATGAATGCTGTCAGTGCGCTGGACAGCTGGCAGGGCCCGGCAGTGCCTGCGTTTGTACCGCCGTCCCTTTTGCCGGAAGGAAAGCAAACTATCTGGCTGGTGAATAAGCCTTCTGCGCCGCAGAGCGTAGTACGTTTCGTGCGCCGTGCATTGCCTTACGATGCCACCGGCGAGATGTTCAAGGCGAGCCTGTCCAACTTCAACCTGGCTGGTAATTTTAACTCGCGTCTGAACCAGAACCTGCGTGAAGACAAGGGTTATACCTACGGTGCCAGCGGTTACATCGGTGGTGGAAAAAACAGCGGCATTGCCATGTTCCAGGCGCAGGTAAGGGCCGATGCGACCGTACCATCCATTGAAGAAACCCTGAAAGAGCTCAGGAAAGCGAGTACCAAAGGGTTTACCGACAAAGAGGTCGCATTTATGCGCCAGGCTGTCGGTCAGCAGGAAGCACTTAAATACGAAACCCCTTCCAATAAAGCTGGTCTCATCGCGACAATGCAGGACTTTAACCTGACTCCGGCTTACCTGGACAAGCAAAACCGGATAATTAAAACCATTACCCGCAGTGAATTGAATTCGCTGGCTTCGAAGTGGTTTAACCCGAATGATTACCAAATCATCGTGGTTGGGGATGCTAAATCCCTCAAGCCACAGCTGGAAAAGCTGGGCATTCCGGTAAAAATGTTGAAAGTCGAAGGCTGATAACGCCTTAGCACCGTTAAGTGGAGGAGGGGCAACCCTCCTTTTTTGCACGTTTGCGAAAGGTATCAAGGGTGGGAAAACAGTTTTGTTAGTAAATTGGGACGATTTGGGAAGAAATTTGCTGCAAAGCAGGTCCAGAATAGGATCAAATGATAAAGAGATGCGGGAATTGCCCCTGCTTGTTGTGAATCCGGGCAATGATTGTGCCCCCAGAGTTTGTTGGTTATCATGCCGGGCAAACTCTGCAGACTAGAACGAGAACAGCCTTGATGGAATTTGCTCAACGGTTGCAGCTGCTGGCTGACAATCCGGCCGTTTTAAAAGGTATTGGCCGAGGCCTGGAAAGGGAATCCCTCCGAATTTCGCCTGAGGGAAAACTCTCCGCAAAACCACATCCATCTGCGCTGGGTTCTGCACTTACCCACAAGTGGGTGACGACAGACTTCGCAGAGTCCCTGCTGGAATTTATTACCCCGGTCAGTCACTCCGTTGATGAGCTGATGGCCCAACTCGAAGACATCCACCGTTTTACCTTCCATCATCTCGGCGATGAAATGCTGTGGCCGCTGTCTATGCCATGCTATGTGGGCGATGAAGACGATATCGTTCTGGCGCAGTACGGCAACTCAAATGTCGGCCGAATGAAAACGCTCTACCGCGAAGGCCTCAAGCGCCGCTATGGCAGCGTGATGCAGATTATCTCCGGTGTTCACTTTAACTTTTCCCTGCCGGAGTCCCTGTGGGATGTGCTTTTCGGCGAGCAAAGCCAAGAAGAGCGCCAGGCATCCGTATCTGACGCCTATTTCGGTGTGATCCGTAATTATTACCGTTACGGTTGGATGATCCCTTACCTGTTTGGGGCATCGCCTGCGCTGTGCGGCTCTTTCCTTAACCAGGCCGGTTCCAAGCTGCCATTTGAGACAGTCGGTCAAGGTACCAAGTACCTGCCTTATGCCACATCACTTCGCCTGAGTGACCTCGGTTACACCAACAGTGCCCAGAGTGTGCTGCGCATCGGGTTCAATGGCATTGACCAGTATCTTGATGGCCTGCGCTCCGCCATCCGTACTCCGTCTGAGGAATTTGCTGAGATTGGGGTGAAGGTTGACGGTGAATACCGCCAGCTCAACACCAACGTTCTCCAGATTGAGAATGAACTTTATGCCCCAATCCGGCCGAAACGCGTTGCGAAGAGTGGTGAAAAACCTTCAGAAGCACTCTCCCGCGGCGGTGTGGAGTATATTGAAGTCCGCTCACTGGACGTCAACCCGTTCAGTCCTGTTGGTATGGAAGAAGACCAAGTCCGGTTCCTTGATCTGTTCCTTATCTGGTGTGCTCTGTCTCCCTCTCCGGATATGACTGATTGCGAGCTCAGCTGCTGGCGCGAAAACTGGAACAAGGTTGTTCTGGAGGGCCGCAAGCCAGGACTGACACTCCGTATCGGTTGTGACGGTGAAGAGTTGACCCAGCGTGAATGGGGCCACCGCGTATTTGCAGAGCTCCGTGAGTTGGCTGAGCTGATGGATGCAGCCAAAGGTGGGGACGCTTACAAGAAATGTTGTACCAAGCTCGAAGGCTGGTTTGATGATCCGTCGCAGACGTTTTCTGCCCGCATCCTGGAAGAAATTAAAGCCAAGCAAAGCATCGGTACAGTGGGCCTGGACCACGCTGCTTCATATAAAAAAGCCCTTGCTGGCAACGAATACCGGTTCTACAGCGAAGCGCAATTCGCAGAGGAGTCAGCAGAGAGCCTTCTCCGCCAGAAAGCGGTGGAAGAGGGTGATACTGTGGACTTTGATGCCTTTCTTGCTGATTACTTCAAAGACATCCGCTGACCGACAAGGTAAGCTTTGCCTTAACAATAAAACCGGGCCCTGTTATGGGCCCGTTTCTTTCACACTTTTCAGGGAACTGCCATGAACGGACGACAGCGATTGATTTTGCTGCCGGTACTTGCAGCACTGTTTTTGACAGGCTGTGTTGCCAGCCCGCCGAGGGACAGGGACAACATTTGCGAGATCTTCCGGGAAAAACCCGATTGGTATGAAGACGCAGTAGACTCCCAGGATGAGTGGGGTACCCCGATTCAGGTTTCCATGGCAATCATGCGCCAGGAAAGTAATTTTGTTGCCGATGCCAAGCCGCCGAAAAATTATGTACTTGGTTTTATTCCCTGGGGACGAGTGAGCAGTGCCTACGGTTATGCGCAGGCGCAGGATCCTGCATGGGAAGATTACCAGCGTGCCACTGACAACGGTGGATCCCGGACTGATTTCGGTGACGCTATCGACTTTATCGGCTGGTATACCAATGAAACCCATAAGATCCTCGGGATTTCCAAGTGGGATACCTACCGCCAGTATCTCGCCTATCATGAAGGTAGGGGCGGATACAAACGCGGTACCTATAAACGAAAACCACAGTTGATCCGGGTAGCCAGAAAAGTAGAAAATTACGCCAAGCGTTATGGCGGGCAATTGAGAAGCTGCCGCAAGGAACTGGAAGATAACCGTAGCTGGTGGCCATTTTAATCTATCGGCCGACAGCTGCTATCAAGGAGAGAAGCAATGCCATTACTGGACAGTTTTACTGTTGACCACACCCGTATGAATGCTCCGGCTGTTCGTGTCGCCAAGACGATGACCACGCCGGGTGGCGATACCATCACCGTCTTTGACCTGCGTTTCTGCGTCCCCAATGAAGAGATCCTGACTGAACGTGGTATCCACACACTGGAGCACCTGTTTGCCGGGTTTATGCGCAACCACCTCAACTCAGACCGTGTAGAGATTATCGATATCTCACCAATGGGCTGCCGTACCGGTTTTTATATGAGTCTTATAGGTACGCCGTCTGAAGAAGAGGTCGGGCGTTGCTGGGAAGCGGCGATGGGAGATGTGCTCAAAGTCGAAGAGCAGAACAAAATCCCCGAACTTAATGAATACCAGTGTGGCACCTTTACCATGCACTCGCTGGACGAGGCCAGGGACATTGCGCGCAATATTCTCGACCGAGGTGTGAGCGTCAACAAGAATGACGATCTGGCTTTGCCGAAAGAAATGCTGCAACAGCTAAAAGTCGATTAATCCCTGCCAGATTTGCATAAGCCCCGGTATTCGGGGCTTTTAACCTCACCATATAAGCCCCTCCGATTTTTGTCTCAATAGCGTTACAGTCATTGAAATTTCATTTTTGCTCACAAAATATACTGTATATTTAAACAGTGTTATTCATCTGGAAAAACAAGGAGAGCGATATGGAAGTGAAAAACAACCCGGTTGGCTGGTTCGAAATTTCTGTTGATGACATGGACCGGGCTGTCGGTTTCTATGAATTCCTCCTGGGTTACAAGCTGGAGCTTCACGATATGGAGGGCAGCCAGATGGCATGGTTCCCACAGCCTGTCGAAGCCAACGCCTATGGAGCCACCGGCACGCTGATTAAAGCAGAGGGCTGCCGCCCTTCTATGGACGGCAATAATATCTATTTCAGTGTCGACAATATCGAGGCATGTTGTGATCGTGCCAGTGAGGCTGGTGGCTCTGTGATATTGCCGAAAACCAGTATTGGCGAGCACGGCTTTTTTGCCCTGATCCGTGATACGGAAGGCAACCGGGTTGGTATTCACTGCATGAGCTAAACGGGTGTAATGAAAACACGTTGACCGGTTAACCCTTGATGGTTTGGGTATAAAAACAGCAGCTTCGGGCTGCTGTTTTTTTTATCTGCTTTCATTACACTGAAATGAGGTGTGCTACGGAAAGCCCTTATGAACCTGGATATAAACCCGATTTCTACGGATGCCCCGCTGATTGCGGTGGTTGATGATTCTGATGTGCTGTGCGACATGCTGTGCGAGCTGTTGCAGGATGAAGGTTTCAGGGCAAGGGGTTACCTTTCAGGGCAGGAAGCACTGGATGGTGTTAAAACTGAGAAGCCGGAACTTATCCTGCTGGATATTGAAATGCCGGGCATGGACGGTTTTGAAGTCTGCCGTAAACTGAAAGCCAACCCAGAGTCGGCGGATATCCCGGTGCTGGTTATCAGCAGTTACAGTGAAATTGATGACAAGCTGAAAGCGTTTGAGTGCGGGGCGGTAGATTATGTCACCAAGCCAATCCAGCTTTCTGAAGTGAATGCCCGCATCCGGACCCACCTTGCGCTTCGCCATACCCAGCAGGAGCTGGCAGAAAAAAACCGGGCACTGACGGCCACGCTTGATGAACTAAAGGATACCCAGCAACAACTTGTCCAATCGGAAAAAATGGCCTCACTGGGCCAGCTGGTTGCCGGGGTTGCCCATGAGATTAATAACCCGGTCAGCTTTATTGTCGGAAACACCCATATTCTCCAGCGAAACCTGCAACGCATTGGGGAGTACCTCGATATGGTCCACAGTGATCCCAATGCCCCGGAAACCTCAGAAAAACGGCGTTCACTGCGTATCGACAGCATTGTCGGGGATCTTCTTCCGCTGGTGGGGGACATAGAGGAAGCGTCGCAGCGTGTCGGTGCCATCGTGGAAGATTTAAGAACCTTCTCGGCCCGGCAGGAGAGCGAAAAGATCATGGTAGACCTTGCCGATGTTGCCGGTCTTGCCGTGCGTTGGGTGAGCAAGAGCCGGCCGGAAGATGGCACCATTTCATTGAGCATTCCCGAAGGCCTGATGGTACAAGGACACAGTGGCCAGCTCACCCAGGTATTGGTTAACCTGCTCAACAATGCACTGGATGCGGCGGCAGAGTCAGGCCAACCGGAGGTCCGGGTAGAGGGCGGTACGGAAGGTGAGAAAACCTGGCTGTCGGTCACCGACAACGGACCGGGTATCCCGGATGACCGGATCCATCAGATTTTCGATCCCTTTTACACCACCAAGAAAGTCGGTGAGGGCACCGGACTGGGGCTTTCCATCAGCTACGGGTTAGTAGCTGAGCATGGTGGGACGCTGGAAGCTGAAAACCTCGCTGGAGGCGGAGCGAGATTTGTGGTGAGTCTGGGTCAGCAGTAAACACCATTCTGCGCGGAACCTTACACGACCCAATCACGCTCTGTTTCAACATCACTTGCTTCAATCAATTGATACAGTAATGCCGGGTTGGCCTTCATTGCTCGGATGACCTTTGCAGCAAGGCCACTGGGTTTCCTGCGCTTTAACTCCCATGATTTAACCGTTTCAACACTGGTGGAAAGCGCCGCTGCAAACTCTTTGCGTGAAACTCCCAGCCATTCCCTGAAAGGTTTCAGGTCATCTTCTTGCCAGCATTTATCCAAAATAAATGTACAGTGTGCACGTATCCAACTGGACTGAACTTCCAGCTCGCCATCCCACACCAAGGTTCCCCTCTCCAATCCAAAAGCCATAAACCTGTTGAGATCACTGAGTTCGGAAAAATCAGGGTTATTACTTAGCAGGGGAGCAAAGTCCACAAGGCCAAATGCACCGTCACCAAAGCGTATGCCCAGTACAAAATCTGAACCCGCTTTTTCAACGTCAATAATCTTATCTTTGACCATGGTGTTGATCCCATTGCAGAAGGATGTCTTGGCGATTTTCTTCTACCCACTGACAGGCACTTTTTAGTTGCTTGGGCGGCATCCTGCCAGTGACTTTGCCGCTTTTCACTTCAATCATTACTTCAAAGTCACCGTATCTGGCGTGGACATGTGGCGGAGGATGATCCCGGGTTCGCCATTCAATGATTAAACCGCTGTATCGGTAAATTATAGGCATGTTTACTGTGTTTGTGTACTGTGTACACGATTCTGGGTTTTAAAGAAGATTACCGTACCGACTATAGAGGTAGGTTAAAACCGGAGAGAAGAGTGCTGCGAAGCAACGCCGATAAGAATGAAAATGACTGGTTTGCCAACACCAAACCTTGGTGAAGCAACGCAACATTTGTACTGGACGGTTAACTATAAGGATTGTTTTCCTGCCAAGTGGCAAGCCACTTTTCAAACCCCACTTTTTCTTCCGGGGTCAAAAACAGCCCGTGCTTGGTACGCCGCTCAAGAATGTCTTCTGCCGTCTGGGCCCATTCGTGCCGGATAAGAAACTCCGCCTCACGGGCATAGAGTTTTCCACCGAAATACAGGCCCAAATCATCCATTGAAGCGGCATCCCCAAGCAGGGTAAACAGTCGGGTGCCATAGAGGCGGACGTAGTGGGTCGCGAGAGGCTCGGGCAGCCAGGGTTTGGCGAGGCAAACAAAGCGGATAAAGGCCGGGATATCGTTACCGGTATCGCCCCCGGGCAGGGTAGTGGTGGCTGTCCATGCCGGGCCGAGGTCCGGATAATACGGGGTGAGCTTTTCCATCGCGTGTTGTGCCAGTTCGCGGTAGGTGGTGATCTTTCCGCCAAAGATATTCAGCAAAGGCAGCTTTCCGCCCTCATCAGTAACATCAAACACATAATCCCGAGTGACAGCACTGGGGTTGTCTTTGTCATCATCAAACAGAGGGCGTACCCCGGAAAAGGTCTGTATCAGCGCATCTTTGCGAGGTGGGTTTTCAAAGTACCGGCCAAGGGATTCGAGCAGGTAATCAATTTCGCCCTCATCAATGGCAACATCCTGTGGGGTTCCGTCGTAAGAGATATCGGTGGTGCCGATAAGGCAGAGATCATCCAGGTACGGGTTGATGAAAATGACCCGTTTGTCCGGGTTTTGCAGCAGGTAGGCATGATCACCGGGCCAGAACTTTTTTGCCACGATATGGCTGCCTTTAACCAGCCGTACCCGGCGTTTACTTTCAATATTGAGTACATCGTCGTTTACCACGTTTATCCACGGCCCGGCTGCATTGACAATGCCTTTGGCGAGGTGGGCCTGTTGCTGCCCGTCTCGGTTTTGTGTGGTGATGTGCCAGTACCCGCCAATGCGCCGGGCTGAGGTGCATTTGGTCCGGGTGAGAATCTTTGCCCCCTTTTCGGCGGCGCTAAGGGCATTGAGTACAACCAGCCGGGCATCATCAACCCAACAGTCCGAGTATTCAAAAGCGCGGCGGTATTTATCTTTGAGCGGAACACCAGCCTCGGCGTGGCGGAGATCCCGTGTGGCCGTGCCGGGCAATACCCGGTTACCGCCCAGATTGTCATAAAGGAATAGCCCAAGCCGGATAAACCATGCAGGACGCTTGCCTTCACCGAGTGGCAGGACAAATCTCAGTGGCCAGATGATATGGGGGGCAGACCGCAGCAGTACAGTGCGTTCATTAAGGGCTTCTTTTACCAGCCGGAACTCATAATATTCTAGGTACCGGAGCCCGCCGTGGATAAGCTTGCCGGAGCGGGAACTGGTCCCTTCTGCAAGATCCCCCTGCTCACAAAGGGTGACGCTCAGCCCCCGTCCGGAGGCATCCCGGGCAATACCTGCCCCGTTCGCACCCCCGCCGATAACAAAGAGATCAACCGGTTCAATGTTTGCCTGTGTCATCTGGCCATTCCCCCTTTTTGCATTCAGTTTGTGCAGTCTCGGGACAACTTTTTCCGGACCAACTGGCATTATTCCTCGTCTTTCGGGCCGTAGCTGGCAAATGCCTCAATGGTGCCGGCAATCTCTTCATCACTCAGTACCACGGCATCCCCCATCAGGAGGGTGTTGTAGTACTGGCGAGCGAGGGTTTCCAGCTCTACGGCACGCCACATGGCTTTATCAAGGTTCTCCCCGGTGACAATCATGCCGTGGTTGGCGAGTAGGCATCCGGACCGTCCTTCTAGAGCCTCAAGGGCATTGGCTGATAGTTCCGGTGTGCCGAACCGGGCAAACTCGGCGCAGCGGACAACCGGGCCGCCGAACGCGGCAATCATGTAATGAACCGCCGGGATGTCTTTGCGGGCAATGGCTACGGCGGTGCAGTAGGTCGAGTGGGTGTGTACGACCGCGTGCATGTCATCACGGGCTTTGAGGATATCCAGATGGAAACGCCACTCAGTAGAGGGCTTCATTGGTCCCTCCCAGGTACCGTAGTCAGTGCTGATGGGCATTTTCGCCAGCATTTCTGGCTCCATCCTGTGGTACGGCACACCGGAGGGCGTGATCAGCATATAGTCGCCGTAGCGGGCGGAGATATTGCCGGATGTTCCCTGGTTGATGCCTGAGTCATTCATAAACAGGCACTTACTGATGATATCCTGGCGAAGGGCGTATTCTTCATGGGTCATTGTCATGGCGGTGTCCCCTTATCGGTAGATTTAATTTCTGTAGGAATACTTTCACTGAAGGTGGATGTACTGCCTCCGGTCAGCATGGATGCAGCGGTGGCAAGCCGGACAGGTATCGCTGGACTTCCCTGGCAGCGGCGTTGGCGGCGTTATAGACAGTCCTCATGGACGCGCCTGCAATGTGTGGCGTGAGGGTGACATTAGGCAGGGCCAGCAACCGGTCTCCGGCGGGGATGGGTTCAACCCCGAAGGTCTCCAGCATTGCACCACGCAGGTGGCCGCCATTAAGAGCCTCGTACAGGTCGCTGTAATCAACCATAGGGCCGCGGGCGGTATTGATAAAAAAGGCACCGGGCTTCATACGGGCAAGGGACTGCGCATTGATAAAGCCGGTGGTTTCCGGCGTAACCCTGGCATGGAGTGAGACCACATCTGACCGGGTAATAAGTTCATCGAAACTGACCATCTGGACGCCGCCCGCGCTATCGACATCATCGAGCGTTTTGTATGGGTCACAGACCAGGATCTGGCAACCAAATGGGCGCAGCAGTTTGGTGACTTTGGAGCCGATTTCGCCATAGCCAATCAGGCCAACCGTCAAATCGCAAAGCTCGTTCCCGGTGGTATCTGCCCGGTAGAGATCCCCCCGCCAGTTGCCCTGTCGGAGGGCATCATGCCCCCGCGTGATATTGCGGGTTTCAGCCAGGATAGCCCCTATGGTGAATTCGGCCACGGCGGAGGCATTCCGTCCCGGGGCGTTTACCACTGACACACCATGTGCCCTGGCAGCATCCATATCGATATTGACCGGCCCACCCCGAGCAACGGCGACCAGCCGCAGGTTTGGCAGCTGTGTAAACATACCTGCTGATAGCGGTGCAAGGTGGTTAACCAGCACCGGTGCCTCTCCGATGAATTCCACAATTTCGTCCTGGGCACCTAGGTATTCCTTGAGTCCTGCCATACCGGGGTTCTGGTACCCGTGCTCCATTGGCTCATCGGGCCATGCCAGCTCAAGGCTTCTGTATGTGAGCTTGCCTGGGCAGGCTTTTTCCAATGCTTGCTGGAAATGGATGGGTCGCATAAAGCGGTCCCCGATGATGGCGACCTCGGTTTTCATTGGGCGTGTCCTTTATGTTGGTGGAACGCATGCCAGACGGGCTGGAGTTGCCGACGGGTCTGGCGGTAGATGTTGCGAAGCGGGTGGTATTGGCTTTCTGCAATGGCATTCGGGAGGACTGGCTCGCCAAGCAAGGGGTAAACCCAGTTGCGCGCAGCCGAGGCCATATCCGGGTAAATGCCCGTCTGGACAGCAGCCATCATGGCAGCCCCGGCAGCACCGGATTCTTCCTGTTCGACATGGCGGATAGGCCGCCCGAGCACGGAAGCCATGATGGCCCGGAAGATCGTGGAATTGGAGGCGCCACCGGCAAGCCGGATATCGTTGGGAATGTCCCCCATGGCGCTGTAGCAGTCCCACCCGGCGAAGGCCAGGCCTTCGAATACCGCTTTCAGCATATGGTAGAAGCCGTGGGCATTTTCCAGCCCGACAAAGCTTGCCCTGGCATCCGGATCGAGGAACGGGCCTCGCTCCCCGGCATTGGAAATGTAGGGATGGAACAGGGCAGAAGCATCCGGTAAAAGCGGGATTTTTTTATCAGCGATGGCGATAAGTGCCCTGCGGTCGGCAGCCACACCCAGATCGGCACAGACCTCAAGGGCGACATCGAGCATCCAGTCGATATTGAGTGTCGCCGCCATATTGGACTGCATCTGTGCCAGCATACCCGGCGCAGGGAAACACATGGTATAACCGGTGCAAGCCGGGTCCAGCGTTGCCTTGTCCGGACTTTCCACCAGTTTGATGTGCATGCCGGTGGTGCCGACAATGGAGCAGCCGGATTCGGTGGAAACACCATCGTACAACCCGCCACCAAGTGCGGCGCAAATCACATCCACATAGCCAAGGATGACCGGGACACCGGCTGTCAGACCACACTGCCGGGCTGCATCCGGTGCCAGAGGGTGGGAGGCCAACGTGCCGTCAACAATCTCCGGCAGCAATTCGGCGCTGCCGTTCAGCCCCAGCCGCCCGATGACCTCATCGTCATACTGCCGGGTGCGGAAGTTGCCAAAGGTAAATACCGCTTCCGACGGGTCGGTTGCCCGTTCGCCTGTCAGGCAGAAGTAGAGCCAGTCCTTGGCGTGGAACGCCGTGGCAGCCTTGGCAAAACGCTCCGGCTGGTGTTCACGTATCCAAAGCAGCTGGCTGCTTTGCTGGCAGGCGTTCAGACCGGTTCCGGTTCTTTGGTAGTGCTCAGGGTAATCCGGTTTTGCAATTTTGCTGCTGACAATGCCGGATGCGCGGCTGTCGAGCCACAAAAGAGCCGGGCCAAGGGGCCGGTTGTGGGTGTCCAGCAGCCAGGTGCCATCCCCCTGCCCGGTAATACTGATTGCAACAAGGCGCTTGTCCAGGTCGGGAATTTTCCGGGCAAGACCTGCCAGCACATCCGCAGCGGCTGCCCAGGTCCGGTCCATGTCCTGCTCTGCATGTCCATTTTCACCATGGGTGTAAAGGTTCGGGGTACTGTGTTTTGCTACAAGCTTCCCTTCGCTGTTAAAGGCTACCGCTTTAATGACGGAAGTGCCTGCATCCAGCCCGATAATGATGTCCTTTCCCATCAGGTGCCCCCTCCGCCTTGAATCAGGGCCTCACCGGAATCCCGGTCAAAGAAATGGAGCTGCCCTGTGTCGATATGGATGCGTGCGGTGTCCCCGGCTTTCAGGGATTCGCGCTGGTGGGAGATAGCGATAAGGGTATGGTTTCCAAGCCGGATAGCCAGGTGGCTCTGGTCACCCAGCCACTGGTTGGCAACCACTTTGCCAGCCAGTCCGGTGTTTTGCAGGTGGACCGCGTAGGGGCGAATCCCCATCATCAGGTGGCGGTGGGTGAGAATGCGTTGAAGCACCGCAGGGGAAAAGGCGCTGCCAGGATAATGCAGGGTTGGGAAAGCGTCATCCGCAAGCCGGCTTTCCTCTCCGTCTGAACGGTTTTCCCTCAGAACGATTTCGACGTTGCTGCCTTGCCGGGTAATTTTTACCGGCAGCACATTCATCGGCGGTTCACCGATAAAGGTACCGACAAAGAGGTTTGCCGGTTCTGCCTTCAGTGCCTGGGGTGTGGCGTACTGCATGAGGATACCGCCTTCCATCACAGCAATCCGGTCAGCCAGGGCGTTGGCCTCGGTCTGGTCATGGGTGACGAGAATGGCGGTCATGCCCCGGCTTTTAAGGTAGTGCTTGATATGGCCGCGCAGCAGGGTGCGAAGGCGGGGTTCAAGTTGCCCCATGGGTTCGTCGAGCAGGAAGAGCTCAGCGTCCCGGGCCAGGGCTCGGGCCAGGCTGACACGCTGTTGCTGCCCGCCGGACAGCGAAGCCGGGTAGGCATCAAGAATATCCTCAATCACCAGCAGGCGGGCAAGTTCATTGACCCGGTTTTCCGCTTCCCCGGCGCTCAGGTTGCTGCCCTTGAGGGCGAACGCAATGTTGTCGCGCACTGTCAGCGGCGGGTAGAGGGAGTATCCCTCAAAGGCCATGGCAACCCCGCGCTTGGCCGGGGGAAGCTGGTGGACGGGTTTGCCTGCCAGGGTAATGGTGCCATGGGTGACGTCCTCGAACCCGGCAATCATACGCAGGGTTGAGGTCTTGCCGCAGCCGGAAGAGCCGAGCAGGGCAATGATTTCCCCTTTGGCGACTGTCAGGCTGAGGTCTTTCACCGCGTGGATGTGGGCATCATAAAATTTGTCGAGATGACTCAGTTCCAGGTGTGTCTGGCTCATGCGCAGGCTCCTTCCAGCTCAGGGCCACCGGTAACCACACGCAGCCCGGATGCCTCTTCAAACAGCAATATCTGCTCTGTGGGTACGGTGACCCAAATTCGGCTTCCCCTTGCGGGGCTGGGCTGGTGCGAGGGGATGGACGCCACAAGCTCCAGCTGATCCTCCCCTTCCATCAGCACTACGGTTTTTTCATTCACCGGGGTAACGGCCTTCACTTCCATTGCCAGTTTGCCGCTGCCCGGCTGGTCTGAAAGGGCGAGGTGTTCAGGGCGTATCCCGGCGACATAGCTGCCGCCGGTATGGAGCGCCTCCGGGTGTGTGTTGATCGGCAGGGAGAGAGAAAGACCGCCAACATTTATCTTCCACTGCCCACCCTGCCAAAGCGGCCCGACGGCAAAGGTGTTGATGCTGGGGTCGCCGAATGCCGTGGCGATATCAAGGTTATTGGGCGAGAGGTAAATTTCTTCAGGTGTACCAAGCTGCACCAACCCTTCACTGCCGAGCACCGCGATGCGGTCACCGAGCGCCATCGCCTCTTTGTAGTCCTGGGTAACATAGATGACGCTGGCCTTCTGTTTGGCAAGCAGCTGCGGCAATTCAAGGCGCATTTCAAATCGCAGTTTGGCATCCACATTACGCAGGGGGTCATCCAGCAGCAGGATATCCGGTTTGGCTGCCAGCGCCCTTGCCAGTGCGGTGCGTTGTTTCTGGCCATTGGAAAGTGCCCGCGGGGTATGGCTGAGCACCTGGTCGATTTTCAAAAGCTGCGCCACTTCCAACACCCGGGCTTTCACCTGGCCTTCCGACATACCGGAACCGACAATGGCGCTGGCAATGTTGTCGAAGGCATTCATGTGCGGGAACAGGGCAAAATTCTGGAATGCCATGCCGATACCTCGCGCTTCCGGGCCGCTGTCGGTGACGTTGTTCCCGCGCAGGTACACGTCCCCCTCAGTTGGCATTTCCACCCCGGCGATAAGGCGGAGCAACAGGGTTTTTCCGCTGCCGGATGGGCCGAACAGGGCAATGGTCTCTCCACCCTCAACACGCAGGTTGATGCCGTCCAATACCCTGTGGTTTTTAAAGTGTTTGCTGATGGCGATAACTTCAATCATGGTCTTGCCCTTACCCCTTCACTGCGCCGAGAGACAAACCTTCAACCAGGTAACGCTGGGCATAGAGTGCCAGCAACAGGGTTGGGGCAATGGAAAGTACAATGGCTGCCGCTATCTGGCCGTACTGGATGCCGGATGCGGTCACAAAGGCCAGCGCTCCCACGGTGACCGGCTGTTTGTCGGCGGAGGCCAGTACCAGTGCGAAGACAAAGTTGTTCCAGGCGAAGATAAATGACAGCAACCCTGCAGCGGCAATGCCCGGCCCGGCGAGCGGGATGGCAATTTTGCGGAAGGTGCGGAACCAGCTGTTCCCGGCAATGCGGTAGGCGTATTCAATGTCCGGGCTGATGTCCTCAAAGTAGCCGCGCACAATCCACAAAATCAACGGCAGGCAGATGAGCTGGTATACCCAGACAAGCCCGGTGTAGGTGTTCGCCATGCCGATGTCCTGGAAGTAGAGCGACAGGGGAAGCAGTACCAGAAGTGGCGGTGCAAAACGGAAAGAGAGCAGGGTAAAGGCAATGTCTTCACCCAGCCGGAACTGGAAGCGCGCAAAGGCATAGGCTGCCGGTACCCCGAGGATCAATGCCAGCAACACTGAGCTTGTAGAGAGCAGCAGGCTGTTACCCAGGTTCTTCATAAAGGCGATATCCAGGGTGCCCGCAGCACTTTCCAGCTTGCCGGTAATCAGCGCGGTGTAGTTTTGCAGTGTCGGCTCAAACACGATACTGGGCGGGATGCGCAGGATCTGCTCATTGGTCTGGAATGACATCAGTACAATCCAGAAAATCGGGAACAGGAAGAAGATCAGTACCAGGGTGATCAGGATTCGGCGGAGCCAGCGTTCTACGGCGGAATAGTGTTCCATGGTCTGCTCCTTAGTTCGCCAGGTTCCTGGCCCTGAGTTTGAGCCAGTTTTTGATAAAGAGGTTCGACAGGAAGTAGGTGATGGCTCAGAGCACCATCAACAGGGCTGCCGAACGGCCAACATTGGTGGACTGGAAGAACTGCAGGTAGGCTTCCACCTGGAAGACCATCAGCTTGTCTCCCGGCCCGCCCTGGGTCATGGCATAGATAATGTCGAACTGCTGGATGGCATCGAGCAGGCGGAACAGCACCGCCGTCAGCATGTACGGAGTCAGCATCGGAAGGGTGATGCGGAAGAAAACAAAAGAGCGGGGCACATTGTCCAGTGCCGCCGCTTCAAACGGCTGCTGTGGAAGGGAGCGGAGACCCGCCAGCAACAAAATCATGATAAAGGGCGTGTACACCCAGATATCGACCAGCACCACAGTCATCAGCGCGGTATCCGGTGAGGATGCCCACTTGAAATCCGGGTAACCCATCAGGGCGACAAAATAGCTGAGGATGCCGAAATTAGGGTTGGTCATCAGCTTCCACATCAGCGCAGCCAGCGCGGGGGCCGTCATCAGTGGCATCAGAAGGGCGATGGAGACAAAGTTGTTGAACCGGGTGCGCCGTTGCAGAAGAAGGGCAATGCCAAGGCCGAGGACAAGCTCCAGCCCGACGGTAAGCCCGGTATAGGTGAGGGAGATTTTCAGGGTGTTCCAGAATGCCGGGTCGGTGAAAAAGTCTGCGTAATTCTGGCCCCAGTTAAACTTGCGAAGGTGGGGCAGGTTGAGGCGGTAGCGCTCCAGCGAATAATACACCGCGGTGAAAAAGGGAATCAGGATCCCGATACACACCAAAAGCGCAGGCAGGCTCAGCACATAAGGCAGGGCCTTGCGCCAAAACCGGCTCGACTTGTGGGTTTGAGCTGCCTCCATATCCCGGCTCCTTCGCGATACGTCGTGGGTAAAGGGTGAAATGGGCTCCCCAGAAACTCCGGGGTGGCAGGGGAGCCATGTTGTTGGAATGCGCCGTGTTTAGCTCAGGCCTGCATCCCGCAACTGTTTGTTGATGCTGGCTGCCAGCATGTCGAGGCCTTCATCAACCGGCACTTCATTGGCCACCATTTTTTGCAGCATCGAGGCCCACTCAGTGGTGAGGTCGAAGAACAGGGGCTGAGGTGTAAAATAGATTTGCGCGTTTGGCGCGGATACATCGTGCTGGTTAAGGTAGCCCGGGTATTGCTCGGCAATACGGTCACGGAAGGTGTCGTCATCCCATACCGACTGGCGGACAGGGTTAACAAAGTCCATCTTCCCTGCACCGAACAGGCCGTGCTCAATACCGCTCGCCCACTGCATGAAGTACCAGGCTTCATCCTTGCGGTTGGAGAAATTCGACATTGCCAGGGACCAGATCCATACGTTAGGTGACGGGGCGCTGGCATCCGGGTTGGCAGCAAACGGGGCGTAGGCGATATTGCCGCGTTCCTTGTTGTCGCCACCGTTCATAAAGTACCCGAGGATATCGGCGTCATAGATCATTGCCGAGGCACCGGCTCCGAGGTCTGTACCCACCTGGTACCAGGTATAGGTCGACCAGTTCTTAGGGCCGGACTCCTGGATCATTTTCACCCACTTGGCGTGGAAATCCTTGGACACGGCAGTGTTCATCGCGGCTTCAAGGGTGCCGTCGCTTTTCACATTGAGATCGCGCTGGCCGAAATTGGCGTAGCCGGAAAGGAAACCCGGGTGGATAGTTGCCCAGGAACGGGAGCCCCTCACACCGATGCCGTATGGCCCGCCAAGGTCACGCTGCGCCTTGGCTGAGACATCGAGAAGCTCATCAATATTGCCCGGTACCTGTAAACCGGCCTTGTCGAAATAGCGGCGGTTGTAAGAGAGGTTGTTCAGCTCATAGCCCCAGGGGATACACCACTGCTTGGCATTTGCCGAACCCAGTTTGCTGCCGGGGATACCGTCCCAGGCCGTGGAGGCGCGAAGGCCGGGAAGCACGTCCTGCCAGTGGTAATTGGGGTTAGTTTTGGCCGGGTCGTTAATATATTCATTGAGGTCAACAATCCAGCCGGCAGGGCCGTAAGTCCAGGTCATGTAAGCCCCGGTCATAAAGGCATCGTATTCTGACGAACGGGATGACAGGGCGGCAGTCACTTTGTCGAAGTAGACATCTTCCGGGAAGATATCGTATTGCACTTTCATGCCGGTCATCTTTTCAAACGTCGGCAGGTTGGCAATCATGGCATCGACATAAGGGTGCTTGTTGAGAAGGAGTTTGACTGTCTTGCCTTTGTATTTTTGCCAGTCAAAATCCGCCGCCATGGCATCGCTGGACAGGCTGGCAATCAGGGATCCTGTCATGGTGGCAGAGGCACCAAGCGCCGTCATTCCCTTGAGGAATTCACGCCGTCCAAGCTGCCCCTGGAGGAAGCGGGTGACCAGATCTTTTTCTTTCCTTAACATGGTGTTCTCCTTTAACAGGTACTCAGAGTGGCTTTGGATCGCGCAGCTCTTACGTATCACCCACCAGATGCCTGGCTGTAAGATCGTCGGTAATAAGCCCTTTCAGCAGACCGCTACGCAGTACCGCCTTGAGTGCCGCGACTTTTGACAGGCCACCTGCCAACGCCACGATAGGCTTTCCCTGAAGTTCAGCGACAGACAGCGACATTGCGCGTTCATTCAGCCCCGATTTAACGAGTTCTCCATTTACATCGAAGTAGTGCCCGAGGATTTCCCCATGGGCACCTTTTTCCTGTATTTCCTGCATTTCCTCATTGGTCACCAGGTTTACTTCGCTCAGGTGCGAGTGCCAATTGGCCTCGCCAATACTGATAAAAAGAAGGTCAGCCTGGCGTCCCATATCGAACACATCAGCAATACCCGGCTGGGACATCAGGATTTGCTTGTCCCGGGCACTGTTGGCGAAGATGGAAACCGGTAACATGTAGGCATCTGCCCCGGTTTTTTCTGCCAGCCGGTGGATCACATCCAGCGGGTTGGCGGCAAACTTTCGTGTCAGCCCCCCGAGCAGGGAGACAAAGCGGACATCCGGGTGTTCCATCATGGGTAGATGGGAAACCATGGATGCCAGGGTCCGGCCATGCCCGATGCCTATGGTCTGGTAGTGCCCGCTCTCCACGGCCCGTCGCAGGTATCCGGCACCGGCAATACCCAATGCCCTGAGCGGCAATGCTCCCTCATTGAGATCGGGTACCACCTGACAAAAATCCAGCTTGAAGCATTCAGAAATCCGGTTTTCCAGCTCAACGCAATACTGGATGGTGGGCTCAACAAATACCTGTACCAGCCCGGCCTTAAATGCCCGGGCAATCAGCCGGTGGGCCTTGGGCTGGGTGATACCGAGCCGTTTGGCAACGTCGCTCTGGGTCATGCCGCCGGAATAGTGCAACCAGGCCGCTTGTGCAGCCAGACTGTCTTCATCGGAAACATGATCTGTGGTTCGGTTTTGGTTCAGCACACGTCACCTGAATAATTTTTTAACGGTTGAAAAATTATTTAATCCGGGCGGGAAAACCGTCAAAGGGGGGAGTGTTTCAGGGATGAGAAAAGACGGGACGGATCGGGAGATTTAATAGAAACAAATCCAGGAAAACCACGTTTTTTCAAATGGTTGAATTTAAGCGTTAAAAAATAGGTTCATGTAACTCAAAAGACTGTTGCTGATTTGGCAATAAATACTGCTGCCCTGAGTCTGTTTGGGTATTGAAATACCATAGAGGTATCAGGGCTGGTTGGGTGTCAGCCCTCTGTCTTGTGCATGGACTGGCACGGTTGGCAGGTTAGCGCTTACCTCCCTAAGCAAAATGTCTAAAGACGATGGTGTGAAGCAATGCATTGCGGGTAAGTCATTGCCCCTGGCTATTGCATTCACCTTTCGCGTGGGGGAGTAACGCAGTTCAATGACTGCCAATCTATCCGCCACGCCAACCATATCCGGCTTGAACCCATAAAGGGTTTCAATCATAACCCCCAGTAGTGAGAGCGCTTGTTCGGTCATTTTTTTGCTTTTCAGGCCGCAATAGTACCAAACGTCCTTGAACCTCAGCTCACTGGTGAAGTCACGTTCAACACATTTTATGCATTGGTACCTCTCCCAGGGAGCGCTCAATACCGCGAGGCACATGCCCAACAGGCAAAAAAAGCAATAGATCGCCAGAAGGGCAAAGGTAAGGACCATCATGGGAATACCCAGCCAGGCTTTCAGGGAAAAAGGTTGGTACCAGATTGCGCGGCCGGTCTGTCTGACGTCAGTGAAATAGCTTTCAACCTCCTCCCGTTGTTTCCCCCACAGCGATGCAATCCGACGTTTTATGCGGAAGATAATCGAATGATTGATACATTGAATGATTTTGGGGTTCATTATTTTTATTAATGCATAGGGACACCATTTCAGTGTAAATACTCATCATGTTGAATATTGTGAAGCTGTAGGCAAATGTTCTTTATAAACAAAGGTATGGTTTAAGCATGGACGAAATGCCAGCAGTTAAGGACATTGTAATGCCGGATAAAAAATCACAACTCAGTACCTCCCCGTTGAACGCCTCCTTATCTACACCGACCTGGAACGCTGCAGAGCGCCAGGCAGCAAAACTTCTTCTTACTGAACTGGAAAGCTACCTGTCACTGATACAGATGGCAGCCGGACAGCGTGATAAATGGCAGGAAGTAGAAGAGTCCATTTATGTGCTCTCTGAAAAGCTGGCGATGATTTGCCACACCGAAAAAACAATCGGTGAGGGAAAGCCTTCCTGTGTGGAGTCAGCCATGGCAAGCAATGTCTCACTGTCGGGGTAAGATGTTCTGATTGCAAGAGTGCCAAGCAATTGATTGGACAAGGCGCCTATTAGTGAGAGTGGGTGATAATCACTATTCTGACAACGGGTATTCTCATTGGTGATAAGGGCATTGGAAAAAACTGTTGGCGATGATTAAGCCGGACACACTGTCCAATTAATCGTCTCATGTTGTTTGGAGATACAGATAACAAGAGGAATATCGTCTATGAACAGTAAAATTTCCCAATTAAAAGCGTCACTAGACAGTAAAAAAGCCGACTTCGAAGTGCAGGCTGACAGGCTGAAAGCGCAGTTGTCAGAAAACTTAGATCAGGCGAAAACAGAAGCCTCTGCCCGGAAAGAAGAAGTTAAAGCACGTCTGGAAGCTCAAAAGGCCAGTGTTGAAGAAGCAAAACACAGTGCCAATGCGTGGTTTGCTGAGCAAAAAGCCAACACAGAGGATAAAATTCAGGAATGGAAATCTGAGCGGGAGTTGAAAAAGCTCGAGAACCGGGCTGAAAAAGCACGGGAATACGCCGAAAACGCTGTGATTCTTGCGCTTGCAGCCATTGCAGAAGCAGAAGATGCGGTGATTGATGCGGTTATAGCTGCATCGGATTACGAAGAAGCCACCTCTGGATGATTCAAATAACCTACCCGAGATTTAAGTAAACGGCCCCTTACCCCAATTTCCGCCAGGGCAGTTTTCAAACTTAATACCTCGCTCACAATACTGTTTTTATATACAGTTAAAATGGTGCCCATTTGAACTTCATCTGAGGTGAATATGGGCACTATCGACAGCATTGTACTGCATGATTTTATCGTAAAAGCGAAAGCAAACTCTTACGTGGGCCGGGCTCCCAAATGCCTGCCGTATCGACAGGGCTCCCACGATGTACAGTTCGTTGAAGGGCGTTTCAAGTACCTCGACAGCTATTTTGGCGGGACAGATTTTCTTGGCCAGGAAGTGGTTTATTTTGATGACCAACCCGTCTGGGCGATGAACTATTATGGCAAGATACTTCGCCCGGATATGTATGATGCAGTGAAAGCCGGAGAGGTCATCCTTGAAAGCCTTGCCCAGCTTTACCGCACGGGCACATTCCTTGGTGACTTTTGCCATGAGACCCCATTTGGCACCTACTTCGATACCAATTCCGGTCAGGTGGAGACATTTACCGGCTATGAGTGGATTCAGTATGAAGGAAAGAAAGTCTATGACCTCCACTACCATGGCGGGCTGATTAAGCCCTGACTGCCGGCAGGGCTAACGTCTTTTTGATGCAGGATTATTCAACAATAAACCCTAAACTTTCGCTTATCTTCAATGCATAAGAAGCAACGCTGGCTCTGGACTCTTCTATGCTCGGGAAGTAGTGCTGCAAACTCAGGTGATCCATTTTTAAATAGGGGACTGTTAACACGGCTTCCAACTGTCGGTTTACTGAATAAACCGGAAACGAAAGATCAGTAACACCGGGGACAACTTCACTTGCGCCTATGTAGAACGTTTTATCCCTCACTTCAATGAGCGCGGATTTAATCTGATCTTTTTCATTGGATGCCATATTGCCCAGTGTTAACAGGCGTTCAACCTCATCATCAGTACATGATGACAAATAGACGAGTCCTGAACCCGATGCATGGACATCAATTTGAGCACCTATCTTGACGCCAAAACCCATCATGTAGGGGCTGAAACTCTGTGCGATGACTAGCATTTTATTGCTATCGAATACAGTGACATGGCAGGACTGTTGGGTCTCTTGCGCGAGCCTTTTGAGGTAAACTGCACACGCCCGGGTTAACCTTTCAATCGGCCGGTGATGATTGGCTATCTGGTACAGCTTCATGCTTAACCAGTATTTCCCTGATTTAACGTCATGCACTACGTAGTTCCGTCGCTTGAGCTCTTCTAGCATACGGAAGATTTCGTTAACCGTTTTACCCAGGGCTTCGGCAATTTCTTTTTTGGTTAAAGGTTCATCCTGAACGCAAAGAAATTCAATAATATCCAAAGCTTTAGAAACAGCAGGGGCTCGATATTCCGTTTTACTACCCTCTTTCATTATTCCCTCTGAAATGCTAATCACCACGGGCTTGAAGTCCCATCATACAAAAATGCGCGGCAAGATGGTAAGCGACTGATTCCACGTGGTAAGAAGGATGAAGAACATCATCGGTTTTGATTGACAGATGCACTGAATAGAAAGGTGTTCGGAGCCCACGCATTGCCAGCTTTCCGGCAGATATTCCCCGCTACTGGCTCAGCAAAAAAGCCTCAAATGCCTTGGCTATTGGGGAGAGGCGCTTTTCTCTGCGGTGTACCAGATACCAGTGGCGAAGTATCGGCATCTCCTCAACATCCAGAATGCAAAGACGCCCGGTTTCCAGTTCCAGCTCAATGGTGTGGCGGGAAACAATGCCAAGGCTCAATCCGGCAGATACCGCCTGTTTGATGGCTTCACTGGCACTCATTTCTGCGGCAACGTTGAGGGCATAGCCATGGGAGTCGAAGAAACGTTCAATGGCAAAGCGGGTGCCGGAGCCCTGCTCCCTGACCACCATGGGTTCGTGGGCAATTTTTTCCAGCGGGATTTCACAGTTCCCGCAAAGGTGATGATCCGGCGGTGCTATCACGACCAGGGGATTTTCCATAAACACAGTCGCGTTGACGTCCAGCTCTGCGGGCGGCTTGCCCATTATTACCAGGTCACACTCGTTATTTTTGAGGTCTTTGAGCAGGCTCTCACGGTTGGTGACTTTAAGGCTCAGGCGCACATCAGGGTGCTGGCGGGAAAATGCAGCCAGCAACCGGGCGGCAAAATAGTTGGCGGTACTGGCTACAGTGATGTTGAGCTTCCCGCTGGAGAGGGATTTCATATTTTCGAAAACATCTTCGGCATCGCGCAACTGCTGTGAGATCCTTTGGCAGTATCCCAGCAGTTCCTGTCCGGCGTCGGTGAGGTACAGGGCTTTTCCCATCTGTTCAAACAGTGGAAGACCGATATTGTCTTCCAACTGGCGGATTTGCATGGATACCGCCGGTTGGGTGAGATGCAGCTCCTCTGCTGCACGGGTGTAACTGGCGTGGTTTGCCACGGCCTGGAATATGTTGAGCTGTCGTAAGGTCAGATGCATGAAACTTCCTTGATCATAATGGCCTTTATTGACGTTGTTATAGTGACGCCTTTGGTATTCAGCACAAAACAGGCCATCCTTGCCTGTTGATATGCCAAACCCAACATAACAGTGCCGGTGCGGCAACAGCAATGAGCAACGGTATGCTTAATGGGTGGATCGTAGTGCCGAAAATGGAAAGGCAGTGACCGTTATCCGGTCACTGCCTTTTCGCTCGCGCAATGGTTAACCAGCCTGTTTTGTCAGGCTGGCGAACAGTGCAGGGAGGGTTTCTGGGAGCTTGGTTATCCTGTCCAAAACCGTGTAGTGACCTTTGCCAAATACCTGACTGACATAGTTATCTGCCTCTGGGTCAATAGTCAGGCAGAAAGGAATAATCCCAAGGCTTTGCAACTCATCGGCGGCGTTTCGGGTGTCGGCCTGGAGGTAGAGCGGATCACGTACATCTATGTCCGCCGGTTCCCCGTCACTGACCAGCAGCAAAAGTTTTTTGCGTTGTGGTTGGCATGTTAAATAGGTCTTGGCATGACGGAGTGCCGCCCCCATCCGGGTTGATAAGCCGCCTTTCATGGCGGCCAGCCTGGCTTTTACCTTGTCATCATACTCGTCATCAAAATCTTTATAGCGGTAATACTGTACGTCACTTCGGCCATTGGAGGCGAAACCGTGAATGGCAAAAGGGTCTCCGATACCGTCAATGGCCCCTGCCAGCATAACGGCAGCTTCCCGAGCCATATCCAGAATAGTGCGGTTCTCACCGTCGTCCGGCACCCGGTCAAGGGTTGACTGGGAAAGGTCGAGCAATACCAGTACTGCCAGGTCGCGTTTGTGGCGTTTTAGCCTCTGGTCGATGTTCATTTCCGGCAGCGAGCCCCGGCGCAGTTCCTTCATTGCTTCGATGGCAGCGTCAAGATCCAGCCCGTCACCTTCGTATTGCCTGCGAAGCCGGGTCAATCCTTTGGGTTGCAAGGCTTCCACCATAGCCTGAAGGCGACGCACCAGGGGCTGGCGCCGGGCGAGTATGGCATCAATGTCCGTTGCTTTCCCGCTGGGTGTCGAGTGCTCGGTCAGGGTGACCCAGGATGGGCGTTGGAAGCCGGCCCGGTAGTCCCATTCAGGATAATAATAGGGTGGGGAAACCTGCACTTTGCCTTCCAGTTGGTTCATGCTGACATTTTCCGGGTCCCCGTCTCGGAAGAACTCGGACTCCAGTATCCAGATCTCCTGAGCATCGTCGTCTGCCAGCTCGCAGTCGATTTCGTTCACCATCTCCATCACACTGACAGTGCGCTTTACCTGCGGCATGCTGCGCAGGTGCCATTCCTCGGACTCCAGCTCGCCGTCATGCCAAAGGGCCGCATTGTCATCCCGGTAGGGGATATCCAAGCTGGTAAGCTGGCTTGCCCGTGGCAGGGCGGAGAGCCCGGTAATTTCTTTTGCCAGCCAGATGCCGATGGCTTCGACACAACGGTGCTGGGCGTTGGCGCTGTTTTTGGTCATCAGGTGGGCGAACTTTTCACAGGTTTTCTCGATGACCGGGTGACAGTCAGAACATGCCGGGTTGAGCAGGCAAAAGGCAACGCGCTCAAGGAAGGTAAGCACTGACTGGGTTATGCAGACGTTGTGAGCCTTGGCTTCATGGAACGGTTGCCAGAGTTGCTGCAATCCGGGGAAATCCCGGATGGCGAGCGCTTCAACCCGTGCATCCTCCACCAGCCCGATACAGATTTGCTGCAGCGGCGTGTAGTCGGTTTTCCGCCACGGACGTGAATAGCGCAGGTGGGCCGCACAGTGTGCAGCGGCAGCGCGGTACTGCATTTTACCGCTCAGCTTGCCATTGCTTTTTTTGTCGGGAAATGCGGCTTCGGCCGGGTAATCATCCATGGCATCCGGCAGTTGGATAACGCCGTTGTTGATGGTTGGCCGGAGCAATTGCCCAGCCTTATTCCCATCGCCTGTGTCGTCTTCCAGCGAGACGCTGACCGGGCGCATAAAAAAATCAGCGCCCCAAAGTGCGCGAAGGAAAAAGTTAAGTTGCCTTTGCACATCGGCGAACAGGGTCCCCCGGCGCTGCCGTTGCAGAATTGCCTGGCTGTCAGCCGAGCTCAGGGAGAAATAGGCCGCCAGCGCAGTTGGCTGGTGGGCATGCGTCCTGGCACCCCAGAGTGCCCACTGGCGCAGGCCGTTTATGGGCAGCCGGGCAAGCAGGCTCCCTGTATGGGTAAACAGAAGCTTGAGGCTTGTAGGGGCAAGGGCGGCAAGCTCCTCAACCAGTTTGAGATAGCGTTTTACTCCGTCTGCGGAACCGACCCGGTTTGCCACCGTTGGCAGGATTTCTACCATCTGGATGATGCGCTCCGTCCCAAGCCATGCAGTGAGGGAATTCATGGTTTCATAAGTGTTCGCCATCACCGAGATGTCACTGTGGCGAACCACCTGCGGCATTGTCTGCAAGAAGGTCATGACCAGTTTGCTGCTGCGGTTGTTGTCGACCAGCACACGGGCAATGTAGAGGTACACATTGATACCGTCGCTGTCCATCACCGCCCCGGCTTCGCTGAAACTGGCATCAAGGGTATCCGATGAGGTGTTGCCCTGCTGCCAGCCCGGGCCGAGTAAGGTGTCCTTCAGGGACGTGTATGCCTTTTGTTGGTGTGGGGTTGCCATAACCGCTGCCTCCTCTTTGCCTTTGTACTCAAACCACCTTGAAGTGGTTTGGGTATATTCAAAAACAGCCCTGCACTGTGGCATCCAGGGTGTCGCGAATATCCGGGTCATCGCTCAGCGGGCGCACCAAGGCCATGTGACAGGCGGCGACAGCCGGGATCCCCTTGGCAATCAACTGGCCGGTGTATACCAGCAAACGGGTGGATATCCCTTCGCTAAGGCCGTGCCCGACTAAGTTCCTGGCGTGGGTGGCTATCTGGATAAGGCGTTCAGCCGTCTCTTCATCAATACCGGATTCGTGGCACACAATGGCAATCTCGGTCTCTTTTTCCGGGTAGGTGAATTCAAGGGCGGCAAACCGCTGCTTGGTGGAGGTTTTCAGATCTTTCATCAGGGTTTGGTAACCCGGGTTGTAGGAGATCACCAACTGGAAATCCTGGTGGGCGTTGACCAGTTCGCCTTTCTTTTCCAGTGAAAGGGTACGGCGGTAATCCGTGAGGGAGTGGATAGCCACCGTGGTGTCCTGCCGTGCTTCCACAACCTCATCCAGGTAGCAGATGGCACCGATGCGTGCTGCCGTGGTAAGGGGGCCGTCCTGCCAGTATGTGCCGTCTGCATCGAGCAGGTAACGGCCAATAAGGTCCGACGCTGTCATGTCCTCATGGCAGGAAATGGTGATAAGGGGCCGGTTCAGTTTCCAGGCCATATGTTCGACAAACCGGGTTTTACCACAACCGGTTGGCCCTTTTAGCATCATTGGGATACGAGCGTCGTATGCCGCCTGGTACAAGGCAATTTCGTCGCCGGTTTCCTGGTAATAAGGTTCATCGCTGATCATGTACTGGCTGTGCGGGGATACCGCTTTGATTGCCTGTGTCATCGCTGCTCTCCTTGGCCGTACCGGCGCGCAATGTTGCTGCCCGGCTGCCGGGGCAACCGGGCGGAAGAAAAAAGGCCGGGCTGAATGCGGAGGGTCCGTATACATTCCCCGGCCAAAAGGCCCTACCGTGTTAAGCCTTAAACAGAGTCCGTCACTCAAACGGAGTTCAAATGGAGATGGGGTTACTCAAACCCTGGGGCCCGGTAAATCACCATGGCGGCACCCTGGCTCTGCTTGAAGTTGTCATAACCTATCAGCCGGACGTGGTGGTTCGGGTTCTGGTTATGGCATAGCTGAGCCTCGTTGAGGATGGTGTCAACATTGGTTTCACCGAACATGGGCAGTTTCCACATGTACCAGTAGGCGCCGCTCGCTTCTTCCGGCTCGGTATGTTCGATAGCCGGGTTCCAGCCTTTGCTGACGATATACTCAACCTGGCGGCGGATTTGCTCGGCCGTCAGCCTTGGCAGGTACGAAAAGGTTTCAAACTTGCGGCTGTGTGCGTCCGTCAGCCGCGACGGGTAATCCATCACTTCACTCATACTCTGTGCTCCTTGTTCGCATTGGGAATGCAATGGGTTTCCCCATTGATTCCATTCGTGGGCTCCCGCTTAGGCGTGGGCGACGTCCAGTTTGTCGACAGTGTCAAACTCGAACTTGATCTCTTTCCAGGTTTCCATAGCAGCTTTCAGCTCTGGGCTGTGCTTGGCTGCGGCAGTGAGGATGTCCTTACCTTCGCGCTCCAGGTCACGGCCTTCGTTGCGCGCCAGCGTACAGGCTTCCAGTGCGACACGGTTTGCTGCCGCGCCGGCTGCGTTGCCCCATGGGTGGCCCAGGGTACCGCCACCAAACTGGAACACTGCATCGTCACCAAAGATGGAAACCAGTGCCGGCATGTGCCACACGTGGATACCGCCGGAGGCAACGGGCAAGACACCAGGCATGGAACCAAAGTCCTGGTCGAAGAAGATGCCGCGGCTGCGGTCTTCCTTGATCACGCGGTCTCGCATGATATCGATCCAGCCGAGGGTGGCATCACGGTCACCTTCGAGCTTGCCGACCACGGTACCCGAGTGGAGGTGGTCACCGCCCGACAGGCGCAGGCACTTGGTCAGTACGCGGAAGTGGATACCATGGCGTGGGTTACGGTCGACCACAGCGTGCATCGCACGGTGGATGTGGAGCAGTATGCCGTTATCGCGGCACCAGTTGGCAAGACCGGTGTTGGCAGTGAAACCCGCGGTGAAAAAGTCATGCATGATGATCGGCATGTCGAGTTCTTTGGCATATTCAGCCCGGCGGTACATTTCTTCCGGCGTCGGGGCTGTCACATTGAGGTAGTGGCCCTTGCGCTCACCGGTTTCTCGTTCTGCGCGGTGTACGCCTTCAGCAACATAACCGAAGCGGTCACGCCAGCGCATAAACGGCTGTGAGTTTACGTTCTCATCATCCTTGGTAAAGTCCAGGCCGCCACGGAGCCCTTCATAACAGGCGCGGCCGTAGTTTTTGGCAGACAGGCCCAGTTTGGGCTTGATGGTACAGCCCAGCAGCGCACGGCCGTATTTGTTGAGCAGGTCACGTTCAACCTGGATGCCGTTTGGTGGCCCGCCGCAGGTTTTTACATAGGCAATCGGGAAACGAACGTCTTCAAGGCGAAGGCCACGAATTGCCTTAAAGCCGAATACATTACCGACCAGCGAGGTCAGGACGTTTACCACAGACCCTTCTTCAAACAAGTCGATGGGGTAAGCAACGAATGCATAAAATGAGGTGTCATCACCGGGAACATCTTCAATAGCGTAAGCACGGCCTTTGTAGTAATCGAGGTCGGTCAGCAAATCGGTCCAGACGGTGGTCCAGGTACCGGTTGATGACTCGGCTGCCACGGCAGCGGCGGCTTCTTCACGTGGGACTCCGGGCTGGGGTTCTATTTTGAAGCAGGCCAGAATATCTGTATCAACCGGGGTATATTCCGGCATCCAATAGGTTTCCCTGTATTCCTTTACACCTGCCTGGTAACTTTTAGCCATAACCATATCCTTATTTCTGGAGAGGTGAGAATCGTATTTTGAATAATCGCCATCCTGTCGTTGGCATAGGGATAGTTTTATTGGCTGGAGCCAATAAGTGAAATTGGAAGTTTTTATGTCAGCATAAGAAAATATTTTGAGAATAAGAATAAACCATAACTAAAACTATTTTATTCTCTTACCTCTTTGATTTATAAGATTTCATATAACTCTATGCTTTGTGTGGTTATCAAGGGTGGAGTTCTTATTTCTTCTCGGCTAATTACCTGTAATTTATCGGTAATATTTTTATTTATGTGTGTTTATAAGTTTTATTTATTCTGACTTCGATTATTCCTGATTGGAGCGCTTTATTAATTGCCTTTAACGTGAAACCTATCGTTCGTGCCCGCTTTTTTCGCTTTTATTGCCTTCTGATATTCGATGATGCTGTTTTAGCCGGGACGCAGGAATTTCAGTAAAAAGGAATTAACTATGAGCCAGATTCAGGAACAGAGCCACGCGCTGGAAAGGGTGCCGGATGCCGCACCTGGTGAACAGCCTTCAGAGAAATCGCCGCTTTTGGAGAATCCGTCGCTTTTGGAGAACCCCACGCTTTTGGAGAATCATAGCGAACGGGTGAAGTGCGCCAATGCCATCCGTATGCTTTCCGTTGATATGATCCAGGCTGCCAATTCCGGGCATCCGGGGGCGCCAATGGGTATGGCGGATATTGCCGAAGTGCTTTGGCGTGATTTCCTGAGCCATAACCCGGCCAACCCCGGCTGGGTAAACCGTGACCGCTTTGTCCTGTCCAACGGCCATGGCTCTGCATTGCTGTATTCCCTGCTTCATCTCACCGGCTATGACCTGCCTATGAAAGAGTTGCTGCAGTTTCGACAGCTTGGCAGTAAAACGCCGGGCCACCCGGAAGTCGGGATGACGCCGGGAGTGGAAACCACAACAGGCCCGCTTGGACAGGGACTGGCCAATGCGGTTGGCATGGCGATGGCAGAGAAAACCCTCGCCGCCCAGTTCAACCGGGATGAGCACAATATTATCGATCACTACACCTATGTGTTCCTGGGGGACGGTTGCCTGATGGAAGGGATCTCCCACGAGGCCTGTTCGCTGGCTGGCACCCACAAACTGGGTAAGCTGGTGGCTTTTTATGATGACAATGGCATCTCTATCGACGGTGAGGTCGAAGGCTGGTTTACCGATGACACGCCGGGACGTTTCCGGGCCTATGGCTGGCATGTGATTGAAAATGTGGATGGACACGATCCTGTTGCGATCCGTGATGCCATTCTTGATGCCCGTCGGGAAGAAGAAAAGCCGACGATGATCTGTTGTAAAACAGAGATTGGCAAGGGATCGCCAAATAAAGCCGGCAGCCATGATGTGCACGGGGCGCCACTGGGTGAGGAGGAAATCCGGGAGACCCGCAAGGCGCTGGACTGGCCTTACGGTCCTTTTGATATTCCCCAGACCATCCAGTCCCTCTGGGACGGGCGTGAACAGGGCGTAATGCGTGAAGCGCTGTGGAACCGCAGGTTTGCAGCATATTCACAGGCTTACCCTGAACTGGCTGAAGAATTTACCCGCCGCACCGAAGGCTCCTTGCCTAAAAACTGGAAAGAGCAGGCTGAAAGCCACGTGAAAACAGTGGCGCTTCGCAGCCAGAGCATTGCTTCACGTCAGGCATCCCAGCAATCCCTCAACGCCCTTGCCCCAACTTTACCTGAGATGCTGGGGGGCTCTGCCGATCTCAGCCCGTCGAACAATACCTTTTGGGAAGGCGCGTGGGACATCGAGCCCGACCAGCCGAACGGAAATTACATGCGTTATGGCGTGCGTGAATTTGGCATGAGCGCTGTGATGAACGGGATTGCCCTGCATGGCGGTTTCATTCCATTCGGCGGCACCTTCCTGGTGTTCTCCGACTATGCCCGCAACGCCATCCGGGTGGCGGCGCTTTCCCATATCCACGCCATCTATGTCTACACCCATGACTCCATTGGCCTTGGGGAAGACGGGCCGACGCACCAGCCGGTTGAGCACTTGGTCAGCCTGCGTGCCATGCCCGGCGTAAACGTCTGGCGTCCCTGCGATGCGGTGGAAAGTGCAGTGGCGTGGAAACGGGCGATTGAAGATAAAACCGGCCCGCATGTTCTGGTGTTTTCGCGCCAGAAATTGCCACACCAGCTGCGCCGGGCAGACCAACTCAGCCTGATTGAACGAGGCGGCTATGTGCTCCGTGAGCATGAGGGGCGTTACGGTGCCCAGCCTGACATTATCCTGATTGCCACCGGCTCAGAAGTGGCTGTAGCGACGGAAGCTGCTGTGATGCTGAACCGGCAGGGCGTCGGTGCGCGGGTGGTGTCCATGCCCTGTACCTCTGAATTTGACAAGCAGCCGCAGCACTACCGTGATGCCGTACTGCCGCCGGATGTCCCCTGCCGCATTGCTGTGGAAGCAGGTTCAACCCTTGGGTGGCACAAGTATGTAGGCAGCCGTGGCCGGGTAATGGGGATTGACAGTTTTGGCGAATCGGCCCCGGCGTCCCGTCTTTTTGAACATTTCGGCCTGACGACAGAAAAACTGATCTCACTGGCACACCTTGCCCTGAGTGAATCGAACTAACAGGCAGGCCCAAGAATGCATTCTGGAATTTAATGAATAGTCCGATTACAAGGAGTGAATTATGGCACTTATCAGCCTACGGCAACTGCTCGACCATGCAGCCGAGTACAGCTATGGCGTCCCGGCATTCAACGTAAACAACATGGAGCAGGTGCACGCCATTATGCGGGCAGCAGCAGCGAGCGACAGCCCGGTGATCCTGCAGGCATCAGCGGGTGCCCGCAGCTACGCCGGTGCTTCTTTCCTGCGTCACCTGATGCTGGCATCAGTGGAAGAGTGGCCAACCATTCCCGTCGTGGTGCACCAGGATCACGGGGCGTCACCGGGAATTTGCCTCCAGTCCATCCAGCAGGGTTTTACCTCGGTAATGATGGATGGCTCACTGATGGAGGATATGAAGACCCCGGCAAGCTACGAATACAACTGTGACGTCACCCGCCGGGTGGTGGAGATGTCCCATGCCGGTGGGGTGTCCGTTGAAGGGGAGCTGGGTTGCCTGGGATCACTGGAAACCGGTACTGCCGGTGAAGAAGACGGATCCGGTGCAGAAGGTGTACTGAGCCACGACCAGCTGCTGACCGACCCGGAAGAGGCGGCGGACTTTGTCCGTGCGACCGGGGTTGATGCCCTTGCCATCGCCATTGGTACCAGCCATGGGGCTTACAAGTTTACCCGGCCACCAACCGGGGACATCCTTGCCATCGACCGTATCAAGGAAATCCATGCCCGGATCCCAGATACCCACCTGGTGATGCACGGGTCGTCTTCTGTGCCACAGGATTGGCTGGCCGTAATCAACGACTACGGCGGCGACATGGGAGAAACCTACGGTGTGCCGGTGGAAGAGATTGTAGAGGGTATCAAACACGGTGTGCGTAAAGTGAATATCGACACCGACCTTCGCATGGCAAGCACCGGTGCTGTCCGCCGTTTCCTTGCGGAAAACCCCAGTAACTTCGACCCGCGTAAATTCCTGTCTGCAGCAACCGTTGCCATGCAGACCCTTTGCCAGGAGCGTTATGAGGCCTTCGGATGTGCAGGCATGGCCTCGAAAATTACCCCGGTTAGCCTTGAAGCCATGGCATCACGCTATGCCAGTGGCTCGCTAGCGCCTTCAGTGCGCTGAAGCAGTCAATGCGAAGCCAGAGGAGAAAAACTATGTCAGTTAAGCATCCCATTGTTGCGGTTACCGGCTCATCGGGCGCAGGAACCTCAACCGTTAAAAATGCCATGGAGCAGATTTTCCGCCGTAACCAGTTTGAAGCCGCTATCCTTGAAGGTGACAGCTACCACCGCTATGACCGTGCTGAAATGCGTGAGCGGCTGAAGCGGGCCCAGGAAAAAGGCAAGAGCCTCAGCCATTTTGGCCCGGAAGGCAACGATTTTGATGAGTTGGAAAAGACGTTCAAGGCCTATGCCGAGTCCGGGACAGCATTGCGCCGCTACTATATCCATAACGAGGAAGAAGCGGCCCAGCACAACCAGAAACCGGGTACGTTCACACCCTGGATCCCGATTCCGGATGGGTCGGATCTTCTGTTTTATGAAGGGCTACACGGTGGTGTGGTGACCGCAAAAAATAATGTTGCCCGCTATGTTGACCTCCTTATTGGCGTAGTGCCTATCGTCAACCTTGAGTGGATCCAGAAAATCCACCGGGATACCAATGTACGGGGTTACAGCCGTGAAGCGGTGACCGACACCATATTGCGCCGGATGCATGATTACGTGCATTACATTACCCCGCAGTTTTCCCTGACAGATGTGAATTTCCAGCGGGTGCCTATGGTTGATACTTCCAACCCGTTTATTGCCAGGGATATCCCGACGCTGGATGAGAGCATGGTGGTAATCCGTTTCCGTGACCCGAAAAAGTCCGGTGTCGATTTCCAGTACCTGCTCAATATGATCCATGGCTCCTTTATGTCGCGCCGCAACAACATTGTGGTGCCCGGCGGCAAAATGGGGCTGGCGATGGAGCTTATCATGCAGCCGATGATTGAAGAGCTGGTGTATGCCGGCTCCAACCGGGTGAGCGTTGCGACCACTCATGACCGTTTCGCCAAGCGCGAAGCGATGGTGTAAGGAGGCTGGTATGAGAAAAGGTACAACGTTCACCCGCTTCATTATTGAAGAGCAGCGCCGGATCCCTGAGTCCACCGGGGAATTTACCCTGTTGCTGAGTGCGATAGTCACGGCATGCAAAGAGATTTCAGATGATGTTAACCGCGGCCAGCTTATCAATGTGCTTGGCAGCGCTGAGAGCGAAAATGTGCAGGGGGAAACCCAGAAGAAGCTGGATATCATCTCCAACGAGGTAATGATCAAGGCACTGGAGTGGTCCGGGCACCTGGCGGGAATGGCGTCGGAAGAGATGGAAGATGTCTACCCGATCCCAAACCGTTACCCGAAGGGAAAGTACCTGTTGGTTTTCGATCCGCTTGACGGGTCTTCCAACACGGAGGTGAATGTCTCTATCGGTACGATTTTCTCCATACTCCGCTGCCCTGACGGTATCACCGAGCCGACGGAAGATGACTTCCTTCAGCCCGGCACGCGCCAGGTCTGTGCCGGGTATGTCCTGTACGGCCCGGCAACCAACCTGGTACTCACCTCAGGCCAGGGAGTGAACGGCTTTACCCTTGACCAGGATATTGGTGAATTTATCCTGACCCACCCCAAGCTGACGATCCCGGAAAAAACCAGCGAGTTTGCCATCAATATGTCAAACCAGCGCCACTGGGAGCCGGCGATCAAACGTTATATCGATGAAGTGGTGGCCGGGAAAGATGGCCCGCGTGGGCGCAACTTCAATACCCGTTGGGTGGCATCTATGGTCGCGGAAGTTCACCGGATTCTGATGCGTGGCGGGATTTTCCTCTATCCCAGGGACGGTCGGGAAAATGTCCACGAAGGAAGGCTTCGCCTGCTTTATGAAGCCAACCCGATGAGCTTTATTATCGAGCAGGCCGGGGGCGCTGCCACTACCGGCCGGGAACGCCTGCTTTCCGTGCAACCAGGGAAGTTACACCAACGTATCCCGGTCATATTGGGAGCGCGGGAAGAAGTTGAACGGGTAACCCGTTACCACCTGGAAATGGACAAGGAACGGGAAGGGGATATACCGCCCCATCGCCAGGCGAGCTGAAGGGAAAAAAGTTCGCCCTGGCATAAAAAAATGTGATTCCGGCAACTGATTGATAGCTCAATCAGATTGCCGGGGTTGCAGAGAAATATATGGGGAATACCGGCTCAGGCAAGGGGGCATGTAGCCTGTTGCGCTGCCCGGCTCTGCTATCTTTAGATTGGTGGCGGTAATTTCCCCACTCTCTTCTTACCGGGTTCTTTGCCGGATCTGTACTGTGATTGACCTACGCCTCACCGGCGATATTCGAGCGCGTGACAAAGCGCCATCTGACTATTCAGGGAGTGAACCTATGCTCAGGCTGAACAATATTCAGGCTGTGTGCTTTGACCTCGACGGCACACTGGCTGACACCGCTGCCGATTTGGGATTTGCGGCAGAAGAAATGATGATTGAGCTCGGTCTGCCGTTTGGTGGAATCGAAGACGTGCGGGACTGGGTTGGGGATGGTACAGACTGCCTGATCCACCGGGTACTGACCCGCCACCTTGACGGCAGGGTACCTGACCGTGTGTTTAACCGGGCCAACCCGCTGTTTACCAAGGCATACCAAAACCGCAAACACCGGGCGACCAAACTCTACCCTGGTGCTGAAGCCTGCCTTGAACGCCTGCACAATATGGGGATTTCCCTGGCCTGCGTGACCAACAAGCAGACTGCCCAGGCCAACGAAGTGCTGGAAGGGTTGGGCGTACGGCACTACTTCTCCCAGGTGATGGGGCGTGATTCTGTCCGCAAGGCCAAGCCTTCCCCTGATGGCCTTTTGGATGCTGCTGACCGGATGCAGGTAAATATCCGGCGAATGGTGATGGTCGGAGATTCAGTCAATGATGTCCGCGCTGCGAGGGCTGCAGGTTGCCGGGTTGTGGCAGTTTCTTATGGCTACAACTACGGCGTGGATATTGGCAGTGCCAACCCGGATACGGTGATTGACTCTCTGGCGGTGGTGCCGGATATGCTGGTCCCTGCTCCGACCCTGAGGCGGCTCGACCGGATTTCTACCCGCTTTGTCCCCAAGATAAATACCGGGTGCCGGACGGATATGACGCCGGGCGGGCACCTTCTGTCTGAGTAAAGCACGGAGCGCGAAAGATGGAGAAGACAGAAAAACCACAGAATGTCGCCTCGGCGGCTGTGACCCGGTTGTTGGCACTGCCCGTCGAGGCAGTCAGGCAGACACTGCTTGGCCGTATCCAGGTACTTAACCAGGAAATTGTCCTTCCCTGTTTTGGCCGTTTCAGCGGCGAAAACGGTGTCCGGAAGAAACCGGACAAGTCCTTGATCACCGATGCCGACACCCAGATGCAGGAAGCACTGATTGAATCACTCCAGGCAAGCTGGCCGTCGATACCGGTTTTGGGGGAGGAGTTACCCCGGAAGGAACAGCAGGCTTTGCTCTCCTCACAAGATACCGCGGTATGGGTACTCGACCCCATAGATGGCACCAGCAATTTTGCAGCGGGTATTCCTTATTTCTGTACCTCCCTGGCACTGATCGCCGATGGCAGGGTAGTGATGGGCATGGTGTATGACCCCAACCGGGACGAGTGTTTCTTTGCCTGTGAAAACGGCCCGGCAACACTCAATAACCAGCTTATTCAAAGTGAGCGGGATGCCCCCGGTGTATTGGCAGATTGCATGGGATTGATTGATTTCAAGCGGCTGTCGGTCACTCTCTCCGGTGCCCTTGCTGCAATGCCTCCTTACCGCTCCCAGCGGAGCTTTGGTGCCAGTGCCCTTGACTGGTGCTGGATTGCGGCCGGGCGCTGCCACCTTTACCTCCATGGCAAGCAGATGCTTTGGGACTATGCGGCCGGACAGTTGATCCTTACCCGTGCCGGTGGCCTGGAAAACAGGCTGGAGGAAATCCCGCCTGGCAATGTCACCCTGGACCCCCGCTCTGTGGTGGCATCGGTCTCCCCAAACCTCCAGCAACAGTGGTTACAGTGGGTTGAAGCACACCGTTAACCGGACGGGCTTGTTGAGGAAGGCTTGTCGCAGGCTGAACGCTGGGGGTCATGGTAATTCGATGAATGCTATTGATTTTATTTTGAGTTTTTCTTGTCTGTACAGCTTAAACAGCAATTGGATCATGACTGGAATACCAGCATCACACTTTAATGCTGTCTAATAAAAAATACTCACGTGTAAAGGGAATTGCCGTTAAGCCGGAGGGGTTTAACGGCATTCATCTTTCCTGAAAGGGTTAGCGGTGGGCATCACCAATGGCCCTGACAAGTGCCACTCCGACGTTTCTGTTCTTCTTTTTAAGGGGCTTGCCGTCAAAAGCTTTCACCAACATAAATGCAGCCATTGAGCTGTGCTTCCCATTCCGGGTGCTGTCAGGGATGACTGACGCCTTACCAAACTCAGCCGGGTTTCCGGAGGTGAACTGGTAATAACTGCTGCTGCCGGACGGGTAATCAGCCTTGACTGGCATGTGCCCGCTGACGGAATAGGTATTGCCAAACAGGGTGACAAACATCATTGAATAATCGCTGTTGATATCTTCGTCTTCAGTCCATGGAACAGACTCGACCTGGTTTTCCCTGATATCGGTAAATGTCTCTATATAGTTGGAGGCGAGATTGAAGTCGTTAAGCAGGGCTGCTATCTCTGCTGCAGTGGCAACCCGCCAGCCGTCCCCACCGTATTTTGCTACCGCATCCACCACTGTCATGTTCTTGGTCCGGCTCCATTGCAGCCACTCTTTGTCTGGTGAACTGACAATATGGGTAGCCGGGTCTAACTGGTAGCCGTTGTAGGAGATTACCTGCGGGTAATCAGTTTGCCGGGTTGCCTGTTGTGTCTGGCCCATACAGCCAGTCAACATGATAACGGCCGTTGCCAGCAGTTGTGCCTTGGTAAACCTTCCTGGTGCCATAACCTGTACCCCCTAAGAGAAATCACTGTATCCAAGATGGCAGTCCCTTGCTGCCAACGTTACTTGTAAGTGTTGTCAGTCGGGAGCCGGACAGCCTCACCCAATTGGGGGATTTTAGGAGTGGGGCTGCGCGAAATATGAAAGGCAGGAACACCTAATGCCGGTAAAGGGAAAGGGTTGAAACCAGGGAGTGCTGGCTGTGGGTGCCTGTCTTGGTCATCAGGTTTTTAATATGTGTTTTGATGGTTTCCGGTGAGCGGAAAAGTTGTTCTGCGATTTCGGATTTTTCCAACCCGTTCAACAGCATTGCAGCCACCTGGGTTTCTGCTTTGGTCAGGCCGAAATGGGAGGCTGCGAATTCCAGCTGAGTTCGGTCATTGGCATAGATTGATACCAATACCTTGCACTCATAATGATGAGCAAAGGGGGTGTCATCATAGTACGGAGCCATGCGGACGAGTATCTGTGGCCAGTCCTTGCATGCAGGGATTTCAACGCTTTGAGGGGCAGGGCTTTCCTGGGATTGGGTGATAGCCCGGAACGCCTTTTTCAAGTTACGGTTTACGTTGTCATCAGTCGCCAGCAAGGTACCGCTGTGCCGGTTGAAAAGGGGGTACCTGTCCATAATGGACTCTGCAGCTGGGTTGGCATGGAGCAACATGCCACGGTTATCCAGTAACACCATGGCATGGCCGGCATGTTCCATACATTTTTGGTAAAACGACGTCTCGGCCTTGTTGTTTAGGGCTTGCAAATAAATCTCAATCGCCGGCTGGCAGTGATCTGCAATGCGCTGGAAACTGGAAAGATCCTGTTGGGAAAAAGGTTCCGCCTTGAAAGGCCGGTTGATAATAAGCGAGGCCATGGCCGAATCTGAATTGAGGGCATTGGCTGCCATAATATGGCCGACCTGGGCAGGGACATAAAATTCCTGGTAAAACCAGGAAGAGGTCAGTTCCTTCCTGGATATCACTTGCCTGTCAGTGTAAGCCTTCCCTAACGCGATGCTGCGGGATGCCCGAACCATGGGATCCTGTGGGATGACTTTCCGGAAGTGCATTAATTCTTTCTGGAATTTGGTAGTAGAGAAGAAAACCGGAAGCTGGGTTTCAAAGCTGACGCCAATATTCAGTACCCGGTTGGCACGGTAGTGGCGGTGAATCTGTTGCAGTAAAGGTTGCCAGTCGGCCTTCGCTGCGCACCGGTACATGGTGGCAATAATCCGGTCGATATCTGAAGGCATATCGTGTCCCCAATTCCATCAGCTATCCGGGTACCCGAAATCAAAGGCAGTATCGGGCGCGTCCCGGATAAAAACGGAAAATCCAGCAATCCCGGTGCCATCATGAAATTGGACTTATAAACAGGGTGATAGAACGGTTGCCGCTCAAACAAAAAATACGGGTGTAAAGATTTCCGACACCCAGTTTGCCGGTTAATCCCTTCACCCGTTTAATTCCTCCTTAAAGGAGGGCTATGTCAAGGTTGTTGCAAATCAGAAAAATTACCTGTGGACGAATTATAAATTCCAACCTTCGTTCTTCATTGTTTCCTCACCCTTCAAATATGAACCTGACTGGATTGCCTGTTATCCAGTGTTGGCTTTCCGTGATGAAATTGCTTCACCCAAATGGGGGATATTGACTGCAAACACTCAGCGTGTGGCCTGTTTACCGAGTTGGAAAGCAGGTATCCATTTTCCCTCAGTAAAGCGACACAAGGTTAACTGCCTGATTGATGAAGATGTAATAACAGTGACGTTATACTGATGAAAAACAACAAGAAATATAAAGCTCATTCAGTTGGCATCCGGATTGCATTTGTCATGACTTACCAATACAAACACCCAATAAAAAAATGAGGCTGCCAGTAAGCAGCCAGAAATTCTTCCTACCGTAAAGCATAAAAACCGGCCAGCACCGTCTGGCTGAGTGACAAGAATATTTCCAATAATCCCGGTTTTATCCGAACTCCGGGCAGGTTTCCTGCACCCTGGAAACAGCCCAACCCCGGCAGGAAGCGCCGGGCTCTGGTACAAGGAGAGATCAATGAGCAATGACGTAGAGGCGATACTGTCACAGCACGGGCACCGCAGGGAGCGGTTGATTGACATGCTCTGGGCTGTGCAGCGCGCCAATGGCTATATACCTGGTTCAGCCGTACAGCAACTGGCTGATGGGCTGAACCTTTCGCCGCTGGATGTGCGTGAAACACTGTCTTTCTACCATTTCTTCCATGACAAACCTGCCGGAAAGCACAAGATTTACCTGGCTGATACCGTCATTGCCCGGATGCAAGGCTATGACGACGTGCGGCAGGCGCTTGAAGAATCGGCAGGCTGTAAGTTTGGTGATGTGAGCGAAGACGGCAGTGTCGGCCTTTTCGATACCCACTGTATCGGGCTTTCAGACCAGGAACCGGCAATGCTTGTGGATGATGTTCCTTTCACCCGCCTGACGCCTGAGAAAGTCAGGGGCATTATGTCGTCGCTGAAAGCGGGCATTCCCCCTGCTGCCATTGCAGATCCTGCCGGAAACAACAGAGAAAGTGTCGAATATGTTGATTCATTGGTGGCGTCCAATATCCAACAGGCTGGGCCGGTCTTCTTCAGGGAACCCGTTGACCCTGCTGAGATCATTGCCGGTATTGTGACAAAACATCCGGAAGAAGTGATTGATTCCACCAGCGTCTCAAAGCTGCGCGGGCGGGGAGGGGCCGGTTTTTCAGCAGGCCTGAAATGGAAGCTCTGCCGTGCCGCGCCGGATGAAACCAAATACGTAATCTGCAACGCAGATGAAGGTGAGCCCGGCACGTTTAAAGACAGGGTTGTCCTCACCCGGAGCCCGGAGCAGGTGTTTACCGGGATGATTGTCGCCGGGTACGCCATCGGCGCACAGGAAGGGATCATCTACCTGCGGTCGGAGTATGCCTACCTGGTGGGTTACCTGGAGAAAACCCTTTCGTCACTTCGTGAGCGAAACCTGTTGGGCAAACGCATAGGCGGGCGCGATGGCTTTGATTTTGATATCCGTATCCAGCTTGGTGCCGGGGCCTATATCTGTGGGGACGAATCGGCGCTGATTGAATCCTGCGAAGGGAAACGGGGAACGCCACGGGTGAAACCGCCATTTCCGGTCCAGCAGGGATACCTTGGCAAGCCAACGGCCGTCAACAATGTAGAAACCTTTGCCACGGTCAGCCGGATCATGGAAAAAGGTGCGCGCTGGTACGAGGCCATGGGCACCAATGATTCTTCCGGTACCCGTCTTTTAAGTGTATCCGGCGACGTTGACCATCCCGGTATTTATGAAGTTGAGTGGGGAACAACCCTCAATGAAGTGCTGGGTAAGGTTGGAGCAAGAGATCCCAGGGCTGTGCAGGTCAGTGGGCCTTCTGGTGAGTGTGTTTCTGTCGAAAAGGATGGTGGCCGCCGTTTTGCCTACAATGACCTTTCCTGTAACGGCTCGCTGATGGTATTCAACCACCAGCGAGACCTG